>JAYENI010000001.1:0-18743 GCA_034722015.1 Pseudomonadota bacterium
CAGACTTAGAACTTGATGCGGTAGCCCGCGGAGATGCCCCATTCGAACTCGTCGGAGACGACCGGCAAGTTGAATCCGTGACCCGGACCGCCGAGCGCATACGTGACACCCCGGGCGTTCGCTGCGTTGCTGCCCGGCTGTATGCCGGAGAAGGCCACGTAGGCCGCGGTGGCCTTGCTCAGGTTGCGATCCCAACCCAGGGCAAACTGCAGCGCCTCGGTGTCATCGGTCTTGTCCTGCTCACCCGCATAGTAGACCTGGCCCTTCAGGGTGTTCTTGCCCATCTTGTAGGCAAGGCCGCCGCCGGCGAGCCACTGGTTGTCGTCGAAGCCGACGAGGTTGTTGTTGTACTGGAACAGGCCGGAGACCGTGAAGTTGTTCCAGCCGTACTTGCCCACCACGCGGAGGTTCTGCGGGGCTTCCGCGTTGCCACCCTCGTTAGCCAGGCCGCCCTTGTCGTTGAACCAGTCGTAGCTGACCGCCGCGAACAGGCCGCCCTGATCGTAGATCGCCGCGATACTGAAGGCGTTGTTGTCGTTGTCGTCTACGGCAGGGTCAAGGTTGGTGCCAACACCGCCGAGGTCGGCAATGTAGGCGCCGAAGACATGCACGGGGCCGAAGTTCGGGGAGATGTAACCGAGGACCTGAGGCGGACGCGCGTCGGAGTTGTTACCCGCGACGAGGGCACGGTTCTGACCCAGCTGCGTGCTCCAGAACAGGTCGACCTTGCGGCCGATGACCTTGGTCGGGGTGTCGTGACGGCCCATGACCAGGGTGCCGAAGGCGTCGTGCTTGAAACCGGCGTACTGGTTACGATTGACGAGCACGTCCTTGTCGTTGCCCATGTCGACGCCCCATTCGAACAGGTAGATCGCCGACAGGGAGTCGGACAGCTCCTGGGAGCCCTTGATGCCGAAGCGCGAGGAGTTGCTGGAGGTGCGAAGCGCGTTGTCGGAGGTGTTATCGATGTAGTCCAAGGAAATGTGAGCCTGACCGTACAGGGTCGGACCTGCCGCGAAACCCGCGGCGGGAACTGCCATGACGCCGGCGATGGCGACTGCGAGCAGATTCTTTTTCATGAGGAGTTCTCCTGCGTGAACATTACTATTTTAAAAACTACTTAAGTTTATGTGGCGCGGTGCGTAAGCGTCGCTACCTACATGCCTCTAGTTTACAACAAGAATTCAAAAAAGCAACACAAGTGCAAATAAACAACATCTTTTTAAATCCGGCGGCCATTTTTTCGTGATGAGGGTCACACTTTTTCGAGGTGAAACCGGGGGTCTTGTAGTTTTTATACACTCAGTGTAGCACATTAGGGACTAACGCAAGGATGGAGTGGGGAGGAGATCACAATGCCGGGACGGCGTGAGTGTGTGTAATGCGCATCCGGGATGCTGGTGCGGTTGACCCGAGTGGGTTCGAGGCCGGGGTGTGACGAATGTGCAACACGGGCCGGGCCCGAGGGCGATGTAAAAAGACAGGCCGAAAGCACAGGGCGTGGATCGAATTTCAGCCCTGGCTACCCCACCCGCCCGGGAGGAGCGGGAATGATGGCGGTGGGCAATCGACGTCGGGATCTCCCCTCCCGCGTGATGCGGGACGGCAGGGGGCGCAGAGATTCAGTGGGTGGGGGCGGCAGGGGTGAGACTCCCTGCCGCCCGTCGCAACCGGGTGGTGCTATTTATTTGCCCTGTTCTCGACCAGGTCTTCAACCACGGTGGGGTCGGCAAGCGTCGAGGTATCGCCGAGGGAGTCCAGCTCGTTGGCGGCCACCTTGCGCAGGATACGCCGCATGATCTTTCCGGAGCGGGTCTTCGGCAGGCCCGGCGCCCACTGAATCACGTCGGGAGAGGCGATCGGGCCGATCTCGCTGCGCACCAGGGTCACCAGTTCCTTTTTCAGCTCGTCCGTCGGTCCGACGCCCTTCATCAGCGTGACATAGGCGTAGATCCCCTGGCCCTTGATCTCGTGAGGGTAACCCACCACCGCGGCCTCGGCGACGTGCTCGTGAAGGACCAGGGCGCTTTCCACCTCCGCGGTCCCCATGCGGTGTCCGGAGACGTTGAGGACGTCGTCCACGCGTCCGGTGATCCAGTAGTCGCCGTCCTCGTCGCGACGTGCCCCGTCGCCCGTGAAGTAGTAGCCCGGATACATCTTGAAATAGGTGTCGATGAAACGCTCATGGTCTCCATAAAGGGTCCGCATCTGGCCCGGCCAGGGACGGGTAATCACGAGATTGCCGCTGGTCGCGCCTTCCAGGGTGTTGCCCTCCCCGTCGAGCAGGGCCGGGGCGATGCCGAAGAAGGGCCGGGTGGCGGAACCCGGTTTCAGGGCGGTGGCGCCCGGCAGCGGGGTGATCAATATGCCCCCGGTTTCGGTTTGCCACCAGGTGTCGACGATGGGGCAGCGCCCGTCGCCGACCACGTTGTAGTACCACTCCCAGGCTTCGGGATTGATCGGTTCCCCCACGCTGCCGAGCAGGCGCAGGCTGGAACGGGACGCTTTCCTGACCGGTTCGTCGCCGAGACTCATCAGGGCGCGAATCGCCGTGGGCGCGGTGTAGAAGATGTTGACCTGGTGTTTGTCGATCACCTGCCAGAAGCGGCCTCCGTCGGGATAGGTGGGCACCCCCTCGAACATGAGCGTCGTGGCGCCGTTCGCCATGGGGCCGTACACGATATACGAATGCCCGGTGACCCAGCCGACGTCCGCCGTACACCAGTAGATATCACCGTCATGGTAGTCAAAGACATACTTGTGGGTGATCGCGGCATACAGGAGATAGCCCCCGGTCGTATGCAGTACGCCCTTGGGTTTGCCGGTCGACCCGGATGTATAAAGGATGAACAGGGGGTCTTCGGCGTCCATCTCTTCGGCCTGACATTCCGGGGAGGCCTTCTGCATCGCCTCGTGATACCAGACGTCGCGTTCATCGTGCCAGGATATTTCGCCGCCGGTATGCCTGACCGTGACCACGGTATGGACGTCGGGGCAATCGAGCAGGGCCTTGTCGGTATTGGTCTTCAGCGGTACCGGTTTGCTGCCGCGCAGCCCCTCGTCCGTGGTAATCACGACGCGGCAGTCGGAGTCCAGGATGCGGTCCTTGAGCGCCTCGGGAGAGAATCCGCCGAAGACAATCGAATGTACGGCGCCGATCCGGGTACAGGCCAGCATGGCTACGGCGACCTCGGGGATCATCGGCATGTAGATGGACACGCGGTCGCCCTTGTCCACTCCCCGGGATTTGAGCACATTGGCGAACTTGCAGACCTCGTGGTGGAGTTCACGATACGTGATCTTGCGGTCCACGGCCGGGTCGTCACCCTCCCAGATGATGGCAACCTGGTCGCCCCGCGTCTCCAGGTGGCGATCAAGGCAATTCCACGACACGTTCAGCTTGCCGCCCTGGAACCAGTGGATTTGACCCTTGTGGTAATCCCAGTCCAGCACCTTGTCCCAGGGTTTGAACCAGGTGACAAAGCGGGAGGCCTGTTCCGACCAGAAGCCCTCCGGGTCATCGATGGAGCTTTGATACATCTGCCGGTACTGTCCGTCGGTAATCCAGGCGCGGGACGCAGAGGATTCCGGGACGGGGTACACTTTCGTGTCGGACATCTCGATTACTCCTTATATATGAAAGGGGGGCGGGTAAGTCTAGCGGTGGCGGGAACCGACGTCATCCATGGTTTCGCCGTTCCCCGTTGAAATGCCAATGTTCGACTGGTTTTTTGTCATCGTTACCGGCGCCATCGCGTGGCACGGTATCACCTACAGGGACGAAGACGGTGAAACCGACTTCGTCAGACTGTTGTTTGGCTGTATTGCACTTGTGTTCTGTATCCGGGTGCTGTTCGTGGATATCCTGCGGCTGTTTTAACAGGCGCTTAACTTGCAGGCGTGCGATGCGCCGATCGGCCGCCATCGCTACATCTTGTAGGGGCGCTGGGTCGCATCCTGCTCGGGTATGCGCATCACGCGTTCCACCTCCGGCTTCTCGAGTTCGGCACGCAGATAGCGCGCGCGGTCGACGATTGTCGGCGGGCGTTCAGGCTGGTTGCGCAGAAACCGTGTCATCCACCCGGGTCCGTCGGCAAGATCGGGGGCCAGGCGCATCGCCTGTTCGTAATCCGCCAGCGCGCTCTGGTAGTTTCCCATACGATCGTGAAGGATGCCCCGGTTTGCGATGGTGGGACCAAAGCCAGGTTCCGCAACGATGGCGGTATCAAATTCCGCCAGCGCCTCGTCGAATCGTTCGAGCTGCATCAGGCTGCGCGCCCTTCCGCGCCGGGCATGGATGTGTTCAGGGTGGGTCTCGAGTGCGGCGTCGAAGTCGTGGAGCGCCTTGAGGTACTGGCCATCCTCAAACGCCGTACTACCGGCGAGATAGTCGGCGTCCCCCGGGGACTCTTCTTTCAACACGCCGTTGTATATCGACCAGCCGAGCCAGGTTGCCGTCATCAATGCGGCCACGGTCATCAATCCGCGGTACTGCGATTCACGCATGGACCGCAGGAGAGGTGAGGAACAGGTTGAACGACCAGGAAAACAGGAGCGAGAGGACGGCGCCGACGACGCGCGCCCGATTGAGTTGCCCCTGGATCTCGCTATCCGATAACTCCCGCCGAGTGCGACGCTGCAGTCGCCGCACACTCATCACCCAGATCAGGCGTGTGACCGGAAAGAACAGTAACAGCGCGAGAATCAGCACCGAAAAGAGAAAATAGTTCGTCATGCCTGCATGGATGGAGTCGGCGGGGCGCGTCGCCCGACTGCCGCCGTTGATGCGGAGGGGAGGTCAAGTCCTCCCCTCCCCGGTGGGTTCAGGGCTTGTCGAGGTCCATATGCACGTCTCCGATGTCTTCGTGCAATACCTCGATCTCGCGCGAGGGGACCGTGGACAGCTCCATGCGATAGGCCAGGAACCACATCATGGCCACACCCAGTGCCCACCACAGGAGCTGCCAGGCCCATATGGACGGGATCCCGAACAGCCACGTCTGCGCATCGTTGGGATTGCCGAAGATCGTGTTGCCGATGACCGCGCCCGGTCCGATTCCGAAAAAGAACCAGACCAGTGTCACGATCCACGCGACAGGCACCAGCCCCTTTTTCGACTCGGGCAGGCTGGCGTGATCACGCAGGAACCTGTGATAGGTCATCTTGTGCTCGTGATCGGCGCTGTGCTGGGTGATCGCGGAGATCAGGATCGCGGAGCCGAAGTTGAACAGGATGCCCCAGCCGGCCGAGTGGATGGTCAGTGGCCAGCGACCCCAGAGCGGTTCCATGCCGAGCAGGGCGAAGACGTCGGCGCCGAGCTTTTCGGTCATGGTCACCGCGATCAACCCGAGGACAAGGCCAACGACGACCCCGGCTCGCGTCAGCCAGGGCCACCAGCACACCGCGATCAGCGCCGGCCACATCTGGAACCCGTACGCCACGGCGAGGCCGCCGAGCAGCACCAGGGCATCGGTCGCGGTCGTGGCGACGACCAGGGCGGCCAGCACGATAACGACCACACCGATGCGGCCCCAGAACTTCTGCTGGCCGTGCGTGGCGTTGGGCATGACGTAGCGCTTGAGTACGTCCCGGGTCAGCATGCCGCCGGCGGTGGACATGTAGGCCGCACCGGTAGACTGCATGGCGGCCAGGGCGCACACCGACAGCAGGCCGACGAACCACGGGGCCGTCCCGCCAAGTAGATACATCAGCTGCGGTACGAGCATGCCCTGCTTGCCGTCGGACGCCATCAGGTCCTTGCCGTGCAGCCCGGCCTGCATCACGTTGTTGACGTGTTCGGGATGCGCGGCGGCAAAAGCGACATCGGCGCCCAGCAGGTGTCCGCCAAGCCCCTGCATGGCGGTGAAGACCATCAGGATGAAGCCGATTCCGAATGCCGATGCCCAGACCTGTTGCGGCGCGAAGGGTTTGGGATTGTGGTTGGCGAAGGCCCACATGGAGAATGCCGGGGCCGACTGGATACCCATGAGGGCGAACATGTAGGTCAGGATCATGATGCCGGTCCACGCCCCACCGGTCGCCGAAGGCCCGCTGCTGACGAACTGGATGACACCCGGTATCGCGATGTAGTGGCTGTAGCCGTCAGGTGTGCGCTTCTCGTCGAATTGCGCCAGTGCCGCGATGCCCTCGTTCAGCTTGTCCCAGCCGCCGACAAAGTGGATGGCGATGACACCGATCGCGATGATGCCGAAGGCGAGCAGGATCGCCTGCACCGTGTCGACGTAGGCCACCGCCCGCAGGCCCCCTGAGGCCACATAGATGATAACGACGGCGGAGAGCATCCACATGCCCACGTTGACACTGAGCATGTTGTCGGTGAGCACGTTGAACAGGAATCCCGAGGCCCTCAGTTGCACGCCGAGGTAGGGGACGGAAAAAACCAGGGCGACGAGCACCACCAGCAGGCGGATCGTGTCGGACCGGAAGTAGCTGGACAGCATCTCGCCCGGTGTGACGAAGCCGAAGCGCTTTCCCAGCATCCACTGGCGTTTGAGAAAGATGACGCCGGTGAACGGGATGGTGATCGCGTAAAAGGAGGCGTAGGCATACTGGAAACCGTCCCGGTACAGCAGACCCGGGTGACCCATAAAGGTCCAGCCCGAAAACGACGTCGCCGTCGCCGCCAGTACGAACACCCATAGTGAGATCGAGCGGCCAGCGATGAAATAGTCGCTGGCGGTTTTGGCGGACAGTGCCCCCTTGATGCCCCAAAAAATACAATACGACCAGTAGAGCGCGACGAATACGAAAAGCCAGACGATTTTTGGATCCATTGTGTCTGTAGTCCATCGGCGGTTTTCGGGTCCGTCCCACGATTCGAAACCGCGAGCCCGGCAGTGAGCGACGTCGCGGGCCGGTATCTTCTGCTGCCCTGCGAGCCAATTCCGGAGGCGACCCGCTTTCTTCTTGCGGGTGCTGGTACAGCGGAACACGATGCGTGTGAACGGTGCCGCCCCTGAAAGATCGCAATATACAACGATTGATGCGCTCTCGCCAAAGGTATTGGTCGGTCTTCGGGGCCTCACGCCGGTCTATAATCCAGCTCCGGCAATCACTTTGTCCTTGTCTGGAGGCCCGGGCAGATGCCACCGGAATCGATCGTGACCACCGGAACCGGGAGCACTGGCTGGCTGTTGGAAAAGTCTCGGGTGAGTGCGAAACAAGGCGAATCTTGGCGAGCAGGCGCAGTTTACATTCAGTAAATGAGCACTCAGAGCCGAATTTCAACGCCGAATCGTGCCGTATGAGCGTTTTTCAGCAGCCCGCTGGAGGCGAACGGGGCGGGGAACCACGCCTTTCGATTCGGGGCAAGGTCTGGATCTCCACGGCTGTACTCATTTCCCTGGAACTGTGCCTCATCGCCTTCGCGGGTTACTTGCTGGCGATTGGCGACCACGCGGTGCCCGCCTGGGAATCCCGTCTGTTGCTTGTCCTCGGCGCGCTCGCTTTTCTCCTGGTGGTACTCCAGTCGGTCCTTGTCGCGGTGGCCGATCTCATGCTGCTGAAGCCCCTGGCCGCGCTGGACCGGGGTGCCGCGATCATGCGCGCAACCCATGCTGCCCACGAGCTGGAACTGCCGCGGACTCACCTTCTCGGACACCTGCCGGATCACGTACACGGGCTCGGCACGGAATTGCACGCCGCACGCGGTGATTTGCGGGGTGCTTTGCTTACCGGCGCGGCAGCCGAGGAGACCCGACGGACGAGACTCGAGCAGATCGTCAGGGAGTTGCACGAAGGTATCATCGTGTGTGATGCGCACGGTCGCATATTGCTCTACAACGACGCCGCTTTACGGGCCCTGAACGCACATCCGGCACTGGGTCTGGGGCGATCCATCTACCGGATTCTGGATCGTGCCCCGATCGATCACGCGCGTGGACTGTTCAACACGGGGGGCGCCGAGGCGGTGGAAACCGCAGCCTCCGAGTTCCAGTGCGCCGTAAAGGGCGCGGAAATCTGGCTGCGTTGCCGCGTGGGCCCACTTCGGCCGGGAGAAGGTACCGGTCCGGAGTCCCCCGGATTTCTGCTTGCACTGGAGGATGTGACCAGACGACGGCGGCAGGTCGAAGTACGGAACACCCTGTTGCGGACCACGCTGAGCGGACTGCGCGAGTCCCCCGGTGCGCTGCGTGCCGCGTTGAAGGCGCTCGTGGTGAAGGCCGGAGGCGAGATGGCGAAAGAAGAGCTGAGCGGGATCGTCGCGGCGGTAGCGGAACTCGAGACGCGCGTCGACACGTTCGAGGCCGACACACGGGCCCTGGTCGCCGCGGAATGGGTTTCGAGCGACATCTATGGCGGGGACCTGTTGCGCGTGATCGCCGACGGGCTGCTGGAGCGTCATCGGATCCGGGTAACGGTCACCGATGCATCTGACTGGCTGCGTGTCGACAGCCACGACGTCGCGCAACTCCTCGAGCACATCGTGAACCGCGCCAGCGAGTTCGCCGGCGTTCGCGAGTTCGAGATGGCCACGGCAGGCACGGAGCGCGGAGTCGATATCGAGATCCGGTGGGAAGGTCCCGGTGCGGGCACGAACACGATTGCGGAATGGGTGGCGGAGGCCCTGAACCGGGTGCCGGGTGGAATCACCCTTGCCGGGACGCTGGTTCCGGACGGAAATGCGGCGGAAGCGGGCCCGTTGCGGCCGGTTGTGAAACTGAATTTTCCCGCGTCCGGCAGACAACAGGGACCCGCGAAGGGTCCACTCCCCTCGAGGCCCGAGTTCTACGATTTCGCTCTCGGCGCACTGCCCGCCACATGGCAGTCTCAGGCAGACTGCAATCTTGGACATCTGGAATATGTCGTTTTCGATACAGAGACCACCGGCTTGCGCCCGTCCGAAGGCGACGAGATCGTTTCGATCGCCGGGGTACGAATCGTCAATGGCCAGATCATTCAGGGCGAGACATTCGATCAGTTCGTCAATCCCGGCCGCCACATTCCACGGGCGTCCGTTCGCTTCCACGGCATCACAGACGAACGGGTCGCGAATGAACCTCCGGTTACCGAGGCATTGAAGCGGTTTCGCGAGTACGTGGGAGATGCCGTGCTGGTCGCCTACAATGCCGCATTCGACATGAAGTTCCTGCGCATGAAGGAAACTACCGCCGGGGTTTGCTTCGACAACCCGGTACTCGATGTGCTGCTGCTTTCGGTTAACCTGCACGACCACGCCGAGGACCACACTCTCGATGCGATCGCGGCCCGGCTGGGCGTCGAGGTGACCGACCGGCACACAGCGATCGGTGACGCGATGACCACCGCGGGGATCTATCTGCACCTGTTGGATCTGCTGCCCGGTCAGGGGATCCGGACGCTGGGAGAGGCGGCGGAAGTGTCAATGAGAGCGATCGAGATCCGCAAGCGGCAGGAAGGATTCTGAGCCGGCCGGTTAGAGCCGGTTAGAAGAGGTCGCCGGTCAGGTCCATCCTTACCCGGGACTTGAATCGCTGAATGGCGAGCAGCCCGTCGCGTAGCATGTCCTTGTCCCGTCGGGTCAGGTCGTCGGTTGCGATCCAGGCGCCGACCTGACGGCCTGACTTGAGATCCGCCAGCTGCAGTCTCAGCACCAGTTCTGTGATCAGCTGGAAAGCCCCGTTGAGGTAGTCATACTCATTCGCGTCCAGGACGCCCTCGCGCCGCAACTGCCCGAGACGCGCTGGCGTCGAGGTGTCGGCGATGCCTTCGCGTAAGGCAAGAAGGCGCGCTGCCTCCACGAGGGGGAGCAGCCCGTGGTATTTCAGGTTCAGTTTTCCCTTCCACGGACCGGGACTGTGGTCCGGCGAGAGACGGCCGAACAGGCCGAGCGCGACACCGTGCCCCTCCTGAGCGCGTTGGGTTTCACGAAGAAAACCGTAATTTCCGCGTGCCATCCGGGTCAGCCGGTCGCGAAGCGCAGCCGCAAGTTTCCGGTCCCCCGCCACGGGGGTGAAATCAAAGAAGACATCCGTCAGGCGCAGGATATTGGGGTTTGCGGCCGCCATCCAGTGCCTCAGCTGCATGAACCACTGGTCCAGTGACTTGCGCCACAGTGGGTTGGTGGCCATGACATAACCCCGGCAGAGCGAAATGCCAACCTCGTCCAGGCCGGTGGTCATCCGCTCGGCGAGCTCGATGAAATACCGGTCGACGCGAGGGTGCATTGAATCTGGGTAGTCCTCGAGCACGAAGCCGTTGTCCTGGTCCGGAAACAGGAAGCTTTCTCCGCGCCCGCCGGATCCCATCACGATCACGGCAAATCGCACGGGCGGTTCCCCGAGCCCCTCCTCTTTCATCGCGGTGATCTGCATCCCGACGATACGCCGGTAGATATCATTGTTGATCTGCGTCAGCAGCCTTTGGATGTCACGGGCCGGCACCTGCTCCTCGAGCAGCGCGTGAGCCACGTCGACCTGGGCGTTCTTGACCTTTGCCAGCCCCTCCATGGTCGCTTCGTGGGTCAGGACGTCGATCTGCTGCATCAAGGGGCAGGAGGCGTCTGCCAGCGCCCTGTGCAGGTGCAACAGCCCGGAAAGCCTGCCGGTTGCATCCAGCACGGGCATGTGGCGCAGGTTGAGTCGCCTCATGCTCGCGATGGCATGGAACAGGTAATCACTTTCCTGAATGGTGTGCACGGGCGAACTCATGAAACCAGCGACCGGTTCGGCGGCAACGTCCTGGAACGCCAGACGCCGCACGACGTCGCGTTCCGTCAGGATCCCTGCCGGCGCCCCGTCGGTCCCCAGGACGACGACACTTGACCCGCCACTTTCACGCATTGCATCCACCACCCCGGCCGTGGACGCCTCAGGGGGGACGGCGACAGGTGCGCGATCCATGTGGTCGCGAACAATCTCGCAGAACGCGGCGGTACGCGAGCCCGTGGGCTCGTTTGCGGCCTGTTCGATCTGATGGGGGTCTGGATTGTGCATGATCGGGCGCTTGCCGCGCTGGGTTGGCTTGGGGCGGGCCCGGTGCGTATTAAGGCGATTTCTGTCAAATGACATACCATCCTGCTTGTCTTTTCGTCCGTCCTCTGTGTTGCGATAACCGTTACATAGTTCGACTATGCGCCTGTTGCCGCGCCTTGATGACGAACGAAAATCCTGCGCAATCTGGTATGTCATTTTCCGGCAATCGCCTAAGGCTCGCTCCGGCAATTATAGACGCCCCCGATCTCAGGTCAGCGAGCCGGCCCGGCGGCTGCCGTGAGGTAAGCATTCACCACAATAGCCAGCCGATACGAATTGCGCTAGAGTGCCCGAAAATCCAATCGCCTCGAAGCGATGTCCGAATCGACGGGATACCGTCGTTCGGGGAATATATTTTAAAAATATCAGCCAGTTATATTGGCTACCACCAAGGGAAAGAGTCATGTACGGAAGTTGCCCGGAGGGCGCTGCATGTCTCGGCGCGGACGACTGCACCCCGGCGGACGCGTTGCGTCAGTGGTTCCGCCGCCATCACGGCGCCGGATTGTCGGTAGCGAGTGCTGGTGAGGCTGTGATCTGCACCGATACCGCTGGCCGGATTCACTACCTGAACAGCGTCTGTACCGATCTGACCGGTTACAAGCCCGAACAGCTGGTCGGATGGTTCTTTGCCAGTCGCTTTTTTGTCGTGGACGAGGGCGCGGGCCGATCGAGCCATGACCCGCTGTCTGCCTGTCTCGCCAGCGGCGCAATGGAATTGACGGGCAATGACGACGTACTCGTAGCCCAGGGAGGCAGGCGAATCCCGCTCGCGGGTACCGCATCTCCGTTACGCGGACCGTCGAATGAGCTTCTCGGCGCGATTTTCATATTCAGGGACGCAACCCCGACCCGCAGGCTGATGCGCGGGATATTTTCTCAGGACGACTCGGCCCGGCGATGGCAGGGGGCGGACGAGCCCGCCCTGGTCTGATCTGTCAGCCTGGCCCCGGCTCGGGGCCGCTCAGGCGAGTGATCTGCCCAGTTTTCCGCGAAACCGTGTCGTCAGTTTGCTGTTCTCTCCCAGCATCCGGAACAGTGCGTGCATACCGCGTAGCGCCGCCCCGTTCCTGAAGGTCCGGTTTTGCTCCACGATCTCTTGCAGCAACGTCAACGCGCCCTCGACATCATCCTCCATCAGCCTGAGTGAGGCGAGTTGAAAGCGGGCTTCCAGGTCGTCGGGGATATCCCTGGTTCGGTCGGTGAGCCCTGCGGCATCAGGGGCGTCGCGAGCCGAGATGAAGAATTCCAGATGCGCCAGCAGGTCCCGGACTTCGGTATCTT
Organism: Pseudomonadota bacterium; assembly: GCA_034722015.1. Taxonomy (GTDB): domain Bacteria; phylum Pseudomonadota; class Gammaproteobacteria; order JAJDOJ01; family JAJDOJ01; genus JAJDOJ01. The sequence goes on from JAYENI010000001.1 coordinate 12,258, forward strand.
CCTTGACCGACGGGGGGGTGGCCGAGAGCAGTCGATGCGCCTCGTCCGGCCTTTGCTCATTCCACAACAGTTTCGCCATCGCCAGGGGGGCACGCGCGCCCGAGGGGTCGTTCACTGCCGCCTCGGCAAGTCGTTGCATGCCAAGGGTTCGATCGCCCCGGTGGTAGATCCCCAGGGCCTCCTGAACAGGTTCTCCGTCGGGCGGGGTGATATATCGCCCGAGGATCGTCCTCAGGTTCCGGTCCGACTGGTAGCCGTGGATGGTTTCCAGGACCTTGCGATCGCGAAACAGTTTCAGGGTGGGGACGCTGGCGACCCCATATTTCCGCGCGACACCGCCTTCGCTGTCCGTGTCGATGTTGACCAGCAGCACTCGTCCCCCGAAATCCCTGACAAGTGTGTCCAGGACCGGAAAAAGTCTCAGGCACGGCCCGGCACCGCGTGACCAGTAGTTGACGAGCACCGGGCCGACCCGGGAATTCGAAAGCACGATCTCGTCGAAGTTGCGACGCGTACCTTCGACAATATGAGTTGAATCGCTTTCGGATAGTTGGGGCATGTGCGGGCCTTCCGGATAGACATAAAACCAAGTAATGCGGTCGGGTATTCTAGCAGGTCGGCGCAGGCGATTTCCCCACGGATCGACGGCGGCCCCGCGTTTCCCCGCATTGTCATGGTATTTCCGGGATTTGTGTAAACTGGCGGAGGGACGCCGGATTGATCTTCGGTTTCCCGGTGCGGCCAGTCACGATTGTGGTTTCGAGGAAACCCGAGTCAAGCGAGGTGGGCCTGTTACTTGAATTAGGCGCGGGTTGTCCCGTTCAGGGAGATCCGCCTGGGAAGAGGTGCCGAATCATGGATAGAATTCTGAAAAAACTGGCCGTCGTCACATCGGCACTGCTGATCGCCACGGCGTGCGGGTCCCTGCATGCGCAGACGCTGATCCTGCTTCAGGGTTACCTGGGTTCGGGTAACGCGTGGCGCGAAACCGGCGTGACCAGTCAACTCGAGCGGTCTGGATGGGTCGATGCCGGAGAACTCTCCCTGATGGGTGGTCAGGTCGCGGGGATGCGCAATGCGCCCGATCATGGGCGGCGCTTCGTCACCGTGGCACTTCCCACCGAGGCCCCGATGATGGTGCAGGAGCAGATCCTGACGGCCTATGTCGCCCGGTTGCGGTCCGGCTATCCGGAAGATTCCCTTGCCCTGGTGGGTCATTCGGCCGGCGGGGTGGTCGCGCGGCTGTATATGGTTCGACACCCGGATATCCCCGTCTCGCTTCTGGTGACAATCGCCAGCCCGAACCGCGGCACCGAAAGCGCCGAGATCGGTCTGATGGCGGGGCAGAGCCCACTCGGCTGGATCGCGCCCTGGCTCGGGGCGGGCGTCCTCAACCGATCGCAGGGGCTCTATTACGACCTTGCGCGGGAGAATCCCGGAAACCTGCTTGGCTGGCTGAACCGGCAGCCACATCCCGAGTCGGTCTACGTGTCAGTGGTGCGTCGCAAGGACGGCGGTTTGCTCGGTATGGGTGACATGGTGGTGCCGGACTGGAGCCAGGATCTGAACGGGGTGATCGCGCTGCGCGGCAGGGCGCGAACGGTTTACTCCGACGAGGGGCACGGCCTGTCATCCGGGGACGGGGAGGTCCTGCTCTACATTCTGGAATCCTTGAGGAGAGTCTGATGCTGATCGAAGGTCCCATGCGCATTCAACTGGTCGAGTCCGAGGAGGGTAACGGTCACCAGTTGAGGATCGAATTCACGGACGGATACCGTGCGCTCGCGATCGATGCCCAGGTGCGGGAGATGCGCGGCTATTTGCAGGATTTGCGGAGGAAGATCGGCGAGGAGGACGAGCATAGCGCGGACCGGTTCGGCATGCTGACCATACAGCAGGTTGCGGGTGAGTTGCTTCCCCACATCGCCGCCGGCGAGATCCCGCTGCAAGAGACGATCCTGGTGGATGTGAGGCCCGAATCTCCTTTGTCGGACTTTATCCCGACCGGGAATGCGTGATCGGGTTCAGACAACAAAACTGGGGGAAACGCCTCGATCGAATCGGGATGATCGCGGGCCTGGAAGGGTCAGCCGGATTCTCGCGATCGAGCCGTTTCCGTCGGTGGGTCAGCGACAAGGGCACAAAGGCGTCGTTGTGGACGTGACCTTCGTCGAGCGTGCGCCTTCAGCGCAGGAATACCTTGACCTGCGCGATGCCGTCGGTTGGCACGGGTTTTCCGAGGCCGTCGCGTCACGGTCGCTCGACCGGTCGCTATACACCGTGTGCGCGGAGCACGGCGGCAGGGTCGTTGGTTGTGGTCGCGTCGTCGGCGACGGCGGCGTGTACTTCTATGTGCAGGACATTCTTGTCCATCCCGCTTTTCAGCGGCAGGGACTGGGTGGTTCCATCATGGAACGGGTGCGGGGATACCTGGACGCCGCGTGCGGACCCGGGGCCTTTATCGGCTTGATGTCGGCACCGGGTCTCGAGAATTTCTACGCGCGATACGGGTTCGAACCGTTTCCCGCTGACAGTCCGGGCATGATGATCTGGAAATGAGTCTCTGCCCGATCGTCCGGTCGGGGAGGAAATCAATTCATTTGATTGCGTGCGAAGCGGTCGTAGTATCGCTGCATGACCTGCCGCACCCGGGGTGGATAGCCGACCCTGTCCATCTCACTCATTCCTTCGGTAAAGAACCCGGGCGCCTCGTCGGGCAGCGTCTGGATGAAATCGTCGAACACGCGCTCCATGATCTCCGGTTCGCGGGTACGGGTTGCGGTGATGCACCGGTTCAGGTGCAGGACGCGCCACGGTCGTGCGGGATTCAGTTGTTCCAGATCGTTGCGAACGAAGTCCGGACACGCGTCGAGCACACTGGTCATTAGTGCCTCTATCTGCCGCAACGTCCGGGGTTCGGCGTGACGATTCGCCTCTTCCGCAAGGGCATTGACCACTGGCTCGAGCGCCTGGACCGTTCCACCGCCGCGTACGATCCAGCCGGTGATCGAGAGGGTCACCGGTCGCAGGCTGGTGCGAAACGTTTCGCCGCCGCCGGCCTGCAGCTGTGCGTCCAGGTTCGAGATCAGGTCGAGACCATACTCGCCCAGCTGACCGATATCTTCGCGATCCAGCTCCCCCCCGTTGGCGTCTTCAGCACGTTCGGCGATTTCCAGAAACCGTGCGATCCCATCGAGAAGATCGTGTGGCGCCTGAACGGTGGCGGAACCCGGTGTGCGGCCGAGCAAACCGGAGATTCGGGCCGACAAGTCTGCGAAATCGTTCCGGGTCTGCCTGATTGTCTGTGGGATCGGTGTCATCTGTCGAAAGGGCGGAGTGCAGGGCGCTACCTGTGCTGGTTGGGTCGCTAACGTCTGCGCTATTATCGCACATCGTCCACCCGGGAAACGTGGTCCAGCAAAGGAGAAAGCGCGTGACGCAGCAGCGTGTGGGAAAACACAAGTTCGTTCAGTTTACCTATTCCATTACGGATCAGAACGGGGAGGTCGTGGAGCAGATCGACATCCCCGTCAGTTACGTGCATGGCGCCGACAGCGGCATGTTCGAGAAAATCGAGGCCGCGATGCAGGGCCACCGTGCCGGCGACCGCGTCGAGGTGGAAATGAATCCGGAAGAGGGATTTGGCCAGCACGACCCCGAGCTGACGTTTGCCGACGACATTTCCAACGTGCCGGAGCAATTCCGGCAGATCGGTGCAGAGGTCGAGATGCAGAACGATCGCGGAGAGACACGCAAGTTCTTCGTTTCAAAGATCGAGAACGACAGGCTCACGGTCGACGGTAACCATCCGCTGGCGGGAAAAACGCTCACCTTTCACATCGAGGTCCGCGACATACGCGACGCCACTCACGAGGAGATTCAGCACGGCGGTGCACCCGTCGGACCACAATTGCATTAAGCCTGTGAGCAGCTATCAGCTATCAGCTATGGACTAGAAGACCGATGCGCTCAGTTCGTTGACGGCCTGAAGCATTTCGGGATCATCGGTGAGGGCCTGGGAGATCGAACAGCCGCAAGCCGTTACCGGGTCGATCCCCGAAACAATCAGTTTGGCCGCATGGACCAGCAGTCGTGTGCTTGCCCCCTCGTCCAGTCCGTTTCCCTTGAGGTTGCGGGTCATATGAGAAAATTTGACCAGTTGTCGCGCCGTACCCGAATCGACCCCGGTCTCGTTCTCGATGATCTTTTGTTCCAGCGTCGCGGAGGGATAGTCGAACTCCAGTGCGATGAACCGCTGCCTGGTGCTTTGCTTGAGGTCCTTCAGTACGCTCTGGTAGCCCGGGTTGTACGAGATGGCCATGCAGAATTCCCGGGGCGCCTCGAGCAGTTGACCCAGCTTCTCCATGGGCAGGACACGCCTGTCGTCGCATAGCGGATGGATCACCACGGTGGTGTCCTTGCGCGCTTCGACGATTTCGTCCAGATAACAGATACTCCCGGCACGCACGGAACGCGCCAGGGGGCCGTCGACCCAGACCGTTTCCCCGGCGGTGACGAGATATCGGCCTACCAGATCGGAGGCCGTCAGGTCGTCGTGACACGATACGGTGATGAGTGGTCGCCTCAGGCGCCAGCCCATATATTCCATAAATCGCGTCTTCCCGCAGCCGGTGGGACCTTTCAGCAATACCGGCAACTGGTTCCGGTAGGCCGCGTCGAATACCTCGATCTCGTTGCCGACCGGTTCGTAGTAAGGCTCTTCTTCTACGTAATATTCCTCGGGTTTTAAGGCGCGCGCGTCCATATTTCGACAGTTCCGGGATCGTCTGCGGGATCAGTCCGGCCCAACGGTAGACCCGCAGGCGTGTTTTCACAACCCTTGCCGTTCAGCGGGATATTCCCGCAAGGGCAGGGCTGGCCATTGGTCACGTGCGACTACCCGGCCCTTTCGGGGCGCGGCCGTCGGTTCGGGATTCCGTTGGATTTATCGACATTCAGACTTTCTATTTGCTTATTTGCAAATTCGATATTTGCCGCGAGGGCGTAACTGTGGATTCCCGACCGGTTTCCGGTTATGGTTTTCGGCCCCTTGAGTACGGGGCGCAGGTAAGGCAAAGCCTCTCGCCAAGGCCAACTCACCCGCCAGGATGATCGGCGCGGGTCCCGACTGGTGATTCGAAACATTCCGATCCGAGACGGAGGAAGTCCATGACGGAAGTGATCGCAACCAACCAGACAATCCTGGTTGTGGGAGCCGGTATCAGCGGGATCACCGCGGCTCTGGAGGCCGCGGAAGCCGGCAAGGATGTGCTTCTCATCGAGAAGCGTCCCTTCGTCGGGGGTCGAATTACCCAGCTATACAAATATTTCCCCAAGTTGTGCTTCCCGACATGCGGCCTGGAGATCAACCAGCGGCGCATCAAGGGCAACCCCAGGCTGGATGTGCTGACCATGGCCGAGGTTGCCGAAGTCAGCGGGGCCGAGGGCGACTATTCCGTGCGGATCAAGGTCAGTCCCCGTTACGTCAACGACAAGTGCACGGCCTGCGGGGCCTGTGCGGACGCGGTGACCTCGGAGTTCGACGACGAATTCAACTACAACCTGGGCAAGCGCAAGGGCGCCTACCTGCCCTACAACATGGCCTACCCCCAACGGTATGTCCTCGATCCACGCATCATCGGGACCGACGAGGCGCAGGGTGCCAGGGATGCATGCAGGTACGGCGCGATCGATCTGGATATGCAGGAAGAGGCCATCGACATCAAGGTGGGTGCCATTATCTGGGCGACCGGCTGGCAGCCCTACGACGCGGCGAAGATTCAGCCCTACGGATACGATCGCATCGACAACGTCATCACCAGTGTGGAATTCGAGCGCTTGATGGATCCCTTCGGCCCGACCGGAGGCAAGTTGCTGCGTCCGTCCGACGGCGAGGAGGCGAAGAACGTGGCCTTCATCCAGTGCGCGGGTTCACGCGACCGGAACCACCTGCTTCACTGTTCTCGCATCTGCTGCATGGCGTCGCTGAAGCAGACGACCTATGTGCGGGAAAAATTCGGTGACGACGCCGAGGTCACGATCTACTACATCGATATCCGGGCCATCGACCGGTTCGAGGACTTCTACAGGAAGGTACAGGACGACCCGAAGGTCAGCTTCGTCAAGTCCAAGGTCGCGCGGATCGACGAGGACAAGTCGACCGGGAACCCGATCCTGCAAGGCGTGGATACCGAAGGGTACAACCGGTACGCCACGCCGCACGACCTGGTCGTCCTTGCCATCGGCATGCAGCCCAGTGTGGACGATTTTCCCGTGGAAGTGGTCGTCAACCGCGAGGGATTCATCGAGCTTGACGAGGCCAACGGCGGCGTCTTCGCCGCCGGTTGCGCGTCCGATGCGCTGGATGTGAATCGCTCGGTACAGAGCGCCACGGCGGCGGCATTGCGTGCGATTCAGGTAGTCAACAGAGCCGCATCGGCGGGGGGTTAATCAGTGGCGGACGAAAAGAAAATCGGGGCTTACATC
>JAYENI010000002.1:0-4223 GCA_034722015.1 Pseudomonadota bacterium
GGTGAAGATTGAACGCGGTCTCGAGCGTGCCGCGCACAGCCGAAATTACCGCGTTGATGGTGGCGGGGGAGTACGCCCCCCGGCGCAGCACGCCGATCAGTTCCTGGACGTGCTGAAAACGCATCGAAGCCCAGGGCGTATTGCGGTAACTCTCGTAGCCGAACAGCACCGCCACCTTGTTCATGTGGCTTCGCACCATCCTTTGGGTATGGGGGGACTTGCCGACCACATAGACGTCGACAGGGTTGGCATGAAGGGATGGCTCGCCATGAAGTTCGGGCAGCCGGGGAAGGGGGTCTATGATCGAATTCCCAGTACCCGGATCGGAGTCGTCGGAAGGCGTCGAATCGGTTTCGGGCGGTCCAGGGACAGCGCTCAAGGATATTCTCCACCGCGGACGGATGGTTTCGACCTTGGATTATCGCGTCGTGCCATTACATTCGCATCGCCGGTTGTACGCTGCCGCCAGTGTCGACCATCAATACACCGCCAGACCGGAATAACCCGGCCGCAGCTACCCACCGCTCACCTCGCGCTCGCCAATAGTCCCGAGAACATCATCGACGTCACGGCGTGCATCGGACGGCCCCGACCGCCATACCCGGCCGTTCCTCCACCAGATCAAGCAAGGCTTCCTGTCCCCCTGAGTCCGCTTTTCCCGGTTCATCGACGTCAATCGCTCGCCGCACGATTTCGGCCTCCGAGCAACCTTCGCTCTTTGCCAGTTTGCCCAGCTTTCTGGCGTTCGCCTTCGTCACGAGACAATTTTTCCGGACCAGCTTGGCGTCAATGTCGATTTGAGACTGCGTCATAGAATCCTCCTGAAGCAACCTTCTTCCTCCTTGTAATATGGACAGCAATCAAAACCATACACTCGGACAGTACCCCGCCTTCTCTGGCATCCGTGACGATCGCGGCTATTTGTTTCTCAGCGCCCATGCAGATCACCGACTCGAAAGACCCATCGTTCGTCTCCGCTGGTACGCCAGAACACGACTTCGTCCGGGCGAATGAAACTCGACCAGGTCTGCCGGCGATGCGGGGCGCGCTCGGAAAACGCTTCCGGTACTAGCAGGGCAACATTGGCTCGGGCGGCAGAATCGCGCACCGACTCGTATCGAATCGCGCATGCATCGGCCTTGCGGGCCCTTTCTGCCAGCGTCTGCGTAGCCACGTAATCGGAGGGATCGCTCCAAAGGGCGTGATCTCGAACGAGGGGCGGGTGCGTCAAATCGAGTCCAGCGCATTCACCGAAGGCGACGCAAAACGCCGTGTGCAGGACTGGCCGTCTCGGAAGCCGCGCATCCGGGGACGCCTGGTGGAATCGGATTCGATAATAAGACGTCTCGGCAAGTGCCGTGGGTAAATGCTCGGAACCATAGAACACACCTTCGCTCTTTCCGGCACGTCGGAATCGGGAACCTTTCGGATACGGGGCATCGTATCGAAACGGGGTCTTCAACAGATAATGAAGCGCTTGCGTACCTGCTGGATAGCGCGGTTTGGTTACCTCCAGGATGTCCTCGAGCAATCGCTGATCGTCCGAACTGTCCACAAGGCCTACCGTAGATACGCGGTGCTGGGCCTCGACGACCCGCCATACATCGCCTCCGAGCGTCCGGCGCTCAGACCTTAGCTCTGAAACCGTCCAGGTAACCAACGACACTGACCAGTCCCTGTACCGATCCAATCATATTCATGGGAACGTCCCTCAAATCCTGGTTCGAGGTCCGCAACCAGTCTCTGGCTGCTTCGCCATCCCCCCCCATGATGGCGTCCAGACTGCGGTACAGGCGAACCAGCAAGGCGCCCAACTCCCAAGACTTACTCGATTCGTCCAGACACCGGCGTTCTCGTTTCATGCGGGATATCGAGGCTTCGCTCAATCCGAGAATTCTGGCGATCTCCGCCTGACTCAAATCCAGGCGCTCGCCCGAGCGCAATGCTGCCTTTGTAAGTGTGGCTGCACGCCGATCCGCAATTACATGGGTAACTGATGATTTCATGCCAGAAACTTCCAAGATATTTCTATAGAAATAGAATAGCACTTTTCTTTCCAAGGGAACTCGTAATGTGCGTTCCTGATGTCCGGCAATCAAACCAAGCCCGCATCGTCAATACGCTGTGCATGGCCTCAGTTTTCAGTGCGGGATTGTTCAGATCCAACCAAATAGATCGAAGCATTACTTTTGATAATATACTTTATCATAAGTATTTGATCCGGCGAATAAATACGTTATAAACTATGATACATATCGTTTTACGATATTTTTCGACATACATTGATGGTAAATCGTCTCTATCAGCCCCTCCAGCGTGTACCCGTACCGCCCATGCTCGAACGCGCGCTCGGCTACGACGGGTACGCCGATCTCGTCGCCTTCTGGTGGTCGCTACTGGACGACGAGTTGTGTTACGCCGACGGCGTCACCGAGATCCGTGGGGCGAACCGGGACGCGTGGCTGGACTACGTCAATCACCCGGCAGTCGCACCGCAACTGCATCCCTATGACTTTGGCTCCCGTGACGTCGATGCGGCGCATCGACTCCTGCTAGATCGTCGCGACAGAAGGATCGCCATCACGGACCCGATCACGGCTGTGATTGTGCTGGCCGAATCCGCACCTGCCGTTACCACTGAACCGAACGAACCTAACCTGATCGGCTTCCGGCAATTGATCGAAGACATCAAGGAATTGGCATGGAATGACGACAACGCGCACTCCCGACATGAGCGGCATGTACGCTACGACGAGGCACACCGGGCCATGACCGAGTGGCTCGACGCGCTGGAGATCCCCCACCTGTGAGTGAAGCGGAGCCCGCCAGAAAAGACGCACGAAACCGTGCCCGCGATTCCGCCTGGGAGATCCTTCTGGCCGGGGATCGCCCGACGCAGCGCAATGTCATCGACCGCATGGGTGGCGGGTCTCCCAACACCGTCAACGAGGTGCTCAAGGACTTCTGGCGTGAACTCGGAGAACGCCTGCAACGACCTTCGGTCCCGGAAGCAATCGTTCAGACCGTCGACGACCTCTGGGCGCAGGCCGTCTCCGAGGCGCAGAGCACCCAGCGGCAATACCGGGAGAGCGCCAACGTCCAGATCGATTCCGCGCAGGAGGAAATGCTCGAGGCGAAGCGCAAGCTCTCCGCCACTGAGGCATCCCTGGAAACCGGACAGCAAGAGATCGTCGTCCTGCGTGATCGGGTCACTGGCCTCTCCTCAGAACTGGCTTCCACCACCGCGCACCTGGAGGAGATGATTCGCCGGGCCGAGTTGGCCGAGGCGAACGCCGAGGAACTCGAGCGCGTTCTGGATGAGAGGCTTCTACTCCATGAGGAAAAGATCTCCAAAGAACGCGAATCGGCGAAGACGCTGAATGCCGGCCTCCGCCGTCAACTCGAGGACAGGACAGCCAAGCTGGAGGAAACGAGACAGAAGATTAAAGCGCTTGAAACCGAGGTGCGGGTCAGGAATGAGGAGCAGCAAAAACGGGACGAGGTCCTTGAGCAGCGCCTTGCGGACCTTCAAGCCCAACTTCAGTCACGAGGCGAAGATCTTACAAACGCCAGAACCGAATCCGAAGCACTGAGGGCTAATCTAACGGCTGTCGATCAAGCCAGACAGGCAACCGAAATCAGGACCGAGCGGCTCGAGGCGCGGCTGGAAATGTCGGAAGACGACCGAGCGGCAATGCGGAAGCAGGTTGTTGCCCTGGAACGGCAAGGCAGCGAACTGCGCGCCCGCCTGGACGGTGAACGAAAGCGGCACGAGATGGAGCGCGAGGGACTCGTCAAGGAAATCTACGAAGGCCGCAAGCGTCTGAAGGACCTTGAGGCGGAACTAGAGAAGAGGCAGAGTAAAACGCCTCGGTCTTGAATTCAGGCGCCCAGTTGCCGGAAGCCAATCCCCCGCACCTGGCCGACGCGGGAGTGCATTTGACCACAGGCACGTTGGTCGAATTACCCTACCTGCCGACGGCGGAAAACTAGCCCGTAGTTAGTGATCCTGAACTTAAGGCGGGAGAGTATCTGTTTAGCTAACTGGGGATCTTCGATGCTAATTGTCAAATGTCAATAATATCGGCTTGGCTCCAGTGTTACGTCTTTACTCAATTAAGGGAAAACAGATAAAGATTTCCCATGGAATTTCAGGGCAATTGGACATACTCATCCTAGCTTCAATCGGGACAAATGCGATACCAGGGCGGAAAAGTTCATGG
>JAYENI010000003.1:0-4221 GCA_034722015.1 Pseudomonadota bacterium
CGCGTACCAGCGACGGTTCCCGGTATCCCGTTCATGCCCGGCCCGGCGCCAGAATGCCATCGATCGCCCCGGCATAACGGGAAATCACCCACCTCTCATCGAACTCCCGTTCAACCTTGTCCCGTGCCAACAACCCCATGTTCCGGCGGGCCTCGAACTTCATTTCCCGCAGTTTTCGCATCTTCCCCGCGAGGTCGTCCGGTGACCGCGACGCGCAGAGAAATCCCGTCGTTCCGTCGTCCACCACCTCGCGGCATCCCGGCACATCGGTCGTGATCACCGGTCGGGCCATCGCCCCCGCTTCGAGCAGGGACCGGGGCGTCCCCTCACGGTAGGACGGCAACACAACGCAATCCGCGGCCGCGATATGCGGGCGTACATCTTCGGTCTCTCCGAGATACTCGACGATTCCCTGCTCGACCCACCGTCGTACGGAGTCTCTCGGAATCGCTGTCCGGTTTGCCGCGGCCATCGAACCCAGTAACTGAAATCTGCTGTCCGGATAGTTCGCCTTGAACTTTCGGGCCGCCTCGACGAACTCCCCGATTCCCTTGTCCCACAGCATTCTCGCAACGAGCAGAAAGCACATCGAGGGACGCCTGGGATAGGGCGCCACGGAAAACCGTTCCAGGTCCACGCCCGAACCCGGCAGACACTCGGCGATATCCGTCGCCACGAGCCTGCGTTGCCGGAACAGATCGTAGTCGTCGTGGTTCTGAAAATAGACCCGCTTCGATCCGCGCTGGGAAACCCGATACAGCACCTCCACCACGCGCGTCAGCCACCCTTCCGTCATAAACGCCGTGCCAAGACCGGTAATGGTGTTGATGACCGGGATCCCCAATCGCCGCGCCGCCATGCTGCCGTAGATTACCGGCTTGATGGTGTGGTGAAGGGCGACGTCGGGTCGGCTCTCGCGATAGAAACGTGTATAGGCCTTCAGGGTTCGCAGGTCATTCAGCGGATTGCTGCCCTTGTTGTCCATCGGCAACTCGTGCAAGTCGCATCCCATCCCAGCCATTCGCGCCGAAAATTCGTCCGCGGGCGTCGCCAAGGTGATCCGGTAGCCTTTGCTCAACAGGCAGCGGATCAGGTTGCTTCTGAAATTGAACAGGTACCAGCCCGTGTTCGACGAGATCGCGATATGTTTTTTCACGAAAGCAACGAATTCTGGTAGGGGACCCAGTACTCCGCGTGAGAGGCGTAATTCAGCCAGACAAACAGTACCGCCGCATAGCCGAGCACGACCCCGAACGCCATGTATCGCGATGGAATCCGCCTTCGCGTGAGAATCGGCAGACGAGAGAGGACCGCTACCTGGATGGGGGTGAAATACAATGCCACCCGATCCACGGCGGTCGTCGCGAAATCCACCAGCAGAACACTTGCGATCGATCCAATCGCAATAATCAGCCAGGACCCGTAGTTCGGAAAATACCGTTTCCAGCGCTTCCAGTAGACCAGCATCAACAGGCTGGGCACCAGGTTCATCCAGACGCGGACCTTCGCACCGTCGGAAACCATCTGCTCATCGACGTAGCTTTGCCACATCTGCTCCTGATCCTCGGGACGGTCCTCGACAAAGGTGACCAATTCTTTGCAGGGTTTGCCTGGACCGAGCAATCGGTCCATGACGTCGCACACGGCATGCACGATGTCGAGATTGGACCGTTCGTTCCCGCCGCCGATGTTGTAGGCCTCACCCGGTACTCCCTCCCGGATGACCTTGTCCAGGGCGCTGCAGTGGTCCTCCACGTAGAGCCAGTCGCGGATGTTCGTACCATCTCCGTACAGGGGAATGGACTCCCCCGCCACGCAGTTGCGGATGATGGTGGGAATCAGTTTCTCCGGTTGCTGATACGGCCCGAAGTTGTTCGAACAGTTGGAGGTGGTCACGGGCAGGCCGAAGGTATGAAACCAGGACCTGACGAGGTGGTCGGATCCCGCCTTGGTGGCGGCATACGGCGAGTTTGGCGCATACGCGGTTTCCTCGGTGAAGCGCGGGTCCGCCGGGCTCAGCGTGCCGTAGACCTCATCGGTCGATACGTGGTGGAAACGGCATTCCTCCCCGTTTCGCCCGCACTCTTCCAGCCAGAACTCCCGACAGGCCTCCAGCAGGACGAAAGTGCCCGTCACATTCGTCTCGATAAACGCGACCGGAGAGGAGATGGACCGGTCGACATGACTCTCCGCGGCGAAGTGTACGACCGTGTCGATGCCGTGCTCCCTCATGAGCCGATCCACCAGCTCGCGGTCACGAATGTCGCCTTGCACGAACACGTGCCGCTGCTCGTCCGGCAGGCCCGCCAGGTTTTCCCTGCTTCCGGCGTAAGTCAGTTTGTCCAGGTTGACGACGTGCATTCGATCGTCGCCGGCAAGCAGGTACCGGACGAAATTGGACCCGATGAAACCGGCCCCACCGGTGACGAGTACGTTACGGGGCGAATGCACCGCCAATGGCCCTCCCGGGTTCGTTTCGGTATCCCGCGGTACTGCCGGCCAACGAGGCTGTCTCATCGAGCATTTGCGCCAGTGAGTGTCGCCAGTGCGGCGAGGTTTTACCCAGCGCAGCCCAGGTCCCCGTCTTGTCGAGGACACTGTATGCAGGCCGACGGGCCGGTGTGGGGTAGTCGATGGCGGGTATCGGACCACCGGCAATCGATCACGCTCTCGCAAGAGACGCAACGCCGTGTTCACAAAGTTGCTTCCGCTAGCCGAATACAACCACGAGGTCCGCAGGACGAGCGCGCGCCGGCCCATCACTTCCATCACCGCACGTTCGCCGGCCAGCTTGCTCTCGCCGTAGACGCAGACCGGGTAGGGAATGTCTCCGGGGCGATACGGGTGACTCCGTCGCCCGTCGAAGACGAAGTCGGTCGATACCTGCAGGATCCGGCTACCCGCGTTCGCCGCCGCGGACGCCAGGCATGCGGCACCGTGCTGGTTGACGGCGTAAGCGAGGTTCGGCTCGCGCTCGGCGCGATCCACCGCCGTGAAGGCCGCGGCGTTGACGATCCATTCGGGCCGGATCTCCCGAACCACCGCCTCGACGGATTCAGGGCGCGTCAGGTCGAGCCGTATTCTTTCGAAGGCGTGGAACTGAATACCGGGGGGCACGATCCTGCGAAGTTCCCGTCCGAGTTGCCCCCCCGCGCCGGTGACGAGAACCCTGAATCTGTTAGTGCAGGCCGCGCAGCACGCCGTGTGTGGAACGGCTGTGATTGTCCTGCACGAAGGTCGCGTCGATCCCGGCGCGCCGAAACCGCTCCGCATGCCAGCATTCCATGAAGAAACCGCGGTCGTCACCGATGAGCTTCGGTTCGACCACGACGACGTCGGGAATCCGGGTCGGGTTCAGATTCAGATCGCTTTCCGGTCCCGCGGCAATCGGATCGGCGTTTGATTGCGCCCACGCTATTTTCATTGTTTGCCGAAGTGGATGTCTTCGTTCAAGGCGGAGGTGACGAGTGTCGACAGCAACCATGCAAGGCCGCGGTGAAAGCAATCCGGTAGAGGAGTTCGCGCCGCATGCCCGCGACCGCGGGATCCAGGCACGCTACCGCCGGACCGGGTACCTTACAGGCCGGCCGCACGGTTGCACGCATAATTTCTCCTCGCGCGCCAGGCTGTACCGCCTGTTGAACGGGGAAGATGCCGCTGGATTTTTGCCCGATGGAGAATGCTGCTTCGGGCGTGCCTTTTGGTACTGCGCCACTGCGCCGGTCCGTGGAGAGGCGTTCATGAATGAACACAAGGAGTAAAGATGCAGACTTGAGGGTTGTCAAGGAGGAAATCATTGAAAATTCGTTGTATACCAGATACTGGTGATCTAGTATCCAGATATTGATTAGCCAGGATGAGGACTCGGCAAGGGTGGGGTTGTCATGCGCACGTCGCGGGCCAGAGTTGCTCCTTATCGATGTGGATTTGCTGAACGCTGCCCAGCAGGTTGAGGAGAACAATCGAGCGATCTTCGCCGCGGTCTGTCTTGAAGACCGCATTGAGGCCGGCGAACGGCCCTTCCAGGATGGTGACTTCGCCGCCCTCGCGAAACAGTTCGTCGTCCGGGCGGTGCAAGCCGGTGACCGGATCGGCACGATCCTGCATGATAGTCACCAGGCCCTCGGGCACCGCCACCGGAGCGCCGCCGAACCGGACCAGCTTCGATACACCGATCGTTGACCGGATGGGCGAGATGTTGTCGCTACCGAGATCGAGGCG
>JAYENI010000004.1:0-18706 GCA_034722015.1 Pseudomonadota bacterium
GCCCATGCCGCCCATGCCTGACATTCCGGACATACCACCCATGCCGCCCATGCCTGACATTCCGGACATACCACCCATGCCGCCCATGCCGCCCATGCCCGACATTCCGGACATGCCGCCCATGCCGCCCATACCTGACATTCCGGACATGCCGCCCATACCTGACATTCCGGACATTCCGCTCATCCCGGTTTGCGCCGGATAGAAGTAGATCTGGCCCTGGGGGGTGATCTTGAAGTAACCGGCCATGCCGGACATGCCACCCATTCCGGACATGCCGCCCATGCCATCCATTCCGGACATACCGCCCATGCCACTCATCCCGGACATGCCACCCATGCCACTCATCCCGGACATGCCGCCCATGCCGCTCATCCCGGACATACCGCCCATGCCGCTCATCCCGGACATACCGCTCGCGGCGGCCGTGCCCGTCAGAAACGCTGCCACCGATATGGCTGCGGCCATGGCGGTCTTGCGGAACTTACGCATTCGAGTATTTTGCTTTTGCATTTTCATGAATTTCTCCTCTATACCTCACTTGGTTGAAAAAACCCCGTCAGATGCCTCCATCTGACAGGGGGGGTCAAGCGCACGTGTTGCATGTGCACTCAAGGAAGCGTTGGTCAGCCCGCGCTTCCCCCGGCACAGGGAGGTGCCACCATTTTCAACTGCGACAGTTTGTCGAAAATGAGAGAAAGCATGAACCACAATCCTTACTTTCCCTGCGCTGAGAAAACCCGGACGGGTTTGTTCAGCGCACCCCAGAAAAAAGTCATCGCCAGGAAAACCCTCGACCCTATTTGGTGTACCAGCCACGGATGTCGTATCGTCCCGGCATTCCCCGACGATTGAAGGGTGTGTTCCAATTGCCCTGGTCCTCCAGAAAGCGAATACTGTGCGGATATGGAGGTTCCAGGCCGGTCAGAGCGTGCTGGTACCAGGCCGCATCGTGATGAACCCCGGTGATCATGGGAACGCCGACCGGGCGCTCCCAGGGAGTGGTTCCCGCTACGTAGGGGTCGGTGTCAGCCCATCCAGCCGACGATGCAGTCATCGCGGCGGAAGCCAAAATCAGCGGCAGGATTCGCGCTCTGTCCATCTTCATTTCCTCTGTCGTTTTCGCAGGAGGATTGCGTTGCTTTTTTTGATGGCCCTACCGACTTTTTTATCGTCTGGAGGCAGGCTGTGTGCTCAGGAATAAGCAACACTTGTGCCAGACAGCCCGAAGGCACGCTATGCGAATGATTGAGTTGAATTTTTCTCGGATCCGGCGGAATCCGGGGATTCGCGAAAAACCGACGAACCTGCCAGATTGACAGCCCGAGCGGCATCGGCCAGGGCAGGAATCGTTTTTCCGGCTAACGGTGTGCCGAACCGTCTCCCCCGGCAGCAGAAGCGGCTGCCACACGGTGCGACTCGCGATCAGGGGCTTCGGCTGAGGAAGACCTGAGAACCGAAGGAAAAACAGCCTCATGGAGACCACACCTTCGGTTCGTGTATACCGTCCCGCGGGAGACGCGTGAGGTGACCGGACATGCGAATCTGGTTGGCCATACCCCGTAGCCGGACCGATGGTCCCCGCATTTATGCCAATTTGGCAGTAAATGCCCCTGAAGCGGTTGGTGAAGCGCGATCAATAACTGACTCCTATGTCATAACCCTTTGTTATTCGTTATTTATTTCTGATAGGCAGTTTGGCAGACAGACTCTTGCATGTTTCTTGCTTGAATTGAATGCGCCGGATCGACCAGCGGGACTGTTCACGACGCCGGGAAGCACTTTCTCTGGCCCCATTCACCAGACACATCCAGGAGTCAGGTCCGCAAGGAAACCACGAACGGCGCTTCAGTGAGCGGGAGCACGTACCGTATGTAGACGTTTAGAGATTTCATGGTGAGCTTTATTTCTTCCAGCCTGAGTCGAAAATTTATGGTGGGAACGGCGGCAGGTCTTGTTACCGTATCCGTGCTGTTCTTCATCCTGTTCATGGGCCTGTATCAGAGACAACTGGAGGAAAATCACAACAACGCGGTTCAGAATGTCAATCGACTCATGCAGACATCACTGGAGGCCGCCATGCTCCGGCGGGATCTGGACGGTTTGCGGTTCCTCGTCGACCAGCTTGGGGCGGAAGACGATGTCAGGAGGGTGATGATTCTGAATCCTGCCGGAGAAGTCCGGTTTTCCAGTGAGGACGACGCCCTGGGCATGCAACTCGATCACGCCTGCCCCCAATGCGAAACCGATCCACAAACTGCCGGTCCGTCCACCGTTTCATTGCGAGAAGATGATGGAGGGCGAATCTTCCGCAGTGTTCACCCGGTGCACAACAACTCCCGCTGCGAGGACTGTCACGGTCTCGTCTCGGAACATCCCGTCAACGGTATCCTTGTCGTGGACTACGACGCCGAATCGAGACAACAGCATGCGCGAGAGACAACGCTGGTCCTGATGGGCTCGGGCGCCATGGTCGTTTTCGTTACCGTCCTTGGCGGCTGGTGGTTCATGCGGCAACAGGTACTGAAGCCGGTCAGCCGGCTGGCCGGGGCAAGTGCCTCGCTGGCCGGTGGCAACCTCGATTCACGGGTTGATGTGAGGGGTGACGACGAACTCTCCCTGCTGGGAAGATCGTTCAACCGCATGGCTGAATCCTTGCAAGTCAGCATTCGGGAGACGCAGGAAAAAGAACAGTTTCTCCAGGGACTGATCGACGCGATACCGGACGGCATCCGGGTTATCGATGACCGGTTCAGGATCGTTCTCGCAAACAGCACCTATACCAGGCAGCTGGGACTGAAACCGGATCATGTGGTGGGCGATACCTGCTATGCCTCCAGCCAGAGGCGCAACGAGCCCTGCCCACCCACCCTGGTGACCTGCCCGGTGGAGGAAATCCGTCGCAATCCGGCCCCGGTCAAGACGGTTGAGCGGCGCCGGAATAACGACGGTGAAAAACGCGATTTCGAGATCTATGCCGCTCCCATGCGGGTTCTGAAAGAAGGCAAAGAGCAGACGCTCGTCGTCGAATCGAGCCGCGATCTGTCCGCGGATATTCGCTTCTCCCACGAGCAGAAACTTTCCGAACTTGGACGCCTTTCCGCCGGTGTGGCACATGAAATTCACAACCCGCTGTCTTCCGTGTGCATCACGCTGGACAATCTGGCACGAATACGAGGCAACGGCGATCTGGCAACGCGAGACCTTGATGATGCGCTGGAGATCGTCGCACGGGAAACAAACCGTTGCCTCGAGGTCACCAAACGCCTGCTCAAACTGAGCATGTTTGCCGGCGAACAGCTCCAGCCGGTCAGTGTCAACGAGGCGATCGACGAGACGCTCTCTCTGCTGGTCTCGGAAGCGGCCCGAAGTGGTGTCAACATCCGTTCGAACCTGGCCCCGACCTCTCCACGCATTCTCGCCAATGAGAGCGACATCCGTATGGTGGTGCTGAATCTCGCACAAAATGCCATCCACGCCATGCCGCGTGGCGGAGACTTGGCAGTTACGACAGTGCGAATCGAAAATCAGGTGGAAATGACCTGTAAGGACACAGGCGTCGGCATCAGCCGGGAGGATCGGCTTCACATCTTTGATCCGTTTTTCAGCCGGCGCGCCGACAGCATAAAGGGAACCGGGCTGGGCCTTTCGATCTGTCGCTCCATCGTCGAGAAGTACCGCGGCTCTATTGCGGTTGACAGCACGCCGGGAAAAGGGTCACGGTTTACCATTCGTTTTCCGGATCCCGAGAGCGACATGCCATCGTGACACACTCCATTCTCGTCATCGAAGACGACAAGCTTCTCAACAGACTGGTCACGAATCGCCTTATCGAACTCGGTTACCAGGTGGCGAGCGCCGTCAGCTGGGGAGAGGCGGAGCGGCATCTGGCCAGGCAGGAACCCAAGCTGATCCTCATGGACGTCCAGCTGCCGGATGCCAATGGACTCGAGGTATTGGTGAAACTCACCGGGGAATACCCCGTTGTCATGCTGACCGCCTACGGGTCGGTAAAAGACGCCGTCAAGGCCATGAAAACAGGCGCCGCCGAGTATCTTGTCAAACCACTCAGTCTGGAGGAGCTGGAACTGACTATTGCCCGCACCATCGAAGCCGTGGAACTGCGCGAGGATCATCAATTTTGCAAACGGCGACTGGCCCTGCGGGACCGAAGAAAAAAGATGGTCGGCAAAAGCGAGTCCCTTTCCAGTCTCTACAATCTGATCGACGCCGTGGCTCCCAGCGAAATGACAGTCCTGGCTCAGGGGGAAAGCGGAGTCGGCAAGGAACTCGTGGCACAGGCCATACACGAGCGAAGTATGCGTGCGGCCAAGAACTTCGTGGTCGTGGACTGCTGCAGCCTGCAGAAGCATTTGTTCGAAACGGAATTGTTCGGCCATGAACGCGGGGCGTTCACGGGCGCGGATCGTCAGAAGCGCGGCCTGATCGAAAACGCCGATGGAGGATCCCTGTTTCTTGACGAGATTGGTGAAATCGAGCCGGCAATCCAGGCAAAGCTCTTGCGGATTCTTGAAACGGGGCAATTCCGGCGGGTCGGAGGGACCAAGGACCTGACAGCGAACGTGCGAGTCGTCGCTGCGACGAACCGGAACCTTGAACAGATGAGCAGGGAAGGGAAATTCCGTGCCGATCTCTTTTACCGTCTCAGCGCTTTCGTATTGCAGATTCCTCCCCTGAGAGACCGCAAGGCGGACATCCCGGATCTGGTTCGCCATTTCATCTCACACCATAGCTTCTCGCGTCGGATCGATAAAAAGGTGACATCCGAAACCATGCACCTGCTCACCCAGTACGACTGGCCGGGAAATATCCGCGAACTGAAAAACGTCGTGGAACGCGCCATCATCCTGTCTCTGGATAGCCCGCGTATCCTGCCCGGTCACCTCGCATTCAGCGGCGCACTAAAAATACCTCAAATTGATGGTAGCAAAGGCCGTGTGACATTGAGTTTCGACCACGAACCCAGCCTGTCGGAAATCGAGAAGATGTATCTCGGTACGCTTCTGGAAAGACATGAAGGACGCAGGGCCGTGATTGCAAAGACACTGGGTGTCAGTGAGCGTAACGTGTACAGGATGCTGGATCGGTACGATTTCAAGAACCGCAAGGCGGACTCGGTCTCCGGATGAACAGACGGGCTGCGGGAGCCATCTGTTCCGGTCGTCTTGTACCTCGCCCCGCCAAACCGCGCGAGAAACCATCCTCGCCCGTATCAACGCAACCCGGCTTCCACGGGTCCGAGCCACAAATTTTCAATTCGATCAGTCGGCATCATTATTGAAGATGTCGTCGGCCCAACTCATCGCCGCCACAACGTTGGGAAACCCGATCGTACTGGTCAACAGAATGAGCGCGTGCCGGACTTCCTCCTTCGTGGCACCCGCCGCCAGGGCCCTTCGAGTATGGCTGTGCACGGCCCCCTCGGACCGAATTGCCGCCGAAGCGCCCAACTGGATCAGATGTGACACTTTCTCCTCGAGTGGTCCTGCATTCCGGGCAACCTGTCCGAGTTTCTCGACCGCCTCGATGTAGTCCGGATTGCGGGACTTCAGGTCCAGATAAGGTTTCGATTTGATTCCGGTCATGGAATAATCTCCGTCAATTCAATCGGTGCGCCCCGTCAGTGTACCAAGCTATCCACCCGTCGATGACATGAACCGGACGACCTTTCCAGGCTGCTCATTGAATTCGTGACGTTCCGGTTTCTGATCGATGGCAGTCAGAATTGCCGCATTCAGCGTCGCGTCGCTGACTCCGTCACGCAACAGGGGACGAAGTGCGACTCAGTGATGGACTTTCGTTCACAGCGCCAAACGGTTCAGGAACGACTGTTCCGGCAGCCGGGAATCGACAAATGTCACCCGTCCAAGCCCAACCGGTGCGTCGTCCACATAGATACTTAACGGAATAACCACCATGGCGGAATAGCTCGTCTCCACGAAGCGCTCCAGCCAGCCGCGTCTTTCCACGGCCGACTTGGTGGCCAGCAGGGCTTCTATATTGAAAGCGGCCACCGAACCGATGTCCGCCCGCTGTTTCAGCACGTCGTCCAGGTCATCCAATGACAGCTCATGCGCCTGCCAACCCAGGGGCGCCATCACCTCCGCGCGATAGTCGAAGAATTCGCACCCCAGCACATCCGCCACGGTACGCGCCAGGTCGGGCCGGTATTCCGGCAGACAAAGGAGAAACGGACCGGTGGAACCATGGCCCCTCACACACTCGAGAAACGGTTCGAGCCAGGGATCGATCTGTTGTCTTGTCTTCATGGTTCAATCCAGCACCTGATAGAGGTTTCTGTTGTGGTTTGTCCTTGCACAGATCCGGCAAAGCGTGTCGGCGCCGGCTGCTGCAACGGGCAGATGATACGGCGCACCACAGGAACGGCAGCGCCCGCGCCCGAGTTTGACGCGCAA
This sequence comes from Pseudomonadota bacterium, assembly GCA_034722015.1. Lineage (GTDB taxonomy): Bacteria > Pseudomonadota > Gammaproteobacteria > JAJDOJ01 > JAJDOJ01 > JAJDOJ01. The sequence continues at coordinate 6,438 of JAYENI010000004.1, forward strand.
TTGGGTTTGCGGGATATCGCGCTCCACGAACACCGCCTCTCGATCGCAGGCATCATGGCAGATTCCGCAGCCCGTGCAGCGCTCGGCGTGAATCCGGTAGGCGACCCCGCGGTCGTCCTCGTCCTGGATCTCGATGGCATGGTGGGGACAAAGCCGCGCGCAGGCGTCGCAGCCATTGCAATGATCCGGACGGATCGTGGGTACACAGACCAGGACATCGTTCGCGGAGGCTCGCGGTAGCAGAGTCGATGGAGGGCGATAGGTCTCATCACCCGATTCACCAATACCCGCCGTCTTCATGCCCTGCGCCACTCCCCGGCCTGCGACACGACGAAGAAACGAACGCCGACCGGTCCGGTGTCCCGTGTCTCCGGGATTCGACCCGGCAAACATGGCACGCCACTTGTCTCCCGGCAGCAGACGAAGCGCCATGCGTGGCATTCCTCGACTGTCGAGCATGGCATTGAGCGAGTCCACTCTCTGATTCAGACGCGTGGTGATCCCTCTGGGACAATCCTCGCAGTCTCCCGCAGCAATGATCAGGGTGCGGTGACCGTCCCGGTGCAAGCGCAACAGCGTTTGGAGGCCAATGGCGTGTAGACAGGGAATGACACCGGTTGATCCAGCCGGCCCCGTCCTTTCACAGGCTGCGTAGGCAAGTGGCCTTCCCTTCCAATGTCGGGGCGCAGGCGCATAGTCGTGAGACAGTGCGCCTTCCGGGCAAACCGGGACGCACAACCCGCAGCCGTCACAACACGCCGTGTCGATTCCGAGAGACTCGTCATCAAGCCGCCAGGCACCGCGCGGACACGCATCGACGCAGGCCCGACAGCTCGCGGATTCCACCAGCGCGTGCACGCAACGCCCACTGTCGATACCAGGGAGCTTGAATTCCTCGCGGGCCTTGTCGATCAGCTCTTGCAGCATGAAGCGATAATCCACCTGATCTGCCAGATTGGCAGATCGATGCCGTTCGGTCGCTAGGCGGCCAGGTCTTTCCCGAAGACCGCCAGCACACCACCGTCGCTGGTTCGAATGACCAGTTGATTGAGCAGGCGATGTGGGGCGCTATCCGTGACGATGCTGACCAGATACACACGATTGATCTTGCGAATTTTTCCCACGGCGGCAAGCTCGTCTCCGCGCTCCACGACCCAGTCCTGCGTAATCGCGTGGGCTTCGCTCCATGTGTCAACCGGAAGCTCTATCTCACCGCTACTTACAGACTCCGGCCTGTCAAACTGGCAGACGGGGGTCAGTGCCGCAATGGTGGTAAAGGAACTGACTGCTTTCACTACGGGCGGCGTATCCTGTACCTGCACCACGGCTACATCACTCGATTCATTCCCCTCGGCGGTAGTTTCGGACGCGGTTCGCTCCCCGACGGTATCCGTGGCTTCGGGGCCAAGGCTTGTGTCCGGCGTCCCGGCGTTCGGTTCGACCGGAACACTCCCCTCGCCCTCCTGTCCGGCCCCCTGGCCGCTTTCCGTGGATTCCGGTTCGATCTGATCCGGATCGGCCGCGGGTGGGGAGACTTCTGATCGCGGGAATAGCAACAGGCTTCCATCCGCATCGCGCTCCACCTGCCAGCCCTGCTGGCGCAGGGATTCCGCCATGCCATCCATGTCCAGTTCCGTCGAATCCGCCTGCGGTGTGGGCGCCTCCTGCGCCGCGGTCGCGGACTGCGTGGGAGAAAACACCAGATTACCCTCGCTGTCCCGGGCCGTCTCCCAGCCACGTTGCTGCAGTTGCTCCTCGATGCTATCGAGGTCCACGGTCGGTGTCTCAACCGGTGGCTCTGCCGGCGCGGGCGTGGCCGTTGCGCCCGGGGGGTACAACAGCAGGCTTCCATCCTCGTCGCGCTCCACCTGCCAGCCACTCTCGCGCAGCGTTTCGGCCATGGCGTCCATGTCCAGTTCCGTCGATTCCTCCGGCAGTGTGGGCGCTTCGTCCGCAGCGGACCCGGCGTCGGTTTGCGCGGGGGAAAACACCAGATTGCCCTCGCCGTCCCGTTCCGTTACCCAGCCACGTTCCTTCAACTGCTCCTCTATGGCATCCAGGTCCACGGCCGGCGTCTCAGCCGGTGGCGCTGCGGGCGCGGGCGTTGCGCCCTGCGGGAACAACAGCAGGCTTCCATCCTCGTCGCGTTCCACCTGCCAACCCCGCTGTCGCAGCGTCTCGGCCAGGCGATCCAGGTTGCCGGTATCCGCTGCCGGTGCGGTATCGGATACCAGCGTGACCGATGGCTGCACGGTTGATTCCCCTGTTTCAGTCTCCGGGTACAGCAACAAACTTCCTTCCGTATCCCGTTCGACCCGCCATCCGTGCTTTTCGAGGCGATCTCTCAAGCGATCAAGCTCGTCAGCGTCGGCATCCCGGCCGGGCTCCAGTATGAGATTTCCTTTCGCATCGCGGTGTGCCTGCCAACCTCGCTCCTCGAGCAAGGCTTCCATTTCCGCGAACGAGCCGGTTTTTTCGGTCTGGAGGACGGTGACGTCGCCGCCGGAATCGTGCACTTCAGTGTCGGCGAGTACCGAGCCTGACGAGATCACTGCAAGTCCCACGATGCTTGCGATCGACTTCGGATTAAATAACGGAGTCTTTGTCATCGACCTCATTTCTTCCCCCCCTTGGTTTAACATCCGGTTCCTTAGGCGATTTCTGTCAAATGACATACCATCCTGCTTGTCTTTTCGTCCGTCCTCTGCGTTGCGACAACCGTTACATAGTTCGACTATGTGCCTGTTGTCGCGCCTTGATGACGAACGATAATCCGGCGCGATCTGGTATGTCATTTTCCGGCAATCGCCTTATGACCTGATCCACTATGGTGGCTTTGAGAAGTGAAGTTTTGCAATATGCGCGCCAAATAGGCGCTCGTTGCGCGCTGCCGACAGGACGGGGCGGACTCTGACTTGAAAACGACAACGGGTCTTCGCCGGCGGGGGGCCCGCGAAGGCGAGCGCGGCGACGCAGCACCGGAAGGGTCGATGACTGTAAATACTCACCGAAAATAACCGGTTACACGGCGCGTGGGAGACTGGGACGACGACTCCCGGAGGGAGAGATATCGGGCAGAAGAACTCGCCGACGCCCGGCGCGATCGGAATCCGTCGATGCACCGCATCTGGATCAGCGTCGCCAGACCGGCAATTCGAACATCGAGACGGAAAGGGATTCTACCACCCCGGCGACCGTCTAAATGACATATTGTCAGTCCGATCGAGGCAAGGTTCAGGGGAGTCACTGGATTTCCGGCGGGGCGAGACCTGAGTCACCGGGCTCAGCAATTTCGGTACTTCGTCAAGGTTCGTACGATGAGTTTCTCGCCCGTGGTCGTCGACTGTCCGGTCAGACAGCACATGAAACCCTGCCCGCGGGCAGGCGATTCGGATCAGTCCTCGGCTTCCCCGCCCTGGCAGCCCACAGTCCCGTCACGCTCCCTGCCGTAACCCTTGTTGGCGACAATCATCGGAGCAGGGTCACCTGCCATGGCATCGGGCCAGCATTGTTGCCATCCGCGGGGCACATCCACACCCGCGGTGTTCGAACGCCGGACCGGTTCAAGCCACCGATGTTGAGGGGTCTGAAACAGAGCGGTACGTCCAGCCGTGGAAGGATCGCTTTCGATCCCGGCTTTCTGGACCACTGGATAGCGCACACTCAAGGCCATCATGTCATCCCGCAAACGATTCCGTCGGAGCTTGATCGCGATGTTCTTCTCCAGTTCGACCGTCACCGCCCCGATGGTATCTCCTGCCTCGATTTCACGGTAAATTTCATCGAGTACCGCGCCCAGATTGCCATCGACGGTCACCCCACCGATGGAAAGTACCCGTAGTTGAAGCAGATCGACTCCGTATTCCTGGTAACTGATTGCCTGGGTGCCCGGTTCTATCGCTGACACAATATAGATCTTGCTGCCGGCCGGTTCGTCGTTGACCAGGTCCCAGCGCCAGTTTCCCATGCTCTCCACCTCCTCGAGCAACTCGCGGGTGACTTCCGTGATAACCAGGCCGCCCAGATAGCCCCACTCCGGATTGTAGTCATCCCCTTCTTTCGGCAACCAGATGCGCGGCATCTCCGCAGGTTCCAGCTTCAATGTCATGTTTGATACTTTCCCTTTCCGCATCAGACCGAATGTGAGTTCGCTGCCGGGATAAGCGGCATTGAATGGAAACCAGTAGGGAACCCGACCAATGAAGTCGTGGGTGATCTCACTGTGCCTGATGGCTTTCCCGTTGACGGACGTCAGGACATCCCACCGCCGTAATCCCGCGGCTTCGGCCGAACCGCCCGGAACGACGTGCGAAACCACCACGCCCTGCTGGTCGGGATCAAGACCCAGTGTTGACCGCAGTACGGGATTGACACTGTAGGTCACCATGCCCGAATCGGTAGCAACGAACCTGCCCCGCGCCCTCATGGCGCCGACGACCTGTGCCGCGGTGCTGAACGGAATCAGCAGGCCGATATTTTCCCCTTCTCCGTACCGTGCACTGATACCGATCACGCGTCCTTCCCGACTCACCGCCGGTCCGCCGCTGTTTCCCGGATTGACGGCGGCGTCGGTGCGAATCAAGGTGACGTGATCCAGCCTGCGCTGAAACAGATCGTACCGCGCCTCCCAGTTCGAAATGATGCCTTGCGTCGCGACGAGCTGATCACTGTTCCCGAAACCGAGCACCGCGACCTGTTCCCCGGGCTGCGCCTCCTTCCAGTCTGCCCATTCCAGAGACTCGATTCCGCCGTTGATGCCCTCGAAACGCGCCCGTTCCTGATGATTGGCAAATTTCAGAACCGCCAGATCGAACTCGATACTCGGTCGTGCGGCGAGATCAACGGTAAACTTTTCCTTGCTTCCCACGCCCTCGATACTGATGGCGTGCGCACCTTCAATAATGTGCTGGTTTGTCACGAAATGATCGGCATCGATGAAGAACCCGGTGCCTCGCCGCACCTGGAGTTCTCCCTCACGATAGGGCTTGCTCCTGTTGCGAACTTCATGGACGACGTGAACCCGTACGATGGACGATGCCACCTCGTTCTTGACGGAACGCCAATCCAGTGCGAAGGCCGGTCCGGTGCCAAGACAACCGATCAAGCCCGGAATCAGCAGTATTCGACAGATCATAACCAGTCCTCATATTCAACGGCTTCCCGACAGCGAGCCATCGATGTGATCGCAGATCTTTAAAATCATGACAACAAGTCGAACGATTTCTTCCCGGGGGGATCATGCGATATTCGCCTGAAAATCCAACCACTCGAGCAGGGGCTCCGGGAATACCGAATCGTGCCATCCGCACTTCAGTATAGATTGAAGGAAACCCGCCGACATTCGGGCATGTCTCGGCAATTTTCCGGCTTTGATTTGTCTTCCTGAATGTCCGTGCCCCGTCCCGTGGCACAGGGCTGTTTTTCATGCTCCGGATCAGGGGTCGTCAACGCTTCTCTGTCCGCGATACATGATCACCCCCAACCGGTACGATGCCTTTCAGTTTCCACTCCGTCAGTCGGCGCGATCTCAAGTCGAACTGAACGATACGATCGTTGTTGGTATCGGCGATCAGGATTTTGCCATCCAGCATCACCACTCCGCCCGGCTCGTTCATGCGGGATTCGCTTCCCTTGCCCTGCGATCGCCCGGGCGATCCCGTTCCAGCAAGTGTGGTGACTTTCCGTTTCCCGAGATCCAGAAGTTTGAGCTTGTGGTTGTAGGTGTCGGCAATCATGATCATCTCCGGAGACAATGCCGCCACCCCGAGTGCGTGCTGGAGAAGGACATCGTCAAAATCCCCGTCACGATCGCCAAAGTCAAATAAGCCCTTTCCGACAACGGTTTCCACACGCTCCTTCTCCAAATGAATGCGCCGAATCGCGGAAGCCTCCGCGTCCGCCACATACAGCCAGTCTCCGATCAGACTCAATCCACTGGGCTGACTGAACGTGGCACGGGCGAGAACGCCATCGGTAATCCCTTCCCGCCCTGACCCCGCATAGGAGACAATCCGCTGCGTGGCCAGATCCAGCCGCCAGATCTGATGGTTTCCGGCCATCGCGATAAAAAGCTCGGTACCACGCAACGCCAGGCCCCAGGGAGACCGCAATCCCACCGATCGCGCGTCGAATTCCCCGAAGCGGGGGATCTCCATCTCTCCCCTGCCTGCAACCGTGCTGACTCGCCAGGTGGGGAAATGGACTCGCCGAATCGCATGGTTCCCGGTATCGGCTATCAACAACCCGTCGGACGAAAAAGCCAGTCCCTGCGGGGAAAGGAAACGTGCCGTTTCCACGTCGCCATCCTCGTAACCCGCCTCCGGGCCACCCACAACCTTGACCATATTTCCATCGTGATCGGAGATGATCACCCGGTTGTGCAGCGTGTCGCTGATCGCCACGAATCGGTCGGATGCCGCGACCTTTCCCGGCGCGGCAAGCAGTGTTTCCTTCACGCGCTCGCTTTCCAACGCCAGCGGTAGTGGAGCGCGGTTCATCTCATGTTCGTACGTTTCGATGAGCCCTTCGACCGTTTCCTCGAGCAGTTCATAGTGCCCCTCCCCCGTTACGTAACCCAGTATCCCGCCTTGCGGATCAATGACGACCTGGGTTGGCCAGGCCCGCATTCCATAATACTTGCCGAGGGTAAACTCCACGTCATTGACGACTGGATGTTCTATTCCGTAGCGAACCACGATCCTGCGCAGGGTCTGCAGATTCTTCTCGTTGTCGAACTTTGGGGAATGCACACCAATCACCGCGAGCCCGTCTCCAAACTTGTGTTCCAGTCTTCGCAGATCCGCCAGCACATGAATACAATTCACACAACCGTAGGTCCAGAAATCCAGAATCACCACCCTGCCCTTCAGGTCACTGAGCGTAAGCGGTCTGCTGACGTTCAACCAGGGCAGATCGGAATCGAATTCGATCGCCGAGGGACCTTCCTGTGCCTTTCGTTTGTCGCCATCCTCTCTGGCCCAGACATCCATAGCGAGAGTCACCAGCACGATTGCGGACGCCAGCATTCGGTAAATCAGGCCCATGGCAGGTTCACTCATAAATCAACTCCATGCACGGTAGCCGGCCAGGCCGGGGAGACATCGAATCAATTTGGGCTCATACGGTGATGAGATCGGACGCTTTCAGTCCGCGACATGGCCGACCTGGACAACTCGGCCAAGCATCAGCCGGTGGCCGATACCGACGAAGTCTTCATCTGCCTGATCGCGACCGATGACCGGCTTAAATTCTCGGATGTGTTCAACCGGATACTGCAGCCGCTGGTCGGTATCTAAGGCGATTTCTGTCAAATGACATACCAGCCTGCTTGTCTTTTCGCCGGTCTTCGGCGTTGCACCAACCGTCACGTAGCTCACTATGCTCCGGTTGGCGCGCCTTGAATACGAACGAAAATCCGGCGCATTCCGGTATACCATTTTCCGACAATCGCCTAACGAACCCCGCCAGTCAGTGCATCACATTGTTCCGCGGGCATCGCGGGACACACACTGCCAATGAACCCTACGCGTTCGATCAAACCGCGACGCAGCCACAGGTTGAAGCTTACTCGATTTACATTTACAGAACTTTCGGCCATAAAAACCCTGTCTGTCTCTTGTACGCCGCATATTCCGGCAGGACCCCCTGAAGTTTACCTTCTTCTATTTTTGCGCGGGCAATCTGAATGCCGAGCCCTATGAGAAGCAGCCAAAGTGCCACCGGAGTGTCGGCCAGCAACGCAATTCCGGTCATGTGAATCAACTCGGACATGTAAAGTGGATGACGGATCCTGCTATACATACCCGAAGTCACCAATTCCCTCACCTCTGCCATGAGGCTGAAGGAATGCTTCAGAGACCAAAGTGCAATAATGCTCAACGTCGCACCGATCAGCCCTAATATCACGCCAGAAATGAACAGTGTTTCTGCGTACGCCGGATCGAAACGCGGCGCAGACTCGCGTATTGATGGTATCGACCAGAGGGTAAATACGACGACGGGAAGCAAAATCGTGAATAGTGGGAATACGGTCTCCCAGAATCCCTTTGCTTTCTCCCTCGCCTCATTTCGTATCAGGTAACTCATGAAGACCAGGGCGTCGAACAGAATCGCTACAATGTTGTACACGGTATAGCTGAGAATCTTTATCAGCCAATCCCGGACCACCTCGTCGTGATACTGATTCAACAAATGAATCGCCTGTAGTATTTTCCTGTAGTTCGCCTCGATGAAGAGCGCGTCCACAAGAAAATAGACCTTAATGGTAATTACCGTACCGAAGAACAGGAGTGGAACGATCTCCCTCCTGATCTGTTCTTGAAAATGCACGACAGCTGCCTCCTTATGCGAATCGCTCGCAACGTTGATGTTTTTCCAGGGCCCACTTCTCGCGACACGAGCATCGACACCTCATGGCCGTTCGCGAGACAAACACTTGCGCAAGGGTGCGTCGCGTTTTGCTCAATTCCCGGGATTCCATAATTTTCGCGGTCGAAATCAATCGCTCAATCAGGGACGCACTACGCCCTTCGAAGTTTCCTGCGGCGGTCATCCAGAGATCCCTGAGCATACCCTCGCTTTGAAGTTAGAGCACCCAGACGTGAGGGCACCCGGCGGTTTCGAAGTATAACTTCAGGGCGCCCGGTCCGCTGCCCTCGATTGCCCAGGCGGCTTGGTCCAGATCGAGAACATCACGCCCGCTGACGGGATCGTGCGTCGTGGTGCGCATCGCGGTACTGGTGTCTACCGGGGCTTACTTCCAGGTACGCGAGATACGGGTAGCCGGATCACCGTCACTACCGTTGGCGGACCGCGATCCAGGTCTCGAGCTGAATCAGGTCGGTAAGCTCCGCCGCGGGTGGGGGCAGTTCGACGGGCCACGGGATTCCCGCCCGGTTGACCCAGATCGCGGTCAGTCCGGTCCGTCTCGCGGCCTCGACGTCCATCCGGGGATCGTCACCGACGTGCAGGCTCTCTGCCGGTGTCGCGTCCGCCAGCGCCATCGCCATCTCGAACAGGTCAGGCGCCGGCTTGGCCGCTCCGGCATCCGCCGCGGTCAGGGAGTGATGGAAAATCCCCCTGAGCGGGGTCTGTTCCGGGTCGGAATTGCCGTTGGTCACGGACACCAGACGATGCCGGCGGCGTAATGCCCGCAGGCCGGGAACGGCATCGGCGAACGGTTCGATGCGGTTGCGGTGCGCCATGAATACCGCCATGGCCTCGTTGGCGAGGGTCCGTGAGTAACCGAACTCCCCCAGCAGGTCGCCCAGCGATGCGCGCCTGACCGCGGACACGTCGTGTGCGATCCCGGGCTGCCGGTGCATCAGTTCGCGGCGGTGCTCCCGCATCGTCCCGGCATCGTGGGCCTCGATCACTCGCGGGGCGGTCTCGGACAGCCACGCACACAGGGCCTGCTCCGCGGCATCGATCACGGATTTGCAGGGCCAGACGGTTTCGTCGAGGTCGACGGAAATGAGTCGGAACATGGCGGCATTCCTGTCCCTGCGGACCCCTGACGCACAACACCGATTCTAACCTCCCCGGTCGCGGCGATCACCGCAATTCCGCCGCGAGGGAACCGGGACACCAACGGCCCGGCCTGTGCCGGCTCCGAACCGACTCGGGCAGGCTTCTTCCGGAGGAACCGGAACAGAACTTGTCGCCGATCAATGACGCGACCGCATGACATTCGGGAAAATAGGCGTTGGAGCAACCCGGCGGCTTCGCCTGAGGGATGTTCTGTCTTGGAAGCGGAAAACATGCACCCGTTCGAACGATTGGCTATCTTCCCGGGCCGGGCCAAGTGAGCAAGGCCCTGGGACTCACATGCACCGGAGTTAAAGGGACACACCATCATGCCAGATTCAGACAGGGTCGAAAAACAACTCGCAACATGGCGACTTCCGACGATCCTGTTCGTCCTGTCCTTCGCCACCGTGCTGTTCACCGTCGCCCTGTTCCGGCTGCTCACCTTCTTCATCATGCCGTCGCTGTTCTTCGACCTGCTGTTTATCGGGTTTCCGCTGGGTGCGCTGGCCGGCGCGTCCTTCTTCCAGGTCAACAAGCAGTCCTTTATCCGCTCACTGGGGATCGTGCAGGGCGCCATGGTCTTTTCGGTCGTCGCCATGCTCGCGTGCAAGCACTTCGATTACCTGCGGGCCCACCTGTTCGATGTCGAACTGTGGCGGCTGTTCGGGCAGATGCTCACCTTCACGCTTTTCTTCATTCCCTTCTTCGTCGCCTACGGGTTGAGCGAGTACATCGGCTATCAGGTCGGGCGCAGACACCTTCGCGGCCGCATGCCGGTGGTCTACGCGATCTACCTCTTCGGCGCCGCGGCCGCCTATCTCTTCGCCCAGACCCTGTTGCCGTCGCTCGGCGCGGCACGCCTCCTGATGATCCCTTTCGGGCTGGTCGGAATCGCGATGATCCTGTTGTCGCCATCGTTACCTGTCCGCAGGTTGTTGCTGGCAGGCCAACTCATACTCGTTGGCCTGCTTCTCACACCGCAAATCGAAGGCGGCTTCCTGAAGCTTTACAAGGGAGCCAGTCCCCAGTCGACGCATGCCTACGCCGGCTACGGTTTCGAAACGATCTTCCAGAAGTGGGGCAAGTACAGCCTGGTCGAGATCATGCAGCTGCCGGATACGGAGCAGTACGTCGGCTTCTACAACGACATCATCCAGTGGATGTACTCGCCGGAGAAGGGATTCATACAACCCGGCATGGGGATGATCCCCATCGATCGATCCCCCCCCGGGGCAAGCATTGCGATTATCGGTTCAGGGGGCGGTCGGCAGGTACAGTACGCGCGGAAATCCGGACGTGATGTCGAAGAAATACTGGCGATCGAGGTCGAACCCGCAATCCTGGACGCGGTGCAGGAACCGCTCGCGGAACGATTCGACCATGTCTACGCCGGTGACAACGTCGAACTGGTCAACCATGAGGCGCGCAGCTACATGGAAAAGACAGACCGGTTGTTCGACCTGATCTATCTCCCCAGCGTGGGCGGCTATCCGCAGATGATGCTGGAACCCGGCAACATGATCCGGACCCTCGAGGCCTTCGGGACGCTTCGCGATCGACTCGGCGAGCGCGGTGTGCTTGCCATCTGGTATCCGTCGGTACTCGACCCGAAGGGCATTCTCACGGAACAGTACGTACGCACCGCGGGCGCGCCGGAGATCGGCCTACAGGTACGCGCCTTCCGTAGCCCCGGCGACGTACTGATCCTGGCGGCGAGGGAGACCGAAACCTTGCCGACGATCACGGACGTACGTGATTTCTACTACCGCTCGGAGGCCAGGACAAAACCGTTTCCCTTCAACATCTTCGATGCGCCGGTCGAGGTCAAAACGGTCTGGGACAGCGCGACCTTCCGTCCGATCAGCGACGATCAGCCGTTCCTGGCCGGCAACGTGCAGCATATTTTCTCCATCCGCATGGTCGGATACCTGTTTGTGCTCGTCGCGGGCCTGCTGGTGATCTTTTCCGTGCTGTTGCTGCTCCCGATCAGGCGGCGCGGGGACCCGGGAATCCCCGGCCGGTCATTTTCCCAGGTCGTGCTGGTCAGCCTCTTCGTCGGTGCGAACTTCCTGGTCCTGGAGCATTTCCTCATCCTGATGCTGTTCAACAAGCTGTACGTCTACCACGATGCGGTCGTGCTCGGCGCGATCAGCTTCCTCGTCATCACCGGACTCGGCAGCACCTTCATCACCCCGAGGTGGCGGCCGCCGCTGCAGTTCCTTGGCGGGGTCCTGATCGTCATCCTGCTGCTGACTCATGCCGCCCTGCCCCCCTGGGCCGGCCTTGCCCTTCTGGCGCCCGTGGCCTTCGTCACCGGCAGCTTCTTCCCGGCCCTGTTCGAGGCCGCGGCCGAAAACCCCCTGGGTGTCTTCGCCGCGGACGCCATCGGAGCGGCGGTCGGCTCCATGGCCTCGTTCTTCATCCCGATCGTACTGGGCTTCTCCTGGTTCTTCGCCTTCGCCGCGGTGATGTTCTGGATGACGGCGGCCGCCACCTACCTGTTTTTCCGTAATCCGGCAGTTACCCCCCGGGTCTTCGAGCCGGCCGAAGAACGGGGTGGTGTCTGATGTGTAGGTCGGCTTAGCGCAGCGTAAGCCGACGAATTCTTAAAGGAAATCATCGGGTCAGAGGGGGCCGCAGCCCCCGTCTGCCCACAGAACCGTGCGTACGGGTCCGTACACGGCTCCTCACGTAAGGCGTATCCACCGATTCACGTCAAACCACTTCGCATCAGTCAATAG
>JAYENI010000005.1:0-45675 GCA_034722015.1 Pseudomonadota bacterium
ACAGGCCTGTTTGAGTCTTCCCAAATAGAATCGATAGTCTTCCTCGACAAAGAAGATCGGCTCGCGGTTGTTTCCGCGAACGACGACATGCTGTGGATATCCGGCAAGAACAAAACGGGGTAGTCGACTCCTTGAAGACTGCTTTGTTCAAGAATCTAGCGGTAAGGGACTACTGATCCTTGTGGCCCTTTCGAATCACGTTTTCGACCGTACGCAGGGCGGGTTTGTTTTGGGCGGCAGCTCGCCCGGGCTGCTGCGTTTCCAGCTTGGAGTCACGGGGTATCGTCGGAGATCGACGGTGCTGTTCAAGGGCATTTCACAGCTTCACCGCCACCGGCTTCACCTTCCAGATACGCTCGCAGTATTCCTGGATGGAGCGGTCCGACGAGAACTTGCCCATGCGCGCGACGTTCAGGATCGACATGCGGCTCCAGTGTGAGCGGTCCTGCCAGGCGTAGCTGACTTCCTGCTGGCATTCCAGATAGGCGCGGTAGTCCGCCAGTACCATGAAGGGGTCGTGGTTGAGCAGGTTTTCGGTTAGTGGCCGGAACAGGTCGCTGTCGCCGTGGGAGAACATGCCGCTGCCGATCAGGTCGATGGCGGCGCGCAACTCGTCGTCTCTGTCGTAATAGTCCCGCGGCCGGTAGCCGCTGGCCAGACGTTGGCGAACCTCGTCCGCGGTCAGTCCGAACAGGAAGAAGTTCTCGGCGCCAACTTCGTCGCGGATCTCGACATTGGCCCCATCCAGCGTGCCTATGGTCAGCGCGCCGTTCATCGAGAATTTCATGTTGCCGGTGCCGGAGGCCTCTTTGCCGGCCATCGAAATCTGTTCGGACAGGTCGGCGGCGGGGTACAGGTGCTGGGCGTTCTTGACATTGAAGTTGGGCATGAAGGCGACCCGCAGGTTGCCGTTGACTTGTGGATCGCGGTTGATCACCTCGCCGACCGAGTTGATCAGCTTGATGATCAGCTTGGCCAGGTAGTAACCCGGCGCGGCCTTGCCGCCAAAGATAAAGGTGCGCGGCGAGACCTCCAGGTTGGGGTTGGCCTTGAGGCGCTGGTAGAGGGTGATGATATGCAGCACATTGAGGTGCTGACGCTTGTATTCGTGAATTCGCTTGGCCTGGACGTCGAACAGGCTGTGAGGGTCAACGTCGACACCGGTGCGCCGCGACAACCAGTTGGCCAGGTCCTGTTTGGTGGCGGTCTTGACCTGTTGCCATTGCTGCTGGAAGGCACTGTCATCGGCATGCGGTTCGAGCTTATTCAGGTAGCGCAGATTGCTGATCCACTTATCGCTGCCGCAGGCCTCGGTCATCAGTGCGGCCAGGCGTGGATTGCTGACCGCGATGAAGCGCCGTGGCGTGACGCCGTTGGTGACGTTTTGGAACTTGTCCGGCCACAGATCGCAAAAGTCCTTCATTACCGTGGATTTGAGCAGTTCCGTGTGCAGCGCGGCAACGCCGTTGACGGCGAAGCTGCCGACGGTGGCCAGATGGGCCATGCGCACCCGTTTGCCGCCGCGTTCATCGATGATCGACAGGCGGGCGATGCGCGCCTCGTCGCCGAGGTAGCGCATGCGCATCTCGTCCATGAAGCGCTGGTTGATCTCGTAGATGATCTCTAGATGGCGCGGCAGCAGACGCTCGAACAACGCCACCGACCAGGTCTCCAGCGCCTCCGGCAGCAGCGTGTGATTGGTGAAGGCGAAGGTGTTGCGGGTCTCCTCCCAGGCCTCGTCCCAGCCCATGTGGTGCTCGTCCATTAGCAACCGCATCAGCTCAGGGACCGCAATGGCGGGGTGGGTATCGTTGAGCTGGGCGGCGAATTTCCGGTGGAAGCCGATCGGGGTTTCCGAGCTGTGCAGGTGCATGCGAATCATGTCCTGCAGTGAGCAGGAAACGAAGAAGTACTGCTGTTTCAGGCGCAGTTCCTTGCCTGCCTCCGGCTCGTCGTTCGGATACAACACCTTAGTAATGTTCTCGGCATCGACCTTGGCTTGTATCGAGCCGTAATAGTCGCCGGTATTGAAGGCCTGAAAGTCAAAGGACCGCGGCGCCTCGGACTTCCACAGCCGCAGCAGCACCGCGTTATCGACGCCGTAGCCGAGGATGGCGGTGTCATAGGCCACCCCATTGACAATCAGGTCCGGATGCCAGCGCACACGCTGTCTGCCGTCCTCTTGGTAGTGCTCGGTGTGCCCACCGAGAGAGACGCCAAAGCGCAGTTGGGGGCGTGGAATTTCCCACGGATTGCCGTTGCGCAGCCACATATCGCTGACCTCCACCTGCCAGCCGTCCTCGATGACCTGGTCGAAGATGCCAAACTCGTAGCGGATGCCGTAGCCGACCGCGGGTATCTGATTGGTGGCCAGCGAGTCCATGTAACAGGCCGCGAGGCGCCCGAGGCCGCCGTTGCCGAGACCGGGCTCCTCTTCCTGCTCGACCACGACATCTTCGAAGTCCAGACCGAGTTCGTCACCGGCCTGCCGGGCCTTGTCCATGATGCCGAGATTGATCAGGTTATTGGCCAAATACGGCCCTAGCAAAAACTCGGCGGAGAGATAGCAGACGGTGCGCGCGTTGGTATCGCGGAAGGTCCGGGAGCTTTTGATAAAACGCTCCAGCATGCGGTCGCGCACCGTGTAGGCGGCGGCCATGTACAGGTCGTGGGGTGTGGCCACCTCGGGAAAACGCCCCTGCACGTAGAACAGGCTGTCGACATAGGCCCGCTTCATCCCCTTTTTGGACAGGCTGGTGCGGGTGTGTTCGAGGGTTACCGGCTTAGGGGCGGTGGTCTTGGTCTTTTTCATAAATTCTCAGCATGATCGCGTAGGAGATTGGCCCCACGGGTTCAATGGGCAGGTATCCAAGGATAGATCCAAAAAATGAAGGTATTGTGACGATCATACCCGCTGAAGCGCGGCATGCAGCGGGAGTGATCGGGAAAAGGTGGCGAGCGACACCGGAAGTCCCGGCGAAAAAGCCGGAAGTCCACGAACATCCGCAATGCCGTCCGCGCTGCTCGGGCAGTGGCGCATGAAGTCTCCCCGCGGTGGCCCTGACCCCGCGGCCGTTGGCCTTGGTCGAAACGGCCCGAGACGACAATATGGTTACCGCCGTTTCGCGCGTGTTCGCGCGATAATCCCATGCTGTCCCGCTGTCGGAGGAAGCCATGGGCTTTCTCCGTCATTCGAACTATTACGCTGCTTTTTATGAGCTGGGAAAGCCGCTGAACCAGGCGCTGACGCTGGATTGCGAGGCCCATCGTGAAGCGGCCCGGTCGCGGGGCGTGATCGACGCGCCCGACGACGAAGGGCGCGCGCTGCTGGCCGAATACCAGCAACCGCGGCAGCGCATCGAGTTGCTGCGCGCCCGCGAGCCGGACCAGGTAATACGCGGGTTTGGCGACGGGTTCGAGGCATTCGATGCCGGGGGACGCGACATCGAGGCGCGGTTTAGCGGGTTCGGTGTGGCTTCGTTGTGTGCACCGTCCGGTTCCGCGAGTGAGCAGCGGCAGGCCGGGCGGGTGCGGGCCGCGGCCATATTCAAGGACTATCGCTTCTCCGATCACGCACCGCTGACGCCTGACTACGATTTTTCGCTGTGAGCGAACGCCACGGACCGCTGTGGTCCGCTGTCGCGCAAGCGCTCGCGCCGGCTCACCCAGGCCAGGCCCAGCAGCATGCCGGCGAAGATCGCGGCGGTCGCGAGCAGGGGGCCGACGGCAGCGGTCGAGACCCCGGTCATGCTGTTACCGATATTGCAGCCGCCGGCGAAGATCGCGCCGGCGCCCATCATCAGGCCACCGAGCAGATTCGGGCCGACCTGCTCTGGCTGAGGCGCTATCCAGTGGAATTCCCGGCTGACCACGGCGCTGACCAGGGCCCCGAGCAGCATTCCGGCCGCCAGCGGCACGCCGAACGCCAGGTCCGGGTGGCTGGGCGAGACCAGCGTCAGGGAGGCTCGCGCCAGCGGCCCGGAGACACTGATGGATACCGGCGCGCGCGGGTCGAATTCGTCTACCGCCAGGTAGCCGGTCAGCCACCAGCCGCCGGCCACCAGCAGACCGACGAGCGCTCCGCCCAGGAGCAGTCCATGGTCACGCGAGCGCCCGATGAATAGCAGCCCCAGGCCGGTCGCGGCCAGCGCCAGCGAGGGCGCCCAGAGGGGCAGACCGAGTTGGGTCGCCACGGCGCCATCGCCGCCGGCCAGCTCGACGGAGACGCCGCCGAGATAGCCGCGCACCGGTTGCAACGCGCCAAACAGGGCCGCCATTGCCGCAAGGGCGAAGCCCATCAATGCAATCATCGCCCCCAGATTGCCTTGCGCCGATCGCACCAGGGTGCGACTCGCGCAGCCCCCGGCGAGGACACTGCCGAAGCCGAACGCGATTCCGCCCAGGACCCGGTTCAGCCAGTCCAGCGACGGCGTCCGGTAAGCCGACTCGGCGACCGCTACCCAGCCGCCCAGCTCCAGGACCAGGGTCCCGATCAGGGCGACACAGACCGCCGCGAGGTAGCCATGAAGCTGGCGCCAGTCCCGAATCAGGACCCAGTTGGCGACTGCCGCCACCAGACACAGCCGGGAACGCTGCATGACCACGCCAAACAGCAGGCCGAGAACGGCCCCCCCGATGACGAGGATGAGATTGATGTCTTCGAACATCCACATAGCCTCTGAAATGGACGGCCCCGCTCCGGATACCCGGGTGGATAGACGGTCCGATTGCGGGCGGATACGAAAAGTTTAGTCCATCGCAGGCCTGGACCTGGGCGTCGTAGTATCAGCGCGATGCCGCTTCGGCGGGAGCGGCGCCCAGCAGCGCAGCGGCCGCCAGTAGCAATAGGTATCGGTAAGGATTCATCATGTTGGGACCTGCACGCCCGTGGTTCGCTGTCCCGGTTTCGGTGGGTCAAGGCGCCGACCGGTGAGGAACTGACGCAACTGGCCCACACCATCGCCCGACGCGTTGGTCGTTTTCTGGAGAGGGAAGGGCTGCTGGAACGGGATGCTGAGAATAGCTACCTTGCCTGCGATGCGGTGGATGAAGATCCGATGAACTCACTAGCGTCCTTTACAAGAACTGCAATACCGCTGTGGCGCGACTGAAACCTCATATACTCATAGTCATACGCTTGACTGGATCACTGGGAGCGATGGCTTGTGTGAATTGCTGGGGCTAAGTGCCAATGTGCCCACGGATATCTGTTTCAGTTTCACCGGATTGGTGCAACGTGGTGGCCGTACCGGGCCGCACAAGGATGGTTGGGGTATCAGCTTGTACGAAGGGCGGGGCAGTCGATCCTTCCATGACCCCAGGCCCAGCGTTGCTTCCGAGATCGCGGCGCTTTTGCAGCGCCACGCCATCAAAAGCAAGATCATCATCAGCCATATTCGCCAGGCCAATCGCGGACGCATCTGCCTGGAAAATACCCATCCGTTTAACCGCGAGCTTTGGGGGTGTAGCTGGGTCTTCGCGCACAACGGACAACTAAAGGGGATCAAGCGTTGGCCTTTGGACTTATATCGCACCGTGGGCACCACCGACAGCGAGCATGCATTTTGTTGGCTACTGGATCAGATCCGGCGTCGATTCCCTTCCCGTCCCCGGCGGCCTCAGGTCTTGTGGCGGTTCATCCACGGTTTGGCCAGGGAAATCGGTAACCGCGGTGTATTCAGCTTTATGATGAGTGATGCCCGCTATCTCTATGCCTACTGCAGCAACAACATGTGTTGGTTGACTCGACGGCATCCATTTGGCGTCGCGCGACTCATCGATACTGGGATGGAGATCGATTTCAGCCAACAGACGACGCCTGAAGATGTCGTCACCGTCATCGCCTCGCATCCGTTAACGGATAACGAGATCTGGCATGAAATGGACAAGGGCGATTTTTTGATCTTCAGGGACGGTGAGCGGCTGGTCTAGCTGCGCGGTGCGGTAACACTATTTGCCCCAAGAGATCACTGGTCACTGTTCGACGTTACAAGAGGTAACGTGCACGTGCGTTCGGTGTTTACGCGACGATGAGGCGGGCATAATTCGTGTATCCCTCGTCCCTCCGTTATGTATAGACCCGTCTATACCCGTCACGGACAGGTTTTCCTGCCTGTGCAGCCCGACGACTACGCTGAACAATTACCGGATATTGCATTCCTTATTTATATAACTATATATTGCTAGACTTGACCCCACCCCGGCTTGACCCCGCCCCGGCTCGCCGGGGAGAGGCGAGCGCTGTCACAGGCGGCCAGCGGTTCGGCGACTTCCCGCGGCACCTCGTCGCGGCGTGTGGTCACCGAGCGGTAGAGGTCTTCGAAGTCCGCGCCCGCCGATTCGAACAGGTCACTGACCTCGAGTCCCATGGTCTCGAACCGGTCCCCCATGGCATCGATGCGCCCGGGCAGACCGTCGAGAAATGCCTTCCGCCCGGGACCCGGCATGCGGGCGAGTTCCTCACGCAACCGGCCAACGCCGAACGCGATATAGTCCAGTTCGTCCTCCAGCGGGATGCGCAGCGACTCGCGGGTCCCGGGGTCGGCCAGCGGCACGACCTTTTGCACCGCGTCGCTACCCAGGGCCTCTACGCACAGGTACATGTCGGCCAGAAATTCCAAGCCAGTCCAGTGCCCTGAAATGATCCAGGATCGCCGCCTCCTGCTCGGGTGAGATCACGGGATCGGGCGAGGCGCCGAATGCCTTCCTTTGAAATCACGTAAGATTTTGATAGTTAGTTATATTTGCAATCTTGCAGAAGACACCTGTAATTGGGGGATAAGGTCGAACCCCCTTGGGGACGCCATATCTTTTTCCCGGGCGCCGAGCCCTTCCCAGGTTATGTTTGACCCGGAGTTTCTACTCCCGTCTCGATGCGGTGCGGATATGAGGCGAGCCGGGTACCCTGCGACCGGCCTTGTCGTCGTCCGAATCATTTTCGAACCCATACCCTGGTGAGCGCCTCCAGCGTACGCTTCTGTAGTGTGAGCCTGCCGCGGTGGTTTTCCCAGTTCGTAACGGTCTGTGGACTAATGCCAACCAGCTTCGCGAACTGGGGTCGAGTCATCCCGAACTGTTTGCGTAGTCGGGCAATCGCCACTCCGGTGGGTGTGAATTTTCCCTTTCTTCGAGTTGCCGTTGAACTGCCGGAAGGAGATTTCCCGCGTCCCGTCTCCGTCTTCTTCGCGGTCGAATTTCCCTTGTTTGATTGACGCGTGGTTTTCCGCGGCGGTGTTTTTCTTTTCTTTGCCGGCGTCGTTGCGTCCTCGATATCGATTCCGAACACACTCGAGAGATCCTGGTTCGCGAGGCGCCGCTGTTTCCCTTGTCCGGTGGTCGCCACCTTCATGTCCAGATCCTCGGATATCAGATCCAGGTGATCAACCTCGCGCAACACGAAGAGCAGTTCCGGTTTTTCATCCAGGCGGGCGCCTACGCCGTACAGCACGGCGGCCACATGCTTGCACATAACGGCCCAGTCGGGGCAGTCGCAGTGCAGCTTGATCTCCCTGGGTTGGGGAAATAGCCCCTTGGCGGGGTCGGTCACGATCCCCATCACCTGGCCGGAAAGTTTTCCCTGCAATAATTCCACCAGGGAGCCGATTTGGCCGGCGCACTGCTTGCGCAGGTCTTTCCATCGGGTCGCGGACAGGGGCGTGATGTCGATGGCGACATTGTAGAGGTCCGATCCGGAGACGATGGCCTCGATCTTTCCCTTCTTGATCGCCAGGTGACAGACCGAACCGTTACGGACATAGGTTCGGCCACGCGGCAGGCGGTTGGAGAAATCGCTGAATCCTTCCAGGTGCTTGCACCAGGCCTCCCCCCAGAAGGTGCGGGCGATCTTGCGGCCCGCGATCTCGATGGGTTGGATCTCCATGCCCTTCTTCCGCAGCGACTTTGTCTTTCTTGCCGCGTTGGCGCGCCGTTTCGCCACCGGCACATAGGGCCGCCATCCACCGTAACGCATCGTGTGTTCTCCCGTGTTTTACCGTCAGACTCGAACCTTGTTTACGTCAAGCGACACCAGTTCAAGCAGTTCCTCGTTGTTCATCTCGGTCAGCAGGGTTTCGGCCCCACCCTCGAGGATGTCGCTGGCCAACGCTGTTTTCTCTGCTATCAGGCCGTCTATCTTCTCCTCCACCGTGCCCTGACAGACGAACTTGTGGACCAGCACGTTGTTCCTCTGACCGATCCGAAAGGCCCGGTCTGTGGCCTGGTTTTCCACGGCCGGGTTCCACCAGCGGTCGAAGTGGACCACGTGGGATGCCTCGGTCAGGTTAAGCCCGGTACCGCCGGCCTTGAGCGACAGTATAAAAAATGGCGGCCCGCTTTCCTGCTGAAATTCATCTACCAGCCGCTTGCGTTTCTTGACCGCAGTGCCGCCATGCAGGACCAATCCGGGACTGCCGAATTGCTCAGTGAGAAACGAGGACAACGGGCGGGTTATCTCGCGAAACTGGGTAAAGACCAGCACCTTCTCCTGGCGTGATGCGATCTCTTCGCACAACTCGGCCAGCCGGGCGAATTTGCCGCTGCCGCCGGGATCATACAGATCATCGCCCAGCAGTTGCGAGGGGTGGTTGCAGATCTGCTTGAAGCGCATGAGTGCCGCAAGTACCAGGCCGCGCCGCTGCATCCCGTCCAGCGTCTCCAGCGCGGTGGCGAGTTTTTTGACTTCCTTCCGGTACAACGCGGCCTGGGCCCTGGTCAGTCCGCACCACGCATGTACTTCGGTTTTTTCCGGCAGATCGGTGATGATTGTCTTGTCGGTTTTGAGCCGACGCAGGATGTAGGGACGCACCAGGTTACGCAACGGGGCGTATTGATCACTTTCTTCGGCTGACAGCGATTTGACGAAACCCTTGAAGCGTGTCGACGATCCAAGCAGGCCCGGACACAGGAAATCGAACAGGGACCAGAGGTCGCCAAGACGGTTCTCGATCGGGGTCCCGGTCAGCGCAATCCGGGAGGCGGCCTTCAGCTTTTTGACCGCGCGGGTTTGTCGGCTGGCGGGATTCTTTATCGCCTGTGCTTCGTCAAGGATCAGCAATCGCCAGTCCCGTTCCAGCAGCCAGGATTGTCTCAGCAACGTCCCGTAAGTGGTCAGGACGAGATCGATCCCTGCCAGGCCGGCCGCGCCATCGCCGCCCAGGACTTCGATTTCCAGTTTACTCATCAGCGATGCGTGGACGTACAGGCAGCGCAGGGAGGGTCCAAAGCGTTCCAGTTCGGCCTTCCAGTTGGCCAGCAGCGAGGCGGGGAGCACCAGAAGGGAAGGTGTCCGGCAGCGCCGTTTTTTCTGCACCAGCAGCAGCGTGATCACCTGCATGGTCTTGCCCAGCCCCATGTCGTCGGCCAGACAGGCGCCGAGTCCCAGTTGCGACAATAACCATAGCCAGTTGACACCGGCTTTCTGGTACGGGCGCAGATCGGCCTTGAGGGCGCTGCCGGGGTCGGTGGCCTTGAGCGATTCCGGCGTTCGCAGTTCGTCGAGCAGGGACCCCAGCCACGGACCCGGCTGGACGAAGGACCATTGTCGATCATCGGCGAGCGCGTCAGATCGGCCCAGGTCTGCCGGGGCGCCGGCCAGTAATCGCATTCCTTCGACGAACGACAGCCCGTCTTCGGCCGCTCCGGCCTCAACCTTTTTCCAGTGCGCAAGGACCTCGGCCAGTTTCTCACCGTCTACCTCGACCCATTGCCCCTTGATGAATGCGAGACCATCCTGCGCCGCGAGCAGCGCCTGCAACTCGCGCCTGGTCAGGGTTTCGTCACCCAGGGCGATCCCCAGTTTGAAATCCAACAGCGCGTCGGCACCGAGTTTCTTCTGTTTAACGCTGCCGATCGTGACGCTAACCCGTGGTCGGGTGCGTTTCTTCCACCAGTCGGGCAGGCGGGCGGTCACACCGCACTGCTCGTACAGGGGCGTTTCCTTCAGGAATTCGTAGGCCTCCGCCGGTGTCCATGCGAGCGGGTGGTACAGGTCTCCGCTCTCGACCAGTTCCCTGATCAGAACGCTGGACTCCGCTGCGCGCTGCACCGGAGAAAGCAGACGGAGCAGGGCCTGCTTGTTGCGGGCACCCGCATACTCCTGCAAGGCCCTGGCGAGGGGTTGGTGGCGGATGCGTCCCTGGCTCCGGGTGGAGAGTTCCGGCGCATAGGTCGCCATAAACGCGAACGGGTATGACTGATCCAGTTTGTTTTCCGCCAGATGAAAACAGACACGGCCGACCTGGTGCCAGCGTGGCGCGGATTCTTCGAGAAACGCAGCGAGTCCGCCCTGTTGACGAATCTGCGTGCGCACCTGGTCGTCGAGCCAGAACCAGATGCCATTCAGTACCTGCGGAGCGAGATACTCGGCGCCGCGCATTGGTGGTGCGCCTTCGAGCAGCACTCCCGTTTGCTGCTCGTCGAGTGAGGCAACCGGATCGGGACGGGCCGGGTCGGCCTGCGTCATCTGACATCGCTCGGCCAGATACCGGCAGGTGAAGGCCCGCCAATAGCCAAGGGCAGGGGAGAGGTCCGCGGCGTTGTCGTTTGCCGCCAGTGCAATCAGGCCTTCGGCGATGCCTCGCGCAAACGCATCGGCGATCCCGGGCTGGCCGGTTTGACGGCCGGCATCGCTGTCGTCCCCCGTCCAGAACAGGTGCAGGTGTCCCGAGGGCAACACCCCGAGTTCAGGATTAGCCATACTGATATTTAATGAATGTCTGTGGAATAAAGCTGGTGGGGCAGGGTATGTCTGGCTATCGCGCGAGGTCACTACCTGGCGGTAGGGGCGCCTTCTTTTTTTTGCAAGGAACACATTCTAGCGCGAATGACCGATAACTGCGCCCGGATGACATGTTCAGCTAAACGGAGTCCATGACGGCGCGGATGTCGTCCATGCGTTCGTCCATGCCGGGCAGATCTACCACGCGATCGGACATCCCGGTGCCGCGCTTGTCGAACATCGCGACCCGGGCGGAACCTGCCGCCCGCTCAGCCATCGCGTAGCGCGGCTAGTCAGGTTTCGTAGCCTTGCGCATGGTGGTTCGGCGGGGAGTCAATGGCGACGGTCGAATGGAAGCACGGTGCGATCATCCTTTCCCGGTTCGGACTGTCGTGATTCAAACAGCGTGAGCGCCTCCAGGAACGCAGCTTGAAGACGCTTCATGACTTCCGGACCGTTGTCGATATAGTAGACACACTCGAACGCCACGGGCTGGTTGAAGTCCTTTCGGTCCGCGGGGCGGAAGCGTTGCCACGAGATTGCGATATACCGCCGATTGTTCCCGTCGACAAAGAGGGTTTCCTCGCTGTCGACCACGGCAAGGTACTGCATGGTGCGGATCGGCACGAATAGCGGCTGTCGTGCGCCGCGCGCGAACAGAACCGTGAGTTTGTTGTAGATGTCGGCGGGCAGCGAGCGTGTCACCCGCTGGATCTCCTCGCCGCGTTCCAGATGCAGTTGCATGGTTTGTAGAGCTATAAGCAAGAAAGCGGCGGGATCGCCGTTCCTCCTCCGCCTCCTCCTCCTGATGGTTGACCGCAGTGAGCTGACAGCCTTTTATATTCGTCAGTCATTGTCATCCAGTTCCGGGTCCCATCCGGATTCCCGGGCCTGTTTGACCGCGGCGTCCTGGATGCGCAGGTAGCGCTCGCGGACCTCGTCCGGCATCGCCGCGACACGGAATCCATAGCGTTCCCATTCGGCCTGGGTCTTTCGCCAGAGGTCCTCGATGCCCGCAGCGACCCAACCCTCGCAGGTCTCGCTTTCGGGGATGATACCGAAGGACCAGGCATCCCGGATGATCTTCGCGGTGTCGGTCATCCCCCCGTTGATTTCATTGTCGATGCCGACGTAGCGAACGGGTTTTGGTGGCGTGGACACGATAGCTCCAGTTGTTCGTTGCGATCGATGCAGTGCGCTCCTCACCGTATCTTACCTCTGAGCTCGCCTACCCGGTGATCGCCGCAAATACGTTGGGCAGCCGCTCCGGCAGCCGCTGGACGTCGTCCACGATCGAGTAGTTGTTCTCACCGAAGATGCGAGCCACGTAGCGGTCGGCCTCGGGGTCCAGGGTCAGGCAGTAGGTGTAGACGCCCTGCATGGCCAGATCTTCGACCGCTTTCTTGGCGTCGTGGCGCAGGTATTGCGGATCACGTTCGTCGATATCGGCCGGCTCTCCGTCGGTGATCAGCAGCACGAGGCGCTTTTGCGCGGCCTGCTGGGTCAGTTGCCAGCCGGCATGGCGAAGTGCGGCGCCCATGCGTGTGGACAGGCCACCCTTCATACCGGCCATGCGCGCCTTGGCATCGTCGTCGTAGGGGTGTTCGAAGTCCTTGAAACGATAGTACTGTACGTCGTGACGACCGTCGGAGGCGAAGCCGTGCACCGCGAAGTTGTCGCCAATGGAGTCGATGGCCCAGGCCAGCAACCCGGTGGACTCGCGTGTCAGGTCCAGGATGCTGGGTAGGTCAGCATAGCCCTCGTCGCCTTCCTGCAGCTCGCCGATCTTCTCGTTGGTCGATTCGGACAGGTCCATCAGTACGACGATGGACAGGTCGCGGATGTGCCGGGTGATGCGGATGTTGATGCGCGGGTCGGGCATGATGCCGCGGCGAATGTCGATCATCGCACGCACCGCGGCGTTCAGGTCGAGTTCCTCGCCCTCTTCGTAGCCGCGGCGCCGCACGATACCCTGCGGTTGCATGGCGTCGATCAGATGCCGGATGCGCGAGGCGACGGGTTTGTACTTGTCGAGGATTTCGTCCATGACCTGCGGATCGCCGACGCCCTGGCGACGTTCGATCACGGTGGCCCAATCCGGTCGTGCGAGCTGTACGTGGTAGTCCCACTCGTTGTAGTGGTAGGGGTCGGAAACCGGCTCCACACCTTCCATCTCGTTATAGCTGACACCCATGTCCTCGTACGGGAACAGCTCGGTACCGAGCACCCAGATCTCCTGTGGATTGTCGTCTTCCAGCTCGGAGTTGATCTCGTTGACCATCTCCATCAGCGAGACGTTCTTGCGGAGGGTCTTTTCGGTGCCTGGGATGTAGTCCACGCCCTGTTCGACAAACATGTTCTCGGCGAACTCCCAGAAGTACCGGTTGTCGTCGCGATAGGGAATCGGCCACTCGGACAGGATGCGCACGCTGGGGATGGTCGCGATCTTGACCATCCTGTTGTAGAAGTCGACACCGGCCATCCACGCCAGACGCGGGTTGTAAGGGTCTTCTTCGAGTCTTGCGAGAAAGTCGGCCGCGACCTCGTTGATCATCGGCAATTCGTCGCTGTAGTCCGGGTCCATGATCGCGCGGGTGGCGCGCAGCATGTAATCCATGGTCTCGTGCGGCCTGGCGTAATCGTCCTGCCCGTCCGGTTTGGCGGTAAAGAACGACAGCCATAGCTTGCGCAGGCCCGGAAACTCCTGATACGCGAGGTACTCGACCCGGCAGTCCTCGAACATCTCGATGAATCGCATCTGTGCCTGCGACAGCTCCTCGGCCGAGATCGGGTCGCGGGTATAGACCATATGCGCGGCGGCGTGGGCCACGGTAGCGCGGTAGATTTCCATGCCGTCGATGCCCCGGAAGGGGTCGAAGGCGTCGGGCACGTGGACCTGAAAGTCTTCGATGTAGGTGCGGAGGCCCTGACGCGATTCGAAGTCGCCGGCGGTCGGGCGCATGAAGAAGGCCCGCGCCCACAGTGCGCGCAGGTAGAAGTTGAGCTTGCGCTGGTTGTCGACGAACAGGGTGCCGCGGCGCTCGCTCTGCAGGATGGCCCTGGAGGAATCGGTCTGCAGCGAGAAATAGGCCATCTGGCCGTCGAGGTCGCGCTGATGCGCCTGCGAGCCCCACATCACCCAGCGTCTCAGGCCGCCGAGGGTCAGTTTAGACAGCAGCTCGTCCAGATTCTCCATCATCGGGCGCAGTCCGCGCGGGGCCTTGCCGGTCATCTGATGCAGCAATTTGAGGAAACCGCGCAGCACGTCGGCATCGCCGAGGCGCGAGGCGGCCATCGGCAGATTCGAGACGATCAGCGTGATGACGCTACCGGAAGTGTGCGAGGACAACTTCATCATCGCCTCGACGATGTCGGGGATGATGTCCTCACCGACCTCCTTGGCCACGCCGGGCATCTCCTGCACGTAGGTCAGCACGAGGTCCTGTCCGCGGCCCAGGGTGCACATCGCGCGCATGCCTTCGAGATAGTTGCTCAGGCCACGCGGCGACATGACGCGTTGAGCCTCGTGATAGGACGATTCCAGCGCCTCGAGGTGCTCGTGATCGTCGGGACTGAGGCAGGTAACGTATTCGTGGAAATCGATGGACATGGAAAAAGCTCTCAGCTCTCAGCAATCAGCAATCAGCAATCAGCAATCAGCAATCAGCAATCAGCAATCAGCAATCAGCAATCAGCAATCAGCAATCAGCCCAAGAGGAAGGCGGCGAAGCCGCCGCTTTTCTGGCTGACCGCTGAAAGCTGACCGCTGATCGCTCAGAAGTACGTACTCACCGCCGCGCTCAACGTATCCCGCATATCCGGATCGTCGGTCAGCGGCGTGACCAGCGCCATCTGGCAGGCGGCCTCGGCCTCGATGCCCTTGTTCATCAGCTGGGCGGCGTAGACCAGCAGGCGGGTGGACATGCCTTCGTCGAGACCGTGTCCCTTGAGGTTGCGTGATCGCTGGGCCACCTGCACCAGCTTTGCGGCGGTCTCGCTGTCGACGTCGCCTTCATGGGTGACAATCTCGGTTTCGATCTCGGCGTTCGGGTAGTCGAAATCCATCCCTCCGAAGCGCTGCTTGGTGGACTGTTTGAGATCCTTCATCAGCGACTGGTAGCCGGGGTTGTAGGAGATCACGATCTGGAAATCTTCGTGTGCCTTGACCAGTTCGCCTTTCTTTTCCAGCGGCAGTTCGCGCCGGTGATCGGTCAGCGGATGGATGACCACGGTGGTGTCCTGACGCGCCTCGACGATCTCGTCGAGGTAGCAGATGGCACCGATTCGGGCGGCGACGGTCAACGGGCCGTCCTGCCACTTGGTGCCGTTGATGTCGAGCAGGAAGCGGCCGACCAGATCTGAGGCAGTCATGTCTTCGTTACAGGCCACCGTAATGAGTGGTTTCTGCAGCTTCCAGGCCATGGACTCGACGAAGCGCGATTTGCCGCAGCCGGTCGGGCCCTTGAGCATCACCGGCATGCGCGCGGCGTAGGCGGCGTTGTACATGTCGATTTCGTTGCCGACGGCGCGGTAATAGGGTTCTTTGGTGATCAGGTATTGATCGCGGTCGATATCGCTCATGGGTTTTTTGGCTCTCAGCGGTCAGCATTCAGCTTTCGGATGTAGCGGCTACGCGGCTGCGGTTCAATCCGAATGCGAAAAGCTGATAGTCGGGTGCTCGGATTTGTTCAGGTCTCAGTTATCGGTTGTCAGAATGGCGGTCAGGCCGCGAATTTCTGTCTGACAGCTGATAGCTGAAAGCTGAAGGCGTCTTCAACGAAAAAAGCCCCCGCCCGCCCAGAAACTCTGAGGTGGGCGGGGGCCTTCGGCGTACGTTTTCGGGATCGGAATCTATACGGACTTGCCGCGGTAGACGACCATGGAGGCGCCGGCGGACTGAGCGTAGTTGTCGAAGCCCAGCAGGCGGACGTGATTCTCGGGGTGTGCCTTGTGGCAGGCCTCGAGTTCCGCCAGCACGGCGTCGACGTCCGTCTCTCCGAACATCGGCAGCTTCCACATGTACCAGTAGTTGCTGACGGCGTTTTCGGGTTCGGTGTGTTCGATGCCCGGGTTCCAGCCCTTGTCGACGATGTACTGGACCTGGGCGCGAACGGACTCGGGACTCAGCGGGGGCAGGTAGGAGAAGGTCTCGAATTTGCGGCTCTGGGCCGCATCGCTCAGGCTCGAGTTGTAGTCTTGCATATCACTCATTGGATTTATCTCTAAAGTAGAATTCGGATAGAAAAGCCGTCAGCTATCAGCCGGAGGAGGGCGGCGAAGCCGCCGCCGATTTGGCTGATAGCTGACAGCTGTAATCGCGCAGCGATTACTTGTGGGAGACGTCCAGCTTGTCGACGGTGTCGAACTCGAACTTGATCTCTTTCCAGGTCTCCATCGCTGCCTTCAGCTCGGGGCTGGACTTGGCGGCGCTGGTAAGGATGTCCTTGCCTTCCTTCTCCAGCTCGCGACCCTGGTTGCGGGCCTCGACGCAGGCCTCGACCGCAACACGGTTGGCGGCGGCGCCGGCGGCGTTGCCCCAGGGGTGACCCAGGGTGCCGCCACCGAACTGCAGGCAGGAATCGTCGCCGAAGATGTTGACCAGCGCCGGCATGTGCCAGACGTGGATACCACCGGAGGCAACCGGGATGACGCCGGGCATGGAGCCCCAATCCTGATCGAAGAAGATGCCACGGCTGCGGTCTTCCTTGATGAAGGAGTCACGCATGGTGTCGATCCAGCCCAGGGTGGCCTCGCGGTCGCCTTCGAGCTTGCCGACCACGGTGCCGGAGTGCAGGTGGTCGCCGCCGGACAGACGCAGGACCTTGGCCAGCACGCGGAAGTGGATACCGTGGTGCGGGTTGCGGTCGAGCACGGCGTGCATGGCGCGGTGAATGTGTAGCAGCATACCGTTGTCGCGGCACCACTGGGCCAGGCCGGTGTTGGCGGTGAGGCCGCCGGTCAGGTAGTCGTGCATGATGATCGGGGCGCCGATTTCCTTGGCGTACTCGGCACGCTTCATCATCTCGTCGAAGGTCGGGGCGGTGACGTTCAGGTAGTGACCCTTGCGCTCACCGGTCTCGGCCTCGGCCTTGTGGATGGCTTCCATGACGAAGTCGAAACGGTGCCTCCAGCGCATGAACGGCTGGGAGTTGACGTTCTCGTCGTCCTTGGTGAAGTCCAGACCACCGCGCAGGCCTTCGTAGCAGGCGCGGCCGTAGTTCTTGGCGGACAGGCCGAGCTTCGGCTTGATGGTGCAGCCCAGGAACGGACGACCGTACTTGTTGAGCAGGTCACGCTCGACCTGGATGCCCTGAGGCGGACCATTACAAGTCAGCACATAGGCAACCGGGAAGCGGATGTCCTCCAGACGCAGGGCGCGCAGGGCCTTGAAACCGAACACGTTGCCGACGACGGAGGTCAACACGTTGACCACGGAACCTTCCTCGAACAGGTCGATCGGGTAGGCAACCATGGCGTAGAAGCAGGTGTCGTCGCCCGGCACGTCCTCGATGGCGTAGGCGCGGCCCTTGTAGTAGTCGAGATCGGTCAGCAGGTCGGTCCAGACGGTTGTCCAGGTGCCGGTCGAGGACTCGGCGGCCACGGCGGCGGCGACTTCTTCGCGCGGCACGCCAGGCTGGGGGGTGATCTTGAAGCACGCCAGGAGGTCGGTCTCCTTCGGCGTGTATTCGGGCATCCAGTAAGTTTCGCGGTACTCTTTTACGCCCGCATCGTATTTCTTGGCCATTGTTTACTCCTGTTCAAGGGGTTGGCTTCAGCTTGCCCGTCAGGTCCAGTTGCCCGTCCGGGTCGAAAATTCGGGGTGGTTCTTGGCCCGAGTGCGCGGAGTATAGCAGCGCGTGCCATCTAAGTTTATTCGGATTTGATATACTTCGTATAAATAAAACTTTATATATTGCCCGATGAAACCGACGCTTCATCAGTTGAAGATTTTTCGTACCGTGGCGGAGAAGGGGAGCTTCAGTCGGGCTGCCGAGGCGCTGCACCTGACCCAGCCGGCCGTTTCCATACAGGTCAGGCAACTCGAGACGACCGTCGGTCTGCCCCTGATCGAGCAGATGGGCAAGAAGTTCTACCTGACCGAGGCGGGGGAGGCGATCTTCGACTGCGCGAAGGCGATCGCCGGTCAGCTCGAGGCTGCCACCGAGACCATCGACCAGATCAAGGGTATTCGCCGCGGGCGTCTGAGGATCTCCGTGGCCAGCACGGCGGGCTATTTCGTCACGCGGCTGCTGGCGGCATTTTCCGACCTCTATCCCGGCGTCGCCATCAGTCTGGACGTCACTAACCGCGCCAGCCTGCTTCAGCAGCTCGATGCCAACGAGCGGGACCTGGTCATCATGGGGGAACCGCCCTCGAACCGGAATCTGGTCGCGACCCCTTTCATGGATAATCCGCTGGTACTGGTGGCGGCGCCGGATCATCCCCTGGCCCGGGCCACCGGCCTGACGGTCGAGGACCTCGCCGACCAGACCTTTGTGGTGCGAGAGCCGGGATCGGGGACGAGGGCCGCGATCGAGCGT
Source organism: Pseudomonadota bacterium (assembly GCA_034722015.1). Taxonomy (GTDB): domain Bacteria; phylum Pseudomonadota; class Gammaproteobacteria; order JAJDOJ01; family JAJDOJ01; genus JAJDOJ01. The sequence continues at coordinate 18,256 of JAYENI010000005.1, forward strand.
TTCTTCAAGGCCAGGGACGTGAACGTGCGGTTCGCGATGGAGATGACCAGCAGCGAAGCCATCAAGCAGGCGGTCCAGGCGGGTCTCGGTCTCGGGATCGCCTCGCAGCATACACTGGAGCTGGAGCTCGAAACCGGCCGCCTGGTAGCCGTCGCGGCCGAGGGGTTCCCGATCATGCGCCAGTGGTATCTGGTCCAGCGGGCCGGTAAACGTCTTTCTCCGAGTGCGGAACTGTTCCAGTCGTTTGCCCTCGAAAGGTGCCGTTCCAGGGACTCCGCTTGAGGAACTGATGTGACCCTGCTTCGCCCGGTCCGGGCGAAGCAGGGGGTTTTTGCTACCATTAATAGTTCAATGCGTCCGTGGTGGTTCCGCGTCAACCGGAGCGGCGCCGGTGTCGCATTCAGGATAATCCAGGAGAAGGGGAGATCGGTTTATGAGTGACGAGTCCGTGGCGGAGTTGAACCGGCGGTTACACGAGACCGTCGGGGCGCTGGATTTGATCCTGCTGCTGCGCGAGGAGATGGGGCAGTGGCTGGAGGAGGCGCAGGACGATTCGAAACGCGAGACGCTGGAAAACGTCGTCGGGCACCTCGAATCCATGGAAGAGGAATACGCGCGCCGTCGTGACCGACTGCATGGGCGGATCAAAGACTAGCTGTTCATCGCGGTGCAGGTCGGGACCCGCTCGTAACACGCAACCACAACAGGGTGCAGGTGATGATAATGAGAAACTCTACGGGAAGTGCACGGGTGCTTCGAGCCCTGGGCCTCATGATCGGGTTCCTCGCGATGGAGGTCTCGACGGCCGCAAGCTACCTGGGCTACGGCGGTGGCCCGGTCGGTGGCACCTTCAATTACTTCGCGAACGCGATGGCCAGCTATATCCCCAAACACTGTCCCGGGATTCAGGTCTCGTCCGAAGGTTCGGGCGGGTCGACGGCGAATCTCAAGCGCCTCGACAAGGGCGGCATCGATTTCGGTATCGTCTATTCCGGTGACGCCTTCCTCGGACGCGAGGGCCGGTTGCCCCACGATACGAACCGCTATCGGAATTCCCGCGCGGTCGCCTATCTCTATGGCGCACCCGCGCATCTGGTCACACGCAAGAATGATGGTTACGAGTCGACGCAGGACCTCGTCGGCAAGCGTGTGGCGGTTGGCAACGCGGGCTCCGGGGCGGCTGCCGCGGCCGAACGGTTTTTTACGCACCTGGGGCTGTGGGACAAGCTCGACAAGCAGTTTCTCGGCTATTCGGCGGCCGCGGCGGCACTGAACGACGGCAAGATCGATGCTTTCTGGGTATTCGTTGGATATCCCAACGCCTCGGTCATCGAGGCCGCGGCACGGGACGACATCAGGCTGATCGACGTGGGCGAGGACGCCGAACGCACGGGACTCTATGAGGCGTACCCGTTCTACGCCCCGCTCGACATTCCGGCCGGGACCTACCGGGGTCAGGACAAACCGGTAAATTCCTTTCAGGACGCGGCCTACTGGCTTGCGGGAAAGGATGTGAAGGACGATGTCGTCTACTGTGCGGTCAGCGAGATTTTTTCAGCCGAAGGACTGAAGCACATGGTGGCCGCCAAGTCCACGGCGAAGTCCATGAGCATCCCGGACGGGCTGAAAGGCGTTTCCATCCCGGTTCACCCCGGCGCGTCCCGATTCTGGCAGGAAAACGACACCGCCGTTCCCGAATGAGTCCCCCGGGTGATTCGGTCGCCGGTGGCCCGGGGCGGGTTTCGCCACGGGGCGGGCGTGAAGCGCGCCAGGCCAGAGGCGATTTCTGTCAAATAATCTACCACCTCACTTGTCTTTTTGCCCGTCTTCGGCGTTGCGGAAACGGTTGCATAGTTCGACTATGCGCCCGTTACCGCGCCTCGAAGACGAACGAAAATTCGACGTGATCCGGTACATTTTTTTCCGGCAATCGCCTGAAAGGCGCCGGGATGCCTGAATCGGACAAACATCTTGGTGACTCGCTCGACAAGGTCCTCGAAAAGGAGTCGCGTTCAGGGCGAGCGCTGAGCAGGCCGTGGCAGGCTGTACTCTCGGCACTCGGCATCCTCATGGTCGGCGTCTATTTTTACGCCGCCGGCATCGCCCCGCTGGATACCCAGTACCACCGGGGTATCTACGTGCTGCTCACCTACGTCATGATCCTTCTCGCCTACCCGGCGCGATCAAAATCGTCCCGTGTCAGGCCGACTGTCATCGACGGCCTGCTGGTATTTGCGGCCGTCGTCTCGGTGGGTTATTTCATCCTCGAGTTCGAGGCGTTCAACTATCGATCCGGCAACGAGACCAGCGCGGATGTCTGGATCAGTGTCGTCGGCGTCCTGGTCTCCCTGGAGGTGTGTCGCCGCGTACTTGGCTGGTCGATGACCCTGGTGGGCGTTTTCTTCCTCGTCTGGGGAATCTGGGGTAACGTCTTTCCCGAGCCTTTCACCCACAGGGGTTTCAATGTCGAACGCATGGCCGTGTCGCTGTTCATGGAACAGAGCGGCGTGTTCGGTATCATGGCCAACGTCCTGGTCAATTACGTCATCCTGTTCATTTTCTTTGGCGCCTTCCTGAAGAAATCCGGTGTGGGGCGTTTCTTTATCGACTGGCCGATGGCATTCGCCGGTGGTACGGCCGGGGGGCCGGCCAAGGTCGCGGTGATCGCCTCGGCTTTCTTCGGTTCAGTGTCGGGCTCGGCGATTGCCAATACGGTGTCCACCGGCGCCTTCACCATTCCCCTGATGAAACGCGCCGGATTCCGGCCGCACGTCGCCGGCGCCATTGAACCCTCCGCCTCGATCGGCGGGATGTTCATGCCGCCGATCATGGGCGCCGGCGGGTTCCTGATGGCGGAACTGACCCGCGTGCCCTACGTCGATATCATGAAGATGGCGCTGTTCCCGGCGCTGCTCTACTTCTTCTCGGTCATGACCATGATCCACTTCGAGGCGAAGCGGCAGAATATTGGGGGCATGTACACTGGCGAGGGTGAGTCGGCAGGCGAGATCTTCAGGCGGCACTGGTACAAGTCCCTTCCCCTGTTCGTGGTCGTCGCCCTGATGCTCGCCGGATACTCGCCCGGGCTGTCGGCGTTCTGGGCCACGCTGTCCTGCATCGTGGTCAGCTGGTTCGATCCCGAGCACCGTATGGGCCCGAGGGAGGTTCTCGATGCCGTCGACATGGGGGCGCGCAACACGCTGGTGATCGGCGCCACCGTCGGGGTGATCGGTATCATCGTCGGTACGATCGCGTTGACCGGTATCGGGTTGAAGTTTTCCGACATCATCATCTCCCTCTCGCAGGGCAACCTGCCACTGGCGATCATCCTGATCGGAATCGCGTCCCTGATCCTGGGGATGGGGGTGCCGGTCACCGCCAGTTATCTGATCGTCGCCGTGCTGGCGGTGCCTGCCCTGACGCAGATGATGGAAGCGGCGGGCATTCCGGGGCACTCGGCGGCCTCGATGGCGATCGCCACGCATATGATCGTCTACTGGTTCAGCCAGGACTCTAACATCACGCCACCGGTCTGTGTCGCCGCTTACGCGGGCGCGGCCATCGCGCATTCCGATCCCTGGAAGACGGGATGGACGGCGTTCCGTTTCGCCAAGCTCCTGTACGTGGTCCCGTTTCTGTTCGCCTACCAGCCCCCGTTTCTACTCTACGGGACCTGGGTCCAGATTGTAATGGCCTTTTTCTTTGCCTCGGTCGGCACCCTGGCGTTCTCGGCGCTGACCATGGGCTATCTGTTGAGACGAACCTCGATATTCGAATGGTTGTTGCTGGCGGCCGCGACGTTCCTGTGCTTTTACCCGGATCGAAGACTTGGGCTGGCGGGATTGATGATGGCGGCGGGGGTTTTCGTCTGGCAGAAGTGGATGGGTCGCGGAGATGCCGGGTCTGGACAGAAGGCCTGACTTTCTTCCTGTACGTCCCGTGAAGCAGGGGATGGCTTCAGATACGCAAGACGCCGCTATCGCCTTGGGCGATTGCCGGAAAATAGCGGGCTGTGCATACCGTGCGCCGGCAAGACCACCGGTTCATAGTCGCTACCTTGCATCAGACTCTCACAGGTTTCCATGTTGAGCCCGGCCTTTTTCGTCCCGGGCGGAAACCATGTCCCTCAATTTCCTCTCATTTACAAGTCGTATCCCTCTTTCATCACTCGTCAATCTCAGTCAGGACCGGGAACTGACTTCGTGACGGGACGCTCCCCGATTCGTTCGAGCCTTATCCGGTTCATCTCCCGCTCCAGACCCTGCTGCCCCTTTTGCATCGCCCAGTGGTGATTGGCAGCGAATACAGGCCTTAGTACGGGGGCGAGGCGTCTCATCCAGGGTTTGTGGGCGACTACCGCCCAGTCATAGTCGATCTGTACCCACTCACCATCCTGGCGCAGGCGCCATTCTCCCTTGCCCTCGAGATCGCCCTGCGCCTCGACAACCAGGCGGGCGGGTTTTTCCGTCTCCGTGGCCCTGGCCCGCCAGTCCAGGGTATAGGGCAGTATCCCTCTCGTGTGGAGATCGACGGTCCTGCCGACACCGTTTGCCTCGCCGGGTTCGATCTCCTCCACGCGCAGATACACCTCCGGCCACCAGCGGACAAAATCCTGCGGCTCGCTGATGACGTCGTAGACATCACCGATGCTGCCCTTGACGCGCCAGCTGGAGGTGAGATGGAAGTCAACCGATGCCATGGTGACGTTGTCCTCCCGGGTTCACTGGTGAGAGACTCCTGGATCCTCGGCCCGGTGGCCACCACGCGGAAAACGGTACCAGGTCTTGTTCCGGGCCATCGCGGGAAGAAATCTTGGGGCGGGCATTCAGGCCAGGGCGGCCTCGGATAGAGGCAGTGGTTCGCCGATCGCGTAGCCCTGAACGTAATCGACGCCCAGTGACTTTACCGAAGCCAGTATTGCCTCATTTTCCACACATTCAGCTACGGTTTGCATGCCCAGGACGTGTCCGATTCCATTGATGCCGGTGACGATGGCGCTGGCCATTTCGTCGGAGTTCATGTCACGTACGAATCCACCATCGATCTTGAGATAGTCCACTGGAAGATGCTTTAGATAACCGAATGAACTCAGGCCACTTCCAAAATCGTCCAGAGCAAAACGGCAGCCACGATTTTTCAGTTCGGTAATAAGCCGATGCGCCTGTCCCAGGTTGTGTATCGCAGCGGTTTCGGTCACCTCGAAGCAGATCTGACTCGGAGCAATCCTGGCCTTCGAAAATTGTTCATTGATCCACTGCAAGAGGTCCCCGTCGTCCAGACTGTTTCCGGAAAGGTTGATCGACACATTGATTCTGGAGTCGGTTCCCAGCCGTTCCACGTAAGCGCGCAGCGCATGAGTGATAACCCAGCGATCAATCTCTTTCATGATTCCAAATCGCTCGGCGGCAGGAATGAAGCACCTGGGAGACAACAGTTTTCCGTTTTTCTCGCGCAAGCGAAGCAGCAATTCATAGTGATCAATCTGATTTGAATCAACCGAAAGGATCGGTTGGCAATACAGAAGGAACCGGTTGAAATTCAGGGCATCTCGCAGATCGGAGACGCACGCGATCTCGATCTCCATCCGGGCAAGCGCCCTGTCATCAGCCTGATAGACGTGAATTCGGTTCCTGCCCAGGTCTTTCGCGGTGTAACAGGCGAGGTCGGCCTGCGTCAGTACCTGGTGGGCGGTTTCTGTTGCGCTTGTCATCGCGACCACCCCGATGCTCGCTCCAACCTGGAACACGCGATCCTCCCACCGAAACCGAAACTCGTTCAGGCAGGCAAGCAGGGAATTCGCTATCTGAATGCCGCTGTTCAACTCGCAATTGTCCAGAAGCAGGCCAAATTCATCGCCGCCGAAACGGCCCAGGGTATCCCGGCCGCGAACCCTGCCGAGCAGTGTGCTGGTCAGTTGTTTCAGCAGTTCGTCTCCGGCACCGTGCCCTGCGGTATCGTTGACCACCTTGAACTGATCCAGATCCATGTAGCAGAGGACATATTCAGATCCGCTGCGTTTTCCGTGAGCCAGTGCGGTTTCCAACCGGCGCGTGAATTCTCTCCGGTTGACGAGGCCCGTCAAGGCATCATGTTTTGCCTGATGCGTCATTTCCTGGGCAAGGTGATGTTCCTCGGTGACGTCCCTGCCGACGCACCGGTAACCGAGAAATCGATCGCCGACCCCAGTCACGGGTTTACCGTTCAGTAACAGAACGCGTTTTGTTCGACCTGGGGCAACCCATTCCAGTTTGAACTCATCAAAAGGTTCTCTCTGCCCGAGTTGATGCAGTTTCGCGGTAAGTTGACTGTCATCTACCGTGTGTGAGGCAAAGACCGCTTCCATTTTCTGTCCCAGCACCTGCTCCATCCGCAACCCGCTGACGTCACTGAAGCGATTCGAGATATCGGTGAATCGCAGGTCCGAATCCAGTTCCCAGTAGAAATCGGCAGCCAGTTCCGCAAAATCCCGGAAGCGTTCTTCGCTGCGAAGCAAAGCCAGCTCGACACGTTTGCGTTCATTGATCTCGGCGGTGAGTCCCTGATTGTCGAAGCGTAGTTCCAGCATCGTGCGTACCGCGTTTTCGGCATTCCTGGCGACTGCTGTCATGCTGAGCAGGAAGATGAAGATCATCAGCGCCAGAATGGCGTGGACGGCATCTCCTTCAACGAGGAATCGTACCGTGCCGGGCACCAGTATCGGCAAGGCGAACGCAAGATATGCCGACTGCAGGGGAGCGAATACTGCAACAGACCCTCCCACCATGCCGGCAAGAACCAGGGCGATCAGAACCTGATAGGTCACTGCATCGCCGGGGAAAAGGAAGATCATTGTCGACCCCCAGACGATTCCGGCGCCTCCGGTTCCTGCAAGGAATGCAACCTCCCAGCGCCGGTCGCTCCGATCCGACGGGTCACTGGCAAAGTAATCCCGATAGATCACATAACGAATGGCGGTAATGGCCAGCAGGCTGGCGTACCAGACCGACAGGTGGGATACGGGAATCGTGTTTCGAAGTGCGACCACCAGCATGGCGCCCACCGTTATGCTGACGGCGAAGCCGGTATTGGAATTCTGATACAGCAGGTAGACCTGTTCCGCGCGGGTTCGCTGCGCAGATTCGTCGAGCAGGGATTGAGGCCGGGATAGTTCCATCTGGATTGCTCAGAACGCAGGAGAACTACCTGGCTACCGCCTCGAGTTCACCCTTATCCCCCTTGTTGTCCACCCACGTGACACGGATGACGTCGCCCGGTTTGCCGCCCTCGAGACTGAAGCCGAGATTGGGGTCACTTGACATGCCCCATCCCCAGTCTCCGGAGAGGACTACCCTGCCGTTGCGCTCGGCCTCGATGTGCTGAACAAAGTGCCTGGGGACGCGTTTCCCGGTCACGTCGTCCTTTCGCGCACCGGTTTCCATCGGGTGGCGAATCAGCACCCTGACGACCGTTTCGCCTCCCTTTATCCTTGCGCGTATCTTGCTTTCTCTCTTCATTGTCGTGTCCTTGAATCGGACCCGCGTCAGGCGCAGGCCCCGGCCGTGGCCCTGACGTAGGTCTGGTTCTGGTAGAGCGCCCCGTCGGCCCGCACGACCCCGACGACGTTCGTTTTGCCACCTACCTTGATGCGCACGCTGATCCCGCTGGAGACCTCGGGGGTCAGGGTGAAGCTGGCAATCAGGGGATTCGGATTTTTCTCGGAAAAGATCGCGATCGACTCCGGGTTTTCCAGGCTCGTCGATACGGTGACCGGAACGTGCGTTGCACTGGTCGCGAGTTCCGGTGCATCGACCACCACGGCGTTGCTATGCTTGATTTGCGCGGTACCGAACAGCGCCTTCATTGCCTCGTCGAGCGTGGTCGATTCGAAGGCCGCTTTCAACCATGCCGCAGGGGCGCGGATGGGTATGAGCAGTGCGCCGGCCAGTACGGATGCGGTGCCGACGGTCAGGCCAAGAAAGGTGCGCCGGTGCATGATTATCTCCATCAGGGGTTGATCGGCGTCGCTCCGGATGGTTCCACACCCGCCAGTTCGACGCGGCGTTACCTGGTGGAGCGCGAAGCATCGCATCGCAGAATAAGTGTAGACGCTCTGCGGAGATCGGCACCGGCGCGAGTGGTACGATTTGCCATAATCCCGTGCGACGGTATCGTTTATTTCCGGAGTGCATAACGGCATGCGCCGCTTGTCCAGGACGATCAGGAGCAGCGCGAGGGGTATACCGGTCGGAGAGACCGGACGCATCGTTGCCATCGCATCTCCCCTGATCCTGTCGTCGCTGGCCAGCATGGCGATCTCGATCACTGACGTGCTGATGATGGGCTGGCTGGGGCCGCTGGCACTGGGGAACGGCGCGGTCGCCAGTGATCTGTACTCGATATTCTTCTATTTCGCCGCAGCGGTCGTGTCTGCCGCCACACCCATGATCAGCCAGGCGCGCGGCGGTGGAAGCCGGGTCGAGATCGCACGTATTCAGCGTCAGTCGTTCTGGCTGGCCGCGGCCATCGGCGGCGGCATGGCGGTCCCCGTGTGGCATGCGGACACCTTGCTCGGCTGGCTGCGCGTGCAACCCGAGGTCGTGGCGACGGGCGCGCCCTATGCGCGCATGATGGCGATCGCCCTGCCGGTTTTCGTGCTCGATATCGTCTGGCGCAACTTTCTGGTTGCACACGAAAACACGCGTGTCCTTTTCCACGTGACGTTGAGTGCGATCCCGATCAACGCGTTGGGTAACTATATGCTGATGTTCGGGAACTTCGGCGCACCCGAGATGGGGCTTGCCGGGGCGGGGTTGGCATCAATCGTCGCCGGTCTCTGGATGCTGTCGGTGCTGTCGATCTTCGTCCTGACGCGGCCGGCCTACCGGTGTTATCGGCTGATGCGCGGGTTGTGGCGGCCCCGCTGGACGGGCCTGGCGGAGTTCCTGCGAATCGGCGTGCCGATGGGCTTTCACAGCCTGGGTGAGGTCGGGGCCTTCCTGCTTTCGACCGTTTTGATGGGTATCATTGGCGCCGAGGCGGTGGCCGCTCATGCGGCCGCCCTGCGGGTTGCCGGGGTACTCTATGCGGTACCGTTAGGGCTTTCGCAGGCCGCGACGGTGCGCGTCGGTTATGGTGTCGGCGCGCGCAGCGTCCGCACGGCGCTGCATGCAAGCCGGATTGCGATTGGCCTGGCGCTCGGTACAGGGCTGGCGTACCTGCTGGTCGTCGGTGCGTACCACGGGACGATCGTGGGCTGGTTTATCGATCCCTCGGCCGGGAACGCCGAAATCTTCGCGCTTGCCAGCCTGTTTCTCCTGATTGTCGCCGTGATGCAGCCTTTCGAGTGCGGTGCGGTCGTCGTACCGGGTGTCCTGCGCGGATTCAGGGACACGCGCGTCCCCATGTTCTATGCGCTAGCCTGCTACTGGGGAATCGGCATCGGGGGTGGTCTGGTGCTGGCGTTTCCCCTGAATCGGGGTGGCAGCGGAATCTGGATCGGTCTGCTGTCCGGGACGATCGTCCTGACCGTGCTTCTCTTCGCCAGGTTTCTGCGACGACAGGCATCGATCAGGCGGGGGGACTGGTCTGATGCCCTGGGTCAGGGGGCCCCTGTGGATGACGGTGCGGCGGAGGCCCGCGTTCGGGAGTAACGCTTGACTGCCGCGTCGATGGTGAAGAAGAAGTGATCCGCCCCGAGCAGTTCGTACAGACCCGAGCGCATCATCACGCGCCTCACCGGGCCCTTCACGCCGGCGACGTAGAGTTCGATACCGCTTCGCTTCAAATCCCTTGCGATCTGGTGCAGGGCGGTGTCGGCCGAGGAATCCAGGTCGTTGATCGCGCTCGCGTCGAGGATGATGGCGCTGAGCGCTGCACCCTCTTGTTCGCGGATTTCTCCCAGCCTTGCCTTGAGGAATTCCGTATTGGCGAAGTAGAGCGATGCGTCGATGCGCAGCACCACCAGACCCTCGATGGTTTTCGCTTCGGGGAAGTCCCTGGTGTTACGAAAGATATCAGTGCCCGGCAGGCGTCCGAGGAGGGCGCTGTGGGGTCGTGTGTTCAGGGTGATGAACAGCAGGATGGACGCGGCAATACCGAGCAGGAGCCCATAGATGATGCCCACGCCCAGGGTCGCGACGACGGTAAAGACCAGCAGCAGGCCCTCGGATTTCTTGACCCGAAAAAGGTAACGGATCTCTCCGACGTCGATCAGCCCGATCGCCGCCACCAAGATGACGGCCGCCAGTGCGGCGATGGGCAGGTAGTGGACAAGGGGCAGCAGGAAAAGCAGGGTCAACGCAACCAGTGCCGCCGTGATCAGGTTTGACACCTGGGTCCGGGCACCGGACCTCGCGTTGACCGCGGAGCGCGAGAACCCGCCCGTGACCGGGTAGGCCTGCGACAGGCTGCCGCCGATATTGGCGAGGCCCACGGCCGCCAGTTCCCGGTTTGCATCGATGTGGTCTCCCCGCTTCCGCGCCAGGGTCTTCGCGACGGTAATCGATTGCGCGAACCCCACCAGGGCCATGGCGCCGGCGAGTGGAAGCAGATTGGCGATGTCGCCCCAGGCCAGCGCAGGAAACCCGGGCGTCGGCAATCCACCCTCGACGTGACCGACGACGGTGACACCCGCCGAATTCAGCCGCAGCAACCAGGCGAGCAGGGTGCACAGCACTACAACGACGAGCGGTCCGGGCAGGCGTGGGAAGGTTCGTTTCAGGGCCACCATCAATGCAACGCTGCCTGCGCCGAGCGCCAGTGTGACCGGATTGAACTGCGATACGTTTGCCACGAGGTTCGTGAGCAGCGCTTCGATCCCGTACCCGTTTGCCGCTGGGATGCCGAGCAGATGCCCGAGTTGGCTCAACACGATGGTCAGGGCAGCAGCGGTGGTAAACCCGGTAAGGACCGGGTACGAAAGGAAATTCACCAGAAAACCGAGTCGCACGATCCCCATCAGGAGCTGAATTACGCCGATGCACAACGCCAGCAGGATCGCCAAAATCAGGAATTGCCCGGTACCCGCCTGGGCCAGCGCCCCGACGCCGATCGCCACCAGGATCGAGCCGAGAAGGCCGGATATACGGAAGCAGTCCTGACCCTGTCACAGAAAGCGAGACCTTGCGAAACGGGAGGCGACCATATACGGGTTGGTGCAGCGCAACCCGATGAATCGGGTCCGCTTGTCGGGTTACGCTGCGCTAACCCGACCTACGGCAATAGACTGGCGGCGTCTTCGCGCGCCACCGGCAGGCCCGCCGCGAGCCAGCCCGTCATGCCGCGGCGAACGATGTGGACGTCAGCGAAACCTTCCTCGGTCAGCAGCAGGGCGGCCTTCGCGGAACGCCCGTCCGTACGGCAGACGATGGCCACCGTGCGCTCCAGGTAGTCGCACAGCTCGCCCATCCGTTCCTGCAGGTCCTCTACCGGGATGTTCACTGCGCCCTCGATATGTCCCTGCTCACCGGTGAAATCTTCCGCCGTGCGCACGTCGAGCACCAGCAGGTCGTCGTCGGAATCGATCCGGTCCCGGAAGGCCGGGATATCCATCGTGGGTCCACGACGCAGCGTCCCGACCAGTCGTGGCAGGAACGCGACGACCGCGATCAGCGCCAGCGCCAGCGCTGCCTTGCGGACCAACCCCTCGCCGCCGGCGATCGCCTCCCGGCCCGCGTACCCCAGGTAGGTGTATGCGAAGGTGACGGGCAGCATGAAGAAGAAGCTCGCGACGACGTAGTGCAAAATCCTGATCCGCGTCAGCCCCAGGGCGTAGTTGAGGAGATTGAACGGAAACAGCGGCACCAGGCGAACGAAGGCGACGAAACGCCAGCCTTCCCCCTCGACACCGTTGATGAGTTGCCTGACGCGACCGCCCGCCTTTTCCGCCACCCAGTCGGACGCCAGGTGACGTGCGATCAGAAAAGCGAGTGTGGCGCCCAGTGTCGCGCCGGCGAGGTTGTAAAGCGTCCCCAGCACCGGACCGAACAATGCGCCGCCGGCCAGCGTGAGGACGGATCCGGGAAGCACCAGTACGGCGGCCGCGGCGTAGATGAATATAAAGATCAGCGGCGCGAGGGGGCCGGAACCGAGGATCCAGGCCTCGAGCGCTTCGGCGTCAAACCTGTCGCGGTACACCACCGCGAGGGTAACGCCCGTCACCAGACCGATGATGAGCAGGATTCGTATCAGCCGGTTGTTGTTCACTCCTGTCTCCGTGGCTCGTCGCGGCATCGGTATCGCCGGCTTGAAAAAACGCGAATGTGCCCCGTATAACCGGGAAACCGGCCAACACCTTTCATGTTGTGAGCAGGGAAAAACTCCCCAATCTGATGTTATAATTCAGAAATATAACAATAAGATCAATTGATTGCTGTATCAAGGGGCCGGCAATGGATTCGAACGAGACTTTCAAGCGGGAGCTATTTGCCCAGTTCGCACGAATCGCCAAGGCGATGAGTCACGGCAACCGGCTGGAGTTGCTCGAACATCTCGCGCAGGGCGAGCGCAGCGTCGAGGCCCTTTCGAGGGCGTCCGGGCTGAGCATCGCGAATACCTCACAACACCTTCAGCAGCTGCGCAATGCCGGTCTGGTGACTTGCCGAAAGGTCGGTCTGAACGTCTTCTATCGCCTGAGCGGAGACGACGTTCAGGCCCTGATCGAGGATTTGCGTGGTGTCGCACGGCGCAGGTTGGCCGACGTCGACAGGCTGATCGACGGCTACCTGACCGTCAAGGACGACCTGGAACCCGTGCCGGCGGACGAGCTGCTCGAACGCGCGCGAAAGGGTGAGGTCACCGTACTCGATGTCCGGCCGGAGGAGGAGTACGCCGCCGGCCATCTTCCGGGAGCCGTCAACATCCCTCTGTCGGAACTCGAGTCGCGGCTCGACACGCTGGAACCGGACAGGGAAGTCGTTGCGTACTGCCGGGGGCCGCATTGTGTCCTGGCCTTCGATGCGGTGGCGCGTCTGCGCAAGGAAGGACGCGCGGCGAGACGCTTGAAAGTGGGATTCCCCGAGTGGCGGCGCGCCGGATTGCCGATTGAGACCCGCAAGGAAATTTGACTCTTCTTCCGGCCGCATCATGATCAGATAATTGCGCAGGGTGGTCAGGCCCAGATCCAGGTTCTTCAGTCCCTTGAACAGCAACATCGCCGAGATGATCATCGCGCCGATCACAGGTGTTGAATGCCATGAACACACCAAACACCGTGGCCCGGACGAACGCCGTGACATGGTCCTCAATCACGTCACCCTGGAGGGTAACGCCGATCCCCAGGTCGAGGTCGAGGGCGTCGAATTGATCGAGAGCCCGTGAGCCTCCGGGGACGACTGATCTCGTTGTGCCGGAGCGCATTGCCCCTTCCCCCTTGAGGGGGAAGGACGGGATGGGGGGTGGGCGTGTCGGGTTGGTACGGTGCCGGTCGTGGATTCCGACCCTCCACCCGGCCTCCCCCCCTGCCTCCCCCCTGCCAGGGGGGAGGAGTCCTGGAATGACCGATAGTGGCGCGTGGCGTCAGAAGCCGATCTTTCTTCCCCCGTTTTCCCGAACCGCGATCAGGCTCGGGCGTGATACCTCGTTCGCTTCACCGAAGTGACCGGTCTGCGGCCAGATTTTCTCGAATGCCTCTCCATCGTGGGGGTGTTGTATGGCGCAGAAGAAGGTGGAGATCCACAGGTTGCCATCGTCGTCGTGTACCACGTTGTCCGGGTCGGATATGGGACTGCCCCCCGCTTCGCCGTGTTGCTTTCAGCCTTGCCGGTCCTCGCCGGCTTTCTGGCAGGGACCGGGATCACGCTTGGCTTTCTGGTGGGCAATTTTCTTCTGCCGGACATGATCAGCCATCGTCCCTTCGGTATCCACGCCGGTGTCCTGGGCCTTGCCATCAACGTTACGCTTGAGTTGACGCTGCAACGGGTCCGTGGCGGAACCGAACCGGCAACCCGGGTTTGACCGGTCCCGGTTCCAGCCACTTCGCTCATCCATGCCTTCAGGCGCTTACGGGCTGTGCGGCCGGTATGCTCTGCGCACGCAGCAATTTACGGTTCAGCGTCAGGAGTGTCGCCAGTGTCTTTATCTGCAGAAACACCAGCGGCGCCAGCATTACGAAGTACGCAACGCTGAATCGATCCAGCAGTCCGTTGTGGACCAGCCCGAAGTTGACGAAGAACATCCCGAATACGAACAACGCCACACCCGGACAGATCAGGGAGTAGCTGCCGACATGACTTTTGTCACCGCGTACATATTCCCTGAAGTATCCCAGGCGTTTCATCACCGCATAACCGACCACACCGAAAAGGACCTGCAGTGAAATCACGGTCGAGGTCAGCACGAACAGGTCCGGTTTGGACACGGGCTCGTTGAATCCATGGTCCAGACCGAAGTTGAGGCGTACCAGGGTAATGCCCATCAGCGTCAGGATCGGAATCGGCAACCAGAGGCTCGGGCTGGCCACTTCACTGATCCCCATGCGAAACATGAACTTGAACCCGAGTACCAGCTTGATGACACCCAGCACCGTCGCAATGCTGGTGAACAGGATGGCAAAGAACATGCCCGTGGCGTTGACCTCGATGTGGTGGCTCATCGCGCCTGGTGCCGCCAGTCCCACGGCGACCATCGCGAACGCGAAGATCCCCACCATCTGACCGAGGTGGTTGTTGCGGTCGAAGTCGAAGTCGCCGTTCGTGAAAACCCGCGACAGATACTCCGTGAAAATCTTCAGCGCATAGGCCCCTACCGCCAGGAATGCGGCGATCGCGAAGGGGAAGAGGGTTTCGACGTAGGCCCACAATCCGGGTACGAACACCGCCCCGACGATAAAACTGACGTTGATGCTCATCGCCAGCGTCAGTGGTATCGCCATCAGGGTGATCTCGTCGTTGGAGGCCCTGACCTCGAGGAACCGGTCCGTTTTCCGGAACCTCCGGTATTCGAGGATATTCCACAGCAGGAGTCTGTAGTGCAGGAGCGCGAACGCCAGAATGAACACCATCCCGGCGCCGACCAGCGACGCGACTACCACGTTCTCTCCGACCAGCAATGGATAGAGGTGATCGAAGGTCACCATGGGCATACCAGCATGGTCGACCATGAACATCAGGTAGAGAAAGAACGTCACGGCCATGCCGCCCGCTCCGAGTGCAGCCAGAAAATACAGGGGCGTGTACTGTTCGCCCAGTCGTCGTTTGATCATCATCGTGTCCGTTGGTGTAGCAAAATTACGCGCCATAATATCAATAAATCAATTGAATACAATGATAATGGTCAATGCCCACTCCGGGACGACGCTGAATGCGCTACAGGACACGTCCCCGGTCCAGTAGGACGCGAGGTGGAGGGAAAACCGGGAATCTGGCCCAATTCGGCCAGGGAGATACCTTCCGGGGACGCGACGCCGGCATGCGGTGCATGCCGTTCAGGTGGAAGGACGCGTCAGATTTGCAACGCCGCGTCGTGGACGCTACTGATCGAGCAGCTCCTGCTCCATCGACAGGTAGACCCCGTAGGCATTGCGCCGGTGTGCCGCATCGAAGGCCGGAAGGCCCTCGAACGCTGACCAGTCCGCGGAATCGTAGGCCTCGTCGAACGGCACCATCTCCTCGACTGCGTCCTTCATCACCGAACGCACCTGGCGAAGATACTCCCGGGTCAGCGCCACGGCGGTGTCGGGGTCCTTCGCCGCGGCGCCGTGTCCAGGCACCAGCGCCGCGAGATCCGTCCTGTCGAGCTTGTCGAGCAACTCCAGCCAGTGCCCGGTGTCGGCGCTGCCGGTGAATGGCACCCGGCCCTCGAAGATGATGTCGCCGGATATCAGGACGTTGTCGGGTCTGACCAGGACGCTGAGATCGCCGTCGGAATGCGCCTTGCCCAGATAGCTGATGTCGAATTCCACGTCACCGAGTGTGAACGACACATTGCTGTCGACGATCTCGTCGGGCGGTATCAGGCGGGTGTCGTCGTTGACCCAGGGGTCGAGGGAAAAACGTCTCTCTTCCAGACGTTCCGCCGCGACGGGCGACTCCAGGTAATCCATCGATCCCGCAGGCGCAAAGATGGTCGCGCCGAGGTCCTTGAAGACCTGCAGGCCGTAAATGTGGTCGGCGTGATAGTGGGTCACGACGACCTTGATGACCGGCTGATCGGTGACAGCCTGGAGCTTCTCTAGAAACAGGGCCGCCAGGGAGGGCGTGCCCAGTGCATCGACGACCACCACGCCCATGCCGGTCACCACGGCCGCGGCGTTGGAGATGAATCCCTGATTGTCGGTAGCAACCCCGGGAGTCCCTTGCACGTAGTACACATGCTCTGAGACCTGTTTGAATTCCATGTCGATGCCGGCGACCGGGACGTCGGTTGCGGCGATGGACCGCAATGCAAGCGCTAGCCAGAAAACCGGCACAAGAATGACCGGTAAAAACTGTCGGGAGAGCAGGTTCTTCAGCGGTGTGCATCTCTTCAAGCCGATCCTCCGGTCCCGCTGATCTTGCATGAGGCCCCCCCCGGTCGTGCGTCATACACCGACATGATTTCCTTGAGTTCCCTCAATACCTTCCGCCGATCCACACAGGTGAGGCCGGTGACCTCGCGGGCGCATTTTCCCTGTTCCATCAGCGTGATCGCCCGGTAGACCATGGCGCAACCCAGGTCGCAGATTCGTTCGACGCAGGCATCCACCTGCGTGACGAGATAGTGATCGTGAGCGATATTCATCGAATTTGCAGGTCTCCTCTCCGTGGATGGAGTGATTGTGCCCTGCCCGGCGCAAAAATCCAAAGCCTTGCGTCCAGAACCGGGACATTCGCGACAAGTCACTGGATGAAGCACCGCGCGAAAATAGACCCTGCAGTACAGAGTGTAGTACCCGCAGTTCCGAAGGTCGGGCTTCGGCCAGGTCGCGTCAATCGGACTGCAATCCGGATTCGGTCACCGCTAGGTATCGAATAGCGTTGGTCGTATAATAAGCAGGCGCGGCCAGGCAAGTCTGCCTGACCCGATACGGGAACGGCCTGTATCCAGACCCCGAAATCTGTCCCGAATGCAAAACGCTGGCGTAGCTCAGTTGGTAGAGCAGCTGATTTGTAATCAGCAGGTCGGGGGTTCGACTCCTCTCGCCAGCTCCAATAAATCAATCACTTGCCGCAATTTTCGCCCTCCCCGTCACGGTTTGCGGGACACCTGCGGGACACTTCTGATTAACGTGATACCATCCCCGTAACGAAGCAGGCCCCGACGGTGCGCGAACACCGACGAGGCCCTGACCAACGCAACCTGACCAGGAGGCTGCGCATGGCTGCCGGGAACCCTACCACCACAGCCTGTTCGACCTCCACCCATGGAGGGACGACATGGCAGCCATCACCAAACGCATCGACAATCGGACCGGCAAGCCGAGCTGGCAGGTCAAGATACGCCTGCGTGGATATCCGGCCAGGTCGAAAACCTTTGCCCGACTGACTGATGCAAAGCGCTGGGCCGCACAGACCGAAACCGATCTGCGATTGCGCCGCGCGTTTCCGGGGATTGAGGCGGAGAAGCGCACCCTCGGTGAACTGATCGAGCGGTACGAAGAAACCGAACTGCCGAAGATCAGGACCGCCGAAAACCGCAAGCAGCAACTTCGGTGGTGGAAGGAGGAGCTGGGTAACTACCTGCTGGCGGATATTGGCTCTGCCCGCATCGGCAAATGCCGCGATAAGCTTGCGAAGGGAGGTCGCTCACCGGCCACGCTGGTTCGGTACCTGGCGGCGCTGTCGCACGTGTTCAGCATCGCGCGAAAGGAATACAAGTGGGTTTCCTCGAACCCCGTGGCGGACGTCTCAAAGCCGACTGAACCCCGCGGCCGCGTGCGCTTCCTGTCCGACGATGAGAGGGAACGACTGCTGACCGCGTGTCGCGAATCCAGCAACCTGCTCCTGTACCCCGCGTTCATGCTGAGTCTCGCGACTGGCATGAGACAGGGCGAGTCCATGTCGCTCAGTTGGTCGGTTGTCGACCTGGACTCTGGACGCATCGTGCTCCACAAACAAAAAAACTCTACCCGGAGGCGAGTGGTTCCTCTGACCGGTCATGCGCTGGAAGTGCTCAAGGAACACGAGAAGGGGCGTGAACAGGATTCCGAGTTGCTATTCCCCGGGCGCGATCCGCATACACCGATCGATCTGCGCAAACCGTGGAACAGTGCGCTGGAAGAGGCCGGGATCGAGGATTACCGGTGGCACGACAACCGACATTCTGCGGCCAGCTATTTGGCCATGAACGGCGCCAGCCCCAGCCTGGCCGAGATTGCCGAGGTGTTAGGGCACAAGACGCTCGCCATGGTGAAGCGGTACTCCCATCTCTCCGAGGCGCACACCGCAGGTGTGGTGGAACGAATGAACAAGGCCATTTTTGACGGGGCGCGGCGATGAGTGGCGTGGCGAAGGAGCTTCCACTGCTATGGAAGAATCGGGACGAGTACACCATCGAGGATGCGGCCTGGTTGTGGGTGTACACGCTTGGCCAGGATGCGCCGCTCAATCCGGATCGGAAAGAAAAGGCTCGATATAGGCGGGAATATCGCGAGGCCCTGCAGGAGCTGCAAAGAAACGTGAAAGCGACACCAGGCGAACGGCATGTTGAAACGGAACAGCTGTGTTAAAAAGTATATATAAACAAACTGTCAATATACATTTAACTTTAGAAAACATACCAACAATTTGATATATGTCAACAAGAGTTGCACAATACACTGATAAAAGTAGTTAGAAATTACAGGAAGCTCAATGAACCATGATGATACTCTAATCCTTGGAATCGGCAATACCTTACTTACAGATGAAGGTGCGGGCATCCACGCACTCAATCTGCTTCAATTAGAATACCCGGACATACCGGATTTAACTTTCATCGACGGCGGCACGCTCAGTTTCACTTTAGCGGTATGGATTGAAGATTGCACAAATCTAATCGTTTTTGATGCCACCGAATTGCATCAGCCCGCCGGCACAGTAAACACTTTTGTTAATACGGCAATGGATGAATTTCTTGGCAGCACAAAACGCAGCGCTCATGAAGTTGGCCTGCTTGACCTGATGGACATATCACGATTAACAGATCACCTGCCAGAAAACCGCGCCCTGATTGGTATCCAGCCGGAAACAATGGGCTGGGGTATGTTACCCGGCAAACCTGTTCAAGATGCATTACCGGTGGCCGTTAATGAGGCTGTAAAATTAATAAAACAATGGCAAAAAGTTAATACAGATCAAGAAGTTTCTGCGGCATAATATTATTGTATCAACAGAAGAATATAATTAATTAACATAGTGGGGGGAGTATAGTGAAAAGAACAATACTAATTCCAGTTGATGGCACTGAATCAGCTGATGAAACTGCGTTTTATGCCGAATCAATGTGTCCTAAATCAGAGACTCGAATCGTTCTTTTACATGTAACGCCAGCTGTTAATACGGTGAATGCAGCAATTGATCACGTTCCAAATGTAAAAGCCATTTACGATACGCTGATAAAAGGAGATTGGGCCGTTGAAACTGAAGTGCGCATGGGCGAACCTATTTTCGAAATTTTAAAAATGGCAATATTGTTGCCTGCCACCATGATACTCATGTCTACACACGGTCGTTCAGGCATTGAGCGTATACGTGATGGCAGTGTGACTGAACAGGTATTAAAACAATCACCCTGCCCGGTTTTTATTCTGCATAGTACGCGACCTGGATCGGCTGAAAATCGTACCAAAAATTTATTCAAACGCATACTGGTGCCACTTGATGGTAGCGATGCGTCCTCTGCCATACTCGAATGTGTTGAACGCTTTGCAAAAATGCATGATTCCGAAGTGATACTGTTTCATGATGAGATAGAATCTGCTGAATTTGATGACAAAAAAGCGGCTATCAAGGCAAAACTGCAGGACCAGAGCGTAACACTGGCAAACACGGGTCTGAGAGTCTCACTTGATATGACCACTTATAAAAGGCCTATCCGTGAAATTCTCGACAAGATTGATGCCATGGACATCGACCTGGTTTCTATGGCAACGCATGGTAATGGTGGTGAGAAACGCACGCTGGACGAGTCTGTTACCGCAGAAATTGTCCGGCATTCTAATTGCCCGTTATTAGTGTGGTCAGCTGAGCCACAGTGTCCTGCTTTGTCCTGACTGACGGTAAACTAAATCAACAAGAGTCTTATTATGTCTGAAACAAGCATACCGGTGACGCAAGCAGTCAAGTTTAATATCCAGGTCGGTGATGAGCTGACACAGAATGTTAAACCTCTATTGCACGAGATTAAACATGCTCTGGATAACCTTATAGAAACAGGTCACAGCAGCATTATTGATTTGCGCAGTATTCCGCTTGCGCCCGGTGAGGAAGACAAAATTTTAAGTACCCTGGGCCAGGGTGAGGTTCTAGCTAAACTTAATGCCCTGGGTTTAAGTGAAATCATCGAAACACAGTATGCGGGTGTGTGGCTTGTTACACACTACAACGATGAGAATACAATCATCAGCCGTTTTATTGAAGTTACAACCATGCCAGAGATTCTCTGTTCGCAAACAGAGGATATTATGAAAGCTTATAGTAGTCTTAGCCTGGATTTGGCCGAAAACCAGGAGACTAATTAGTCCTCGGTGGAGAAAACAGCATGACAGAGAAAACGAATAATAAAGGTAAATCCCCTGCTGATTTTAATCAGCGAGAGAGCATCCAGTCAGAAAGTGCTCAGTTCGATAAAACACTGGGTGAAACCTTACGCAGCCAGGGTATATCACGCCGCAGCTTTCTAAAGTTCTGCGCTGCCACCGCTTCGATGATGGCGATGTCACCGGCAATGATCCCGAAAATTGCTCACGCCTTAGAAAATGCCAGAAGACCCTCTGTTATCTGGTTATCGTTTCAGGAATGCACCGGCTGTACCGAGTCATTGACACGTGCCCATACGGCGACGATTGAAAGCCTGATTTTTGACTCCATCTCACTGGACTATCATCATACGCTACAGGCAGCAGCCGGACATGCGGCCGAAGAAGCGCGCGAAGCAGCGATGAAAGAAAACTTTGGCCAATATTTACTGGTGGTTGATGGTTCCATCCCAATGGACAACCCCGGTTACTCTACCATTGCCGGCATCAGCAATTATGATATGTTAATGGAAACAGCCAAAGGCGCTGCTGCAATTATTGCGGTAGGTACCTGTGCGACATACGGCGGTATTCCGCATGCCAACCCTAATCCTACCGGCGCGGTTTCAGTTGGTGATCTAATCAAAGACAAACCTATTATTAATGTGCCCGGCTGTCCGCCCATTCCTGTAGTCATCACCGGCGTACTGACCCATTTTCTAACCTTCGGCAGCATTCCTGAACTTGATCACATCGGTCGTCCAAAAGTATTTTATGGACAAAGCATTCATGACCGCTGTTACCGCCGGCCTTTTTATGACAAAGGCCTGTTTGCAGAAACTTTTGATGATGAAGGCGCCAGAAAAGGCTGGTGTTTATACAAACTTGGCTGTAAGGGACCAACAACCTATAACGCCTGTGCCACCACCAAGTGGAATGATGGCACCAGTTTTCCAATTGAAGCCGGCCACCCCTGCCTGGGTTGCTCAGAACCCGATTTCTGGGACGGTGGCGGTTTCTACAAAGCGCTGTCAATGCCGACTGAAAATATAGCTCAAACGGCCATTTACGCAGCGGCTGGCGCAGCGGCTGCCGGGGTTGCCCTGGGTGCGCTGAACCGGAACAAAAAGAACAATGCTGTTGCAACACATGATAAAACTACAATAGATGACCTGGAAAAATAACTGAAAGATAACTGAAAGATAAAGCGGCAAACAACACAAGCGGAAGATCTCACACTGCAAATAGAAGAATTGAAATGAGGATAAAACAATGAGTGAAATAGAATTCTTAAACTGGGTACGCGGCCCGGGTTTTCAGATTGCCACAATTATTTTTGTTGCGGGTGTGATTATACGTTTTGCTGAAATTTTACTATTAGGTCGTGAAACAAATTTAGCAGAAGCCAAAGGTTCCGAAATGGGCAGCGGACTTCGCACTATCGCATCAAGGTTTATTCCGGATAAAAGCACCATTCAACGTTCAACGTTTACTATTGTTGCCGGATACATTTTTCATATTGGTTTGTTTATAACACTATTTTTATTTGCACCGCATATACTGATGTTTAAAGAGGTTTTTGGTTTCGGCTGGCCATCTTTACCGACACCGGTTGTTGATGCAATGGCAGTAGTAACTATCATCGCGCTGCTTGCAGTACTGACATATCGCATGCGCAACAATGTACTTAAATTCCTGACTACCACAGAAGATTATATTGTCTGGCTGGTCACTATAGCGCCGCTCATTACCGGTTATATTGCCTTCCACCGCATCGGTTTAACCGCGCCGACATTGCTCGCTATTCATATTCTCAGTGTCGAACTATTACTTGTTTTATTTCCTTTTACCAAGCTGATGCACACTTTCACGATTGTTTTGTCACGCTGGTACGGCGGTGCCATTTCAGGGTACAGAGGAGTTGAGTCATGAGTGCATCATTAGATAAAGGCATTAATGCGCTAAAAGAACAGGTTGATTCCAGTGTGGCCGCATTTTTCAGCAGCTGTGTGAATTGCGGCATGTGTGCTGAAGCCTGTTTGTTTTATACGGAGACCGGTGCTCCGGAACGCACTCCGATCAATAAAACCGAACCATTACGCCGCATCTGGAAATCAGAATACACACTATTTGGTCGTTTAGGAAAAATGTTTGGCCTGACAGCAAAAGTTGATGATAAATTACTGACTGACTGGGAAACGCTGGTCTATGATAGCTGTACCCTGTGCGGGCGCTGTTCTATGGTATGCCCGGTCGGCATCGACATCACATTGATGATTCGCAAAACACGCGAAGGTATGGCTGCTGCCGGGCATGCACCGAAAGATCTAATCGGTGCCACTAAACGCGCAGTCACCATTGGTAGTCCTATGGGCGTAAAGCTGCCGGCATTGATGGCACAGATCAAACACGTTGAAAAAGATACCGGTTTAAAAATACCGGTTGATGTTGTCGGCGCTGAATACATGCTGCTGCTGTCTTCAATGGAAATCATGAACTTCCCGGAGTTTATCGAAGCCATCGCTAAAATATTTGATAAAGCCGACGCCAGCTGGACGATTGCATCTGAAGCCTTTGAAGCCACCAACAGTGGCGTTCAGATTGGCGTCTCAGACATCGCTGCCGAACTGGTACAACGTATCGTTGACGCCGCTGAAAAACTGAAGGTTAAAACCGTGATCAGCCCTGAGTGTGGCCATGCCTATATGGCAATTCGTTGGGATGGTCCTAACCTGGTCGGCAAGGCCTTCAACTTCAAGGTAAGGCATATCCTCGAAATACTCGATGAATTTCGCAAAGATGGCCGCCTGAAAATCAGCGGCAAAGAGGAGCAACGTCTGACTTATCATGACCCCTGCCAGATTTCACGCCGCGGTGGTGTCATTAATGAACCACGCAACCTGATCAAACTGTTTTCTGATAATTTTGTTGAGATGCCCGATACCGGCAAGATGAACTGGTGCTGTGGTGCGGGTGGTGGCGTCAGTTCAAATGAACGTGCTGATGAAATTCGCCTCAGGGTATTCCAGCGCAAGAAAGACCAGCTGGATG
The DNA here is from genome assembly GCA_034722015.1 of Pseudomonadota bacterium. Classification (GTDB taxonomy): domain Bacteria; phylum Pseudomonadota; class Gammaproteobacteria; order JAJDOJ01; family JAJDOJ01; genus JAJDOJ01. The sequence continues at coordinate 41,918 of JAYENI010000005.1, forward strand.
AAATAAAACCCGATGCCATTGTCAGCGCGTGTTCTAACTGCCGTATTCATCTTGAAGACGGGCTGGAAGAATACCACGTGGATATACCGCTAATAAGTCTGACTGAAACGCTTGCAGACCACCTGACAGAAGACTAAAGATTGGCAATGAATATCTGGAGTTAGATGAAATGAGCCAAATAAGTAATGATATAGAATTTAAACAGGCTTTACAGAACCTGGATGCAACACAAAGCAGAGTGGTGGCAGCTTTGTTTATCGAACATGTACTGCCACTGTGTGAAGATGAACGTATAAACCGTGTTGTAAAAGTGGCAACTGACAGTAATGCTTCAGAAGATGAAATAGCAGACGCACTAAGATCAGCCAAAGCTGCAACCTTCGATAGTCATACACGTTGTGGATCTGAAGGCAACTGGACCGAGCAGGCGGGTTATTTTGTTGCCCGCGCAGCCGTCGCTGCAGTGACCCCACTGGCACAGTCAAGAGCCAGCGGCCCGGCATGGCAGGCGGCGATGAGCTGCAGAATGGCACAAACCAGCTTACTTATAGACAATGAGTCTGACCAGGCAACAGATACGGAAAATGAATGGCAGTACAACATACTTTCAGATTACCTGAGGTCATAAGCGAAAATCATACGCTAACATCATAAGCAGGAAGCCGTAAACGGAAAACAAAACTTATATTGAAAAACGAAATTCATAAGAAGAGAGAAACAACATGAGCGAATCCGGTGAAAACGAAAGAATTGTAGTTGACCCGATCACCCGAATCGAAGGCCATCTTCGCATCGAAGCAGCGATGGACGGCAACAAAATCAAAAGCGCCTATTCATCCGGCACTATGGTGCGCGGTATTGAAACCATTCTTAAAGGCCGTGATCCGCGAGATGCATGGGCATTTGCACAACGCATCTGTGGTGTCTGCACGCTGGTACATGGACTGGCCTCTATCCGTTCAGTGGAAAATGCGCTTAGTTACACAGTGCCAAAAAATGCTGACCTGATTCGTAACCTGATGAATGGTGCGCAGTACATTCATGACCACGTTATGCATTTTTATCATTTACATGCACTGGACTGGGTTGATGTTGTCTCCGCCTTAAGTGCTGACCCGAAAGCCACGTCAGAACTTGCGCAGTCAATAAGCAGTTACCCGAAATCCTCCCCCGGTTATTTTGCCGACATGAAAAAGAAACTAAAAGGTTTCGTCGAATCCGGACAACTGGGTATTTTTGCTAATGCCTACTGGGGACACCCGGCGTATAAACTACCACCCGAAGCAAACCTGATGGCGGTATCACATTACCTGGAAGCCCTTTCCTGGCAGCGTGATGTCGCACGCCTGCATACTATTTTTGGCGGCAAGAATCCACACCCGAACTTTGTTGTCGGCGGCGTTCCCTGCGCCATTGACTTAAATTCCGATTCCGCCATCAACATGAAAAAACTGTCACAGGTACAGGACATCATCACGCAGATGAAAACCTTTGTTGACCAGGTTTATGTACCCGATACCCTGGCGATTGCCGGTTTTTACAAGAACTGGACGACACGCGGCGAAGGCCTGGGTAACTTCCTGACCTTTGGTGATTTCCCGTCTAATGGCATGCAGGACCCTTCCGGATTTATGATCCCAGCCGGTGCAATTTTGAACCGTGATATCAGCACCATTCACGATGTTGACATGAATGCGGCTGACGAAATCAAGGAATACATCTCGCACTCCTGGTACGATTATGAAAACGGTAAAGATGCCGGGCTGCATCCATACGATGGTGAAACCAATCTGAATTACACCGGACCGAAACCACCGTACCAGCATCTCGATGTGAATCAGTCCTATTCATGGCTAAAATCACCACGCTGGAAAGGCCACGCCATGGAAGTTGGACCACTGGCACGGGTACTGATGTTATATGCAAGCGGACATGAGCAGACCAGAGAACTGGTCGGCATGACACTGAAAAAACTCGACGTTCCAGTAACCGCTTTATTTTCAACACTGGGCCGCACCGCTGCCCGCACCCTGGAAACCAAGATCATGGCTGATGCCATGCAGGGCTGGTATGACGATCTGATTACCAATCTCAAAGCCGGTGATACCAGAACCTTCAACGAAATTTTATGGGAACCATCATCATGGCCGAAAAGTGCACAGGGTGTCGGTTTTATGGAGGCCCCCCGTGGTGGTCTTGCCCACTATATTGTTATTGAGGATGAAATCATCAAGAATTACCAGGCGGTGGTGCCAAGTACCTGGAATGCCGGACCAAGAGATGGCAATGGTCAACCGGGGGCGTATGAAGCTGCACTTGAAGACAACCATACTTTACATGATCCGAAACAGCCCGTGGAAATCCTGCGCACCATCCACAGCTTTGATCCCTGCCTGGCATGTGCAGTGCATTTAACCGATCCCGATGGAAATGAAATTATTAAGGTAAAGGTACAATAATGAAAAAATCACGGATCTCTAAATTATCACTGACACTATTATTACTGTTTTCAACATCAGCGTTGGCACATAATGGTCATTTATCAAATGAGTCTGTGCACGGTTTTCTTCATATTGAACACATTTTTATGCTTGCGGCAGCTGGTTTACTTGTTTACCTTATAAAAGTATCAAACAATAAGTAGCACCATTAGTAGCATTAAGAGTGACATTAAATATGTCTATAAAAACGCCTGACATTTGCCGTGCGTTTTTTTATTTTATCTGATATCACTGCTGCCCGGTTAACCCTTACTCATTATTTTTGTTACACTAGCTTTGATATGTCGGTAGAAAAAATGTGTTACAAAATCACGCTGCTATCCCGTTAACTTTGAAGGGCATGGACAGGTAGCGGACGTCATCGACATCGATCCCGACGTAAACTATGTTCTGGCTCATAGACGCCTCCTGTTCGCTCTGATGCTCTCAACCATGCCTATCCGTTTGCCTCCCAAGGCATACGTTCCAGCCGATTGTCGCGATTGACAGTGTGTTGGCGATCGCCGTGTGGCGCGGCAACCCCCATAAACGCGGGGCTTTGCGCGACGGCGTGCACACACCCTGGAGTGTGGCACGAGTGATGCGACCTAGAATCCACAATTTTGGGAGCTAACCGGATAGGCATGCTCTCAACCCCATGAGATAACCATCTGTGATGGTACCCCTCAGGGCAGGAGGGGGCGTCTATATCTTCTATACTTACGCGGACTCAATACCTCCCTGGGAGTGCCGGGCACATCAGGGTTCACGACGGAGTTCCTGATCCTGATGGGCACGCTAAAAAGCCATATCAGCGCGGGCCTGCCCGCCCTGCTCGGCTCGGAGCCGCAGGGCGGTCTACGTGTTGGACACCTATTGATCTTTGCTCTGGATTGTATCGCCCATGGGACACTCACGGGACAGTAACGGTAAGATATGGCCATATTTGACAGCACTGCACAACACATAACCTGTTGATATTTTTGCAGTATGGTGTTGCGTGTTGTTGCTGGATTTACCTTGGATTCGATTTGTAATCAGCCGGTCGGGGGTTCGACTCCTCTCGCCAGCTCCAATAAATCAAGTGGGGTGTCCATCTGAGTGCGGTTAACACAAGATATAGGGATTCCAACGCATCCGCACCAGCCTCCGAACGGCACTCTATGTCTTCGCATCACATCTGCGAGCTTTTCATTTCGTGATTGGTACTCATCTATAAATCTATCAACTGTGATGATTGGCTGACCAGGATTACTAATTTCAATTCTGTCATCATAT
>JAYENI010000006.1:0-18574 GCA_034722015.1 Pseudomonadota bacterium
AGGAGATCCACTGTCCGACGCACGGTCGGGTTCAGGAGACAATTCCCTGGGCGCCGGCCCGCTCACGCATCACCTACCGCCAGGAGTGGCGCATCTGCACCCTGAGCCAGATCATGACCCAGAAGGCTGCCGCCGAGATCCTGCAAATGGCCTCCTCGACGCTGTCCGATTTGCTGCACCGGATCATCACGCGTGTGCGCCACGGGCATAGAATCCGCGGCCTGACCACCGTCGGCGTCGACGAGGTCTCCTACTGCAAGGGTCGCAAGTACGCCACCCTGGTCTATGACCTGGACCGTTCCCGGGTCCTGTGGGTAGGCAAGGGAAAGGGCCGCGAGACCATCGATCGGTTCTTCAACGAATGCCTGAGCACCGGGCAGAAGGCGCGCATTACGTGGGCCAGTTGCGACATGAGCCGCGCCTATACCGAGGCGATCAAGCATCACTGCCCCAACGCCACGCTCGTCATCGACCGCTTCCATGTCGTCAAGGCGTTGAACGAGGCCTTGGACGAGGTTCGCAAGGAGCAGTGGCGTGCCCTGGATGCCGAGGGTCGCAAGGCGATCAAGGGGCTGCGCTGGCTGCTCGCTATGCACTCGACAAATCGCACCAAGGGGCATACCCGCTTCCTCAACAGCCTGCGCAACTCCAATCGCCGCATCCACCGCGCCTGGGTGCTCAAGGACGAGTTCGAGCAGTTCTGGAATTACACCTATCGCGCCTCGGCGGAGAAGTTCCTCAAACGCTGGATGACCGCCGCGCTGCGAAGTCGTATCCCAACGTTGCGAAAGTTCGTCGACACACTGAAAAATCACTATGACAACATCATCGCCTTCATCGACAGAAACCTGACCAATGCCGTCGGCGAGGGACTGAACCGAATCGTCAAGATCGTCAAAAACCGTGCCTCCGGATATCGCAACCTGGACAGCTTCGCCGACATCATCTACCTGACCGTTGGCGACCTTGATATCCCTGCACGGATTCCCAGCGATTTGCGTACACTTTGAAACAGGCAGAAACCCCTATGACACAGCTATATCACTGCAATTCACTGGTTGGGGATTCCGGATATAGCCTTTTAATATAAGAGGTTTTCATTTCCAGTGACAGCCCCCCATGTGTCCTGGACCCTTCGTTCACACATCGCATATCGAAATGATGGAGATTCCACATAGAAAAAGAAACCAGGTCGACATAATGACTGCCTTTCCAAGGGGGTTGAATTTTCTGGTTTTGCCTACTCGCCTGGCGCGGACACGTATCCTCTGTTAGCTGTTTCAGAATGACAAAAGAGACGTGATCGGTTAAATCTTCAGGGCCGTTGCGACAGGTGCGGCAGCGGCGTTGACCGGCAAGTCCATCCCGCTACCGCACCCCCCAGCCCGTGCGAGGCACGGTCCGAGATCAGTATCCCCCTCCAGGACCTTTCAATCCAGTTCTCATCGGCAGGAGAAGCCGATGGAGAACGGCGCCCGATTGTTCAACTGTGCCCGCTGCCGCCGTCAGGTGAAGATCTGCCGTCGCTGTGACCGGGGCAATAGCTATTGTGGTACGCAGTGTTCCCGCCCGGCCCGGCGTGAGTCGCTGCTGGCTCGAGATCGAAGGCGCCGAACCCCGCTTGCTTGAGCAGGGCAGCCTCGCGCTCGTCCCGCACGGCGCCGGGCATTGCATGAGCAGCGGTTTGAAGACCGACGCCGAGCCGCTATTCGCCCATTCCGGTCGAGCAGGTCAGCGATCGCTACGAGATCATGCGTTATGGAGGCTGTGGCGACTTCACACACCTCACCTGCGGTGTGATGCGCTTCGATCACGTGGCGGCCGAACATCTCATCGCGCTGCTACCTAAGGCGATTACCGGAAAATGACATACCAGATTTCGCCGGATTTTCGGTCGTCCTCGAGGCGCGACAACGCTCGCATCGTCGAACGATGGAACGGTTGTCGCAACACAGGAGACGGACGAAAAGACCAACAGGATGGTATGTCAATTGACAGAAATCGCCTTAAGAGTGCTATCGGGGTCCCCTCTAGCCGGCCCGTGGTCACGCGGCAAGACCTGAACCTGTCATGTGCACCGGGAACAGCTAGCTTTCGCGGGCCGGCACCCGGAGGTCATCCTCGCCCAGCGCCCAGTCGGGAACCGGGCATTACAATTTGCAAGACCCCTTTCACGCTTATTCAGACAGTCAGGGGTTTCATGCGGCATCTGAAGTCACGGATTCAGGAGTGATGTTCCTTCGGCCGGAATCGTCGTACAGTATCGCAACGATACAAAACAACTCTCCCAACCCACCTATCGAGATTGATCGAATATGACCGCCGAATCCATCATGGCCTCCCGATTGCATACCTTGCGACCGTCCGACACCGTTGCCGATGCGGTATTGCTGATGAGCAAATACCAGATAAGGAATCTCCCGGTAATCGATGACAACGGGCATTTTGTCGGTCTATTCGGGGTCCGCCGTCTCAGTCGGCTGTTGTTGCCCAGGGCAGCGAGTCAGTTTGACCGCTACCGTCTTACCGACCTCAGTTTCATGCCCGACGAAATCGGTGCCATGAAAGATCGCCTTCGGGAAGCGGGGACACGCCCCGTCTCCGATTTTCTTGAAAAGAAGGGTAAGCTGGTTTTTTGCGGACCCGATACCACGTACCCTGAGCTGCTGGAGTTGTTCGAAAAGAATCACGACGCCAGCCTGCCGGTCATCGTCGTCAAGGGCAAGAGTCGCAAGCTGGTCGGTCTCGTGTCTGTCTGGGATGTCTTGAGCAGGATCGCCGAGGAGGTTTTCGCTGCGCAGCTGGAGCAGACGTCGGAACCGGACGGCGAAAAGAAAGGGGCGTCAATGCGAAACGAAGATAGTCTGGAGGAGGGTTGACCATGCACGGTCATGAATCGGAGGCAGTCGGTAGCGTGATATTCGGATGGGACCCCCTGTGGGTTTCCACCATTCTGTTCGTGGCCACCTACCTTGTCATCGTTACGGAGAAGCTGAATCGAGCCATCGTTGCGCTGCTGGGTGCGGGTTTGATGATCAGTCTGGGAGTCCTCAACCAGGAAGCCGCGATACGCGGAATCGACTTCAACACGCTGGGACTCCTTACCGGCATGATGGTCATCGTCGCGATTACCCGACGCAGCGGCGTCTTTCAGTTTGTCGCTATCTGGTCAGCAAAGAAAGCGGAGGCCAAACCCTGGGGTATTCTGCTCATGCTGTCAGTGGTAACTGCCGTTTTTTCCGCGTTGCTGGATAACGTCACCACGGTGTTGCTGATTGCTCCTGTAACCCTTCTGATAACCGAAGAACTCAAGGTCTCTCCCTATCCTTTCCTGTTCTCAGAAATATTCGCGTCCAATATCGGGGGCACGGCCACGCTGATCGGCGACCCCCCGAATATCATGATCGGATCTGCCGTCGGCCTCAGCTTCAACGACTTCCTGATGAACCTGGCACCGATCACACCGCTCATACTGCTGGTGACCATGATAATTATTTATTTCGTCTGGGGTAGGCACATGAAAGCGACTGGTGAGGCAAGACAGCGGATTATGCAATTCAGGGAACGCGAGGCGATCACGGACGTCTTGTTGTTGAAGAAATCACTGTCCGTACTCACGCTGGTTATCGCGGCATTTGTCCTGGCGCATCCGCTGGGTCTCGAGCCGGCAACCATCGCCATGTTTGGAGCCGCCCTGCTGTTATTGCTGTCGAATATTGGAGGTAGTGCGGAAGAACAATCAGAAGACGTGCATCATACCTTTGGCGAGGTGGAGTGGGTGACGATCTTTTTCTTTGTCGGATTGTTTATCGTGGTGGCCGGGATCGAACAAGCGGGTCTTCTGAATATCCTGGCCAACCAGGTGGTTGAGCTGACCGGCGGCGACTTGAACAATACAGTCTTTGCCGTACTCTGGGTGTCCGCCGTCGCTTCGGCCCTGGTCGACAATATTCCGTTTGTCGCGACCATGATTCCGATGATAAAGTCCATGGCCCCCACATTCGGAGGAGAGGAATTTCTCATGCCCCTTTGGTGGGCATTGGCCCTGGGCGCCTGCCTCGGTGGCAACGGGTCGCTCGTCGGTGCAAGTGCCAACCTGATCGTGGCCGGATTCGCGGAACGGGCCGGGCATCGAATTCGCTTTTTGCCGTTCATGTTGATGGCCTTTCCTTTGATGATTGTGAGTATCGTTATCGCAAGCGTATATATGTATATACGCTACCTCTAAACGGTGCGGAGAGAGTGATTCCCGTGGTTCTATCTGGTTCTGCTCTACGTCGAACAGCGGAGTCAAAATCGCACCAGAGTGAAGACCAGTCGTGGTACCGGAGGTCTTATCATGTCAATGCAGCTTAAGGACGTTGTAATTCACACCAACGTGATCGCGGCGGGAATGACCGTCAAAGATATATTCGATGAATGTATACGCGTTCAGGTACAGGCCTTGCCATTTTGTGACAGCGCAGGTGCGATAAAGGGCCGGGTTACCTTGAAGAATATTATGAAGGTTTCCTGCCTGCCGGAATACATGGTGGAACTGGCCCCGGTTCTCGGGGCGCAGCTGTCCTGTGTTCAAGATGCCGAGGCCAAGGTACAGGAAGTTCTGAATAACCCGGTTGAGCCCTATATCCAGTCCCCACACGTATCGATATCGTCGGAATCACCGACGATCAAGGCGCTGGCCATCATGGAAAAAAACGATACGAGCTATGTGTTCATCGTGGATGATGGAACGTACAGGGGAATTGTCACGATTCAGGGAATTGCCAGAACGATGGCATCGCTCGAATCACCCGTCAGCGTTCCGGCGTGACCAATGTAAACCTTTATCTTCACACAGCTGCCTTTGTGGCCCTGGAACAGCCTCCCATTATCGATCCGGCAAGAGTTTGCAATGCATGTCAATTGTAAGGTCCGACCCATTCCTGACCTTCGCAATACTCACTAATACCGGAAACAACTTCGCTCCTTGCTGACGGAGAACTTCCGATCATTGGTGCCGCCACTTCTTGACCGGGAAAACCTATCCGTGATGAGTATAGTTACCGGATTTTCAAATGCATTCCGCGCGGACCATAGGATCAGATCTTGTCCCGTGCGTTACCGGTCAACCTGATTGTTCAAGCGCAGTGCAGCTCGCCGATAAATTCACTCCTGATCCCGTCACATACGCTCGCCGTTCCTACAACGGCACGAGACACCCGGTATCGAATCTCGCGTCAACGTACCGCCGCCAGCAGCTCGCGCCCGCCGGGGATCGATGCCAGGGCGACCGGTCTGAAGAAGAACTCTCCGGCCTCGTGACCGGCGTACTTGATCGGGGCGTATTGCGGGTTCTGCTCGACACGCAGGGTTGCCGCGGCGAGTTTGACCCGGATCTGCACCTCGCGATACAGGTGGAATCCTTCGAGGATGCCGTCGTTCTCGTTGAGCACGTCGATGAAGGCCCTGGCGAATACGGAGTGATCGCCACCGCCCGAATCGAGTACGGGTTTGACGCCACCGGAGGTCAACACCGCACGGGTGCGGGCCTTGCTCATGGTGCGGTACCACTTCACCTTGGCTTCGTCGGTGAGCCCGGTCTGCAGACGGGCGATCGAGGAACGGGTCAGTGAACCCGAATAGCACGAGTCCGCGACGACCAGGACATGCTTGGCCGCCATCACGTTCAGGATGTCCGTGATCGCAATATTGGAGATCCAGTTGGCCGAGCTGTCGGGTTCGGCATCGACCGGGAGCCAGTGGCCACGCAGGTTGACGCTGTCCAGCTCGCCGTGTCCCGCATAGTAGATAAGCAGGTTATCGTTTTCGGTGAGCTTCTCCCGATAGTCATTCAGGGCGGAAAGCATGGCGTATCGGTCTGCGTCGAGCAGCACGCGTGTCTGGAATCCATACCGGGATTCGAGCAGTTTCGCGACATCTCGTGCGTCGGCCGACGCGGTCGAAAGGTTGGTCATGTGACGATAGTTGTTGTTGCCGATCACCAGCGCGTGGTAATTACCGAAGTCGACCGGGGAGGCCGGTTTCCCGGCCTTTAGTTTCGGTGTCGTCGCGACCGCCTGACCGGTCTTTGCGTCGCGAGGAATGATGACGAAGTCCACCGCCGTGCGTTTGCCCGACTTGTCCACCGCAACGACATTGACCGGAGTTTGCGGATCCTTCACCGGGACGCTTACCTTGAAAAGCCCGCCCGGATCAACCTCACGCGCCACATCGTTGATGCGGAAGGACATGAGCTTCGCGGCGGGGTCGACACGCCCGATCAGCTCGAGTTCCGGGACATCCGAGCGCAGCTGAATACTCGGGATCCCGCGCATCACGGCGAGCGGCGGCTCGATGATCTCGATCAGGGGTCCGACGGGCCTCGCGGCGATGACCGCGGCAATCTCCGTACGCTCCATTTCCGACCCGGCGGTCTGCGCCACGTCGCTCTGCAGCCTGGCAACCTCCTCTTTCTGTCGCTGCAGTTCGGCTTCGCGTTCCTTCAGCTGCTGCTCCAGCGCCGCCGCCTTTTCGTCGGTCCCGGCAGCCCTGGCCAGGGCGGTATTGGCGGCGGCCAGTTGCGCACCCAGCACCGCGACCTCCTGGTTGCGCTCGTTCAGCGCCAATTGCAGGGAGCGTTCGGTCTCCGTCGATTCCGCCAGGCTCGCCTCGAATTCGGTTTGTTGCGCGCGCATCCGGGTTTCCCTTTGCGCAATTTCGCTCTCGCCGGCATGCATCCCGGCCTGCAGTTCGTCGATCCGGGTACGCAACTGCTGCGCATCGTCCGCGCCGGCACTGGAGGACGACAAGGCCTGTTGCGCGGAAACCAGTTCGTTTCCGGCGATCTCCAGCTCGAGCCTTTGCCTGTCCAGGTCCTGCCCGGCCCGGGTCAGGTCCTGTTGAAGACGCGCGGCCTCGAGTTGCTGGCCGGCGAGCTTGCCGGTGAGGCGCTCCTGCTCCTGGCGGGCATCCTGAAGCTGCGCCTGGAGTTCATTCTTCTCACTGCTACTCTCTGTCAGTTGCGCACGAAGCGCCGCGACCTCGCCGCCGCTTCGTTCCAGTTCGCCCTGCAATGTGTCGATTCGCTTGCCTGCATCGGCGATCTGCCTGTTGAGTGCCTGTTCACGCGTACGGTTGTCGCGCTCCAGCGCGGACACCTCGCCCTGCCGGGTCTGCAACGCGCCCTCCAGGTGCGTCACCCTCGCCTGCAGGACCAGCGCCCCGGAGCCGCCCTTTCCCTGCTCCGCGGTCAGAAGTCCCCTGGCGTCGTCGAGCTCCCGCTGAATGTCCGCTAGCTCCTGTTTTCTGCCCGCGAGTTCCGCGTTCGCCTCGTCGAGTTCGCGTTTCAGGGAACCGGACGCGAGCTGTTCGTTCGCCAGCTTTTCGATCAGCCTTTCCTGTTCGCTCCGGGCGCTATCCAGCTGGCCTTCCAGCTCCTTGCGCTGCGCATCGTCGAGTCCCGCCGACACCGCGACGGCGCCTCCGGCGGCCGCGACCGTCGCCCTGCGTTCGTTCAGCTGGCGCTGCAACTCGTTCAGTTCGCTCTGCGTGCGTTGCACCTCTCCCTGGCGCTTCGCCAGTTCCGAGTCCTTTGCGTCGAGTTCGCCCCTCAGCGCCCCGACCTCCTGCTCCAGGCCCGCCGTCCGCGCCACCGCCGCCTCCCGTTGCGCGACCTCGATCGAGGAGACGTATTCGAGTTCTCCGTCGGTCAGGCCGGAGGCGCGACGATACCAGTTCATTGCGACGGTGAGGTCGCGAGGCACGCCCAGTCCGCTTTCGTAGAGATATCCCAGGTTGATCTGCGCCCGGGTGTTGCCCTGCTCCGCCGCCTTCCTGTACCAGTTCGCGGCGATCATGTAGTCGGCCTCGATACCCAGGCCCTTTTCGTAAATCTCGCCAACGTAGTTCTGCGCGTCCGCGTTCCCTTCCTGCGCCTGCGGCAGCCACACCTTCAACGCCGTGGCGTAGCTCGCCCGGTCATAGGCGACGTACTCCCCGCCGCGGATCTCGCAGTCCACGGCCGTGGTCTTGGCTGGACGGCGGGGCGTGAGATAGGTCATGCCCGAACCCAGCTTCCGGATCTGCCCCGGAAGCAGGCAATCGACCACCATCAGGCTGTCGGCATTCGCTGTCGCGACGTCAGGCTGGCCTTCCATCGCGGATTGCGTGGCACAACCCGCGGCGAATACCGCAATCGCTATCAATAGTGTGCGCATCATCTTCGCGTCCCTCTAAAACTCAAAACTCGACTGCATGAATGAAATCTGGCTCAGGGTCCAGGATGGCTCGCCGCGCATCACTGTCACCAAATACCGGTGCTGTCTCCGGCCCCCTGTGGGTGTAGCACACATTCCTGACCTTGCCTTTGGTACCTGAGGTCAGGGTTGCAACCAACCAATTTTTTTCCCCTCACCCTGACCCTCTCCCCTAGGGAGAGGGAAAAAACCATTCTCGGCGCCTGCCGGCGGTACGCAGGTCCCTAAAGGGTTTGAATCCGCCGGACTCACTTAATTCACTGAAATTCTACGTCACACAACAAACGAACCATTCTTTGAACGGTATCCATGACTACCTTTGCATTTGTTACTAAGCAAGAATCCGGCCTGATTATTTACGGCCATCGCGATGACCCCAACCTATTGATATTTCAGGCGCATTCCCGCAAACACATTGATGTGTTTATTTCGGACCCTGCACGCAGCCAACATTCCGCCGGCAATTCGTCCGCCACACACCAACAATAATCGAGCCGCAGACACAAACGCGCTGGGGGCCCACCCGGCGCCAGCCCTCCGTCGGAGACCGATTCAGCCTCCGGCCTGCCCTCCGGCCTCGATCCTTGCGACGGCCTCCCTGGCCGTTGCATTGGAGGGATCCAGTTCCAGCACCATCCGGTAGGCCTCCAGGGCATTGGCGCCGGGCGGTTCCGTCAACCGGCCGATGGCCTCGTGCGACTCCGCGACGGCGAGAAGCCGGTCCACCTTCACACTGCGCTCCCCGTCGATCTTCGACGGTGTATCGCGACCTGCCTCCGTGTCGCCGCCAGGCGCGGGGACGGCAACCGCCGGCATTGTGTTCTGTTCTTCGCCTGAAATCACTCCCGATCCGGACATTTCGGGATAGTAGAGGTAAGTGGCCACGCCCAGGGCGATCGCGGCGACCCCCGCAGCCAGCCACCATACCTGTCCGGGCGGTCTGCCTCCCTGTCGCTTCCCCTGCTCCAGCGCCGGCTTTGCACGATCGGCACCGGGCATTACGCGGGTCTCCCCCATCGTGGACGTCCCGGCACCGCCGATACCCTCTACCGGTCTGCCTGCCTCGATCGCCTCCGTGCCCCTGATCAGGGCCTCCGCGTCGGCAAACCGCTCGTCGGGTTTCTTGGCCAGCATCCCGTAGATCAATGGCTGGAACCGCTCGAGATCCCCCGAGAGTCGCGGTATCTCACTATTGACGTGCATCAACGCCGTCGAGAAGGCATCGTCGCCCTTGAAGGGTTTCTCGCCGGTCAGCATCTCGTAGAACACGACACCCAGGCTGTAGATATCGGACCGACCGTCCATCCCCTGACCCACAGCCTGCTCGGGACTCATGTATTCCGGGGTACCGACCGTGAATCCGATCTTCGTCAGCTGGGTCTCCGAGTCGAGCGACTTGGCGATCCCGAAATCGGTGAGCACCGGTTCCCCGTTTTCCCTGAACAGGATATTGGCGGGTTTCACGTCCCGGTGAATGAAACCCAGTTCGTGGGCGTAACCGAGCGCGCTGGCGACGTGTCTGAGGATCTCCAGGGGGCGCTCGAGTGACACACCGGCCTTGATGCGGTCCTTCAGATTACCGCCGCCGACGAATTCCATCGCCATGTAGTAGTGCCGGCCGTCGTAACAACCGATATCGTGAATGGTCACGATGTCCGGATGGCTGCTGACCTTGGCGATGATCTTGCCTTCTTTCAGGAACCGCTCGCAGAAGGAGTGATCGGACACCAGACCCGAATTCATGACCTTGAGTGCGATCTCCCTGTCCAGGTTCTCCTGGACCGCAAGGTAAACGATCGCCATCCCGCCTTCGCCAATCCGGGACTCGATCCTGAAACCGGGAATTTCGATCATCGACGACATCTGTGCGGCGTTGCCCCGGGGATGCGGCAGAAGTCCGTCAAGCCGACGTGGTGCGGCCAACGCCGGCCGGCGTGCATCTGCGGCGCGAACTGCCTGAGTAAACGGTAAACGGCGTGTATTTCTGAAAGTGTAGTGAATTCATCACCGTGCGGGGTGACTTTCTGTAGCGGCAAGACTGGAACGCCAGGGCCCGTGTGGCCCTGGCGCCGTCAGAAGCGACACGTGTGGAGGCTTTCGCGAAGTGGCCTGAAGGGCCGGGGGCGGGACGATCGCCCCCGGCCTCCTTCCTCCCGCAGAGACTGGCGGGAGTGGCTCGTGCGGGCCCCGTCAGAATTCCCCGCGAACCCCGAGGGCGAAGACGTTGTCCGTGATGTTGTCGAGCGCGATCCAGCGTTCATAGAGAAAATAGCCCTGCCATCCCCCCTGGAAGACGCTGGACAGGCCGACCCCGATCGTGCCGTAGTCGCGGTCGGGAGACTCGGTCACGACCGGCAGGAAGGTGGGGCTGCCCCCGGCCGGGATGAACTCGTTGACGTACCGCGAGTTGATGGTGCGCGAATCGTTCAGGAACTCGTGGTGCCACGCCGCGCGCAGATACGGCTGCACGACACCGAAGCTCTGGCTCATTGCGTAGGCGCCCTGAAATCCCAGCACGGTCTTCAGCGAGTCGAAGTCCTGGCTGTCCACTGCCAGATTGAGGCCGCCGGCGCCGGTTTCCGTGTAACTGTCAATATCGGCATTGAGGTACCGAAGGTCCAGGAACGGGCCGTAGTTCCACGCCCCGGTCGTCATGTCGTACCCCGCCCCACCGGCAATGTAGAACTGGTTGCTGTCGGGGCTCGACGTGGCCGTCACCGACTGGGAGGCGATGTCCGGGTTGTTCGACGGGATGATGACGCTGCGGTTGAGGTCGAAGTCGTTACGCGAATAACCGAGAATACCGTGAAAATTGATCCGGTCGAGATAATAGAGCCCGTAGAGGGCCGCACCGAACCCGTTCGCATCGGAGTCCCCGCCCGACACGTCGGCGGACTTCTTGAAACTGGAATTGAGGCGCGAGTAGCCGAGCGCTGCGCCGGCCACGATGTTATCGGTGAATCGATAGTCGAGGCCACCGGTCACGCCGATGGTGTTGAAATCGAAACCCGCCTCCTGGGTCGTCTGGTCCTTGTCACCGAAGCTGCCGATCAGGTTGACGAATCCGCCCAGCTTGCTGGCAACCGACCCGTCGTCCGCGCCCGCCGCTCCACCGCGGCGACCCGATCCCGACATGGCAACCTGGGTCGGCGCGCCGATACGGGTGCCGTTTTCGTTGACCTGAGCGATCGAAAACCCGCCGGCGCCGGCGGTGAGTTCGGAGATCCTGCCTACGATATTGGCGACCTGACCGTTCGAGGTGCGCGTGGTGACCTGATTGGTCATCGCGATCTCCTCGGTGGCGACGTTCTGGATCGCGCCGTTCAATACTTCCTCGGGCAGGTTGAGACTGAAGGCCGTCAGGCCGCTGCCGGCGATCTCGTTGCCGTTCTGCACCATCGACCGACAGGTCTCGAACAGATCCTGCTGCAGCGGGGTCCGATTGTCGTCACCTAGCGGTGCCAACCTCGCGCAGACATCGGCAATCCCGTTACCGGTCGACGACTGAAGCTGCGTCTGCCCGGGCAGTTCGCCCAGATTGGCCGCATGACCGACACCCGCCGACAGTACCGATAGCGCGGCGACGATCGCCGCGCCGGAAAAAACACGGGCAAACGAACCACTATCACCCGGCCGCGAACCGCGTCGCGCACCAGTATCCTCAAAAGTATTCATTGTCTGCAATCCCCCTGATCTTTCGAATTCATCTGCTACGCGATCGGTTAAGTCAAAGTTTCGGATGAACTGCACGAAACCTGCCCGTATGTCCGACACGCCCCCTCCACACACTGCACAACCCTGAACTATCACTGTGTCTGTTTCCGCACAGCCGGCGACAAAAAGATTTCGATGGCCAACGGGATATCTCCTTCCCCGCGGTGCCGCCTCGGGTGCGCCAATCGCATTGAACTGCGGATAGGCAAAATTCGCAAGTGCCGGCGACACGACGCGGGTCATTGAGGCTCCCGGGACACCGTGGCGTTTTTCCCCGGAGCAGACTTCGGGGGCGCCGCAAGCCGCAGGACCTCGGACCAGATCTCCGTCCAGCAGCAGACGTGGTCGTATTCCGGAATCACCCGAATCGTTTCGTCACCACCGGCCGGGAGCGCATGGCGGAGCATATCGGGCGGGACCACGGTATCGTTCTCCCCCACCAGATGGATCTGCCGGATACGAGGATCCAGCGGCGGTTGCGACGCGGGGTTCAATGAACCCTCGAGTGGACTATAGACGTGATGTGCGGTCCATGCGTCCGTATCCAGATTCCCGCCCAGCGTAATGACCGAGACGGTCTCATCGAGGCGCCCGGCCAGGAGCATCGCCAGTGCCCCGCCACCGCTGTGACCGATCAGAACCAGCCGCGTTGACCCGAAATCCTCCATGACCCTGCGCAGTGCCTGCCCGGTACTGTCGAGTACCGCCGGGGAATAACGCGCTGAGGTCCAGTACACCGGGTCACAGGCCGGGTCGCCCGACGTCCCGAGGTAGCAGGGGCGTCCGAGATAGAGGCTGCTCGTCTGGTCCAGGGACATCAACCCGAGCATCAGGGGGTTTCGTGGTGTGGGATCGCTGGCGACCCAACGCTCTCTGATCCAGGGCGAACCATCTCCTTCCAGGTAGACGTGCAGGGCGCCGGACCGATCCGGCATATCGTTCATATAGACGACGTGCCGGAACGCTGCGCCCGAGACCTCGTGCCGAGTAAAGCCGAGGTCCGCCGCCTCGGCGTCGATCCGCTCCCCGGGCGTTGCGCAGCCCGCCAGTGCTGTCAGGAGGATCAGTAATGCACCGCACCAGTTGCCGGGAGATGCTTTCCGGAACGGTCGGGCGGTAGTCACGGGCGCTTCGGCTGGCATCGACTTGCGAGTCATCCAAGCTAGAATACCTGTTAGGCGATTGCCGGAAAATAACATACCAGATTGCGCCGGCATTTCGTTCGTCATCAAGGCGCGACAACAGGCACATAGTCGAACTATGTAACTGTTGTCGCAACACAGAGGACGGATGAAAAGACAAGCAGGATGGTATGTCATTTGACAGAAATCGCCTTATATGTCGCCGAATACCGACAAATAGCGAGCCGAATGGCCCGAGGGGTTTCTCCCGCAGGAGAGACGTCATCGAGGCATGCGGTCAACCCGGACAGCACATGCAGATAACCACTCCATGTCGATCAGAAAGTCGAACGCCTTGAAGACGCGCCGTCCCCAGTGCAAGGCAGCCCCCCTGGCAATCGCCGCGGTCTGGCTTGCGTTCCTGTCACTGCTCCCGACCACCGCGACGGTGGCTGCGGGTGGCCCGCTCGATATCGTCGTACTGCTGGACAACTCCTCGAGCATGAGGGGGCACGACCCGGACCACCGGGTCAGGAACCTCATCGATGACTTTATCGGCAACCTGCCCCCTGACTCCCGGGTGGGGATCATGTTGTACGACCGGGGCGTCGTTCCGGTCAGACCCCTGTCGCCGGCGGGACGCGTCACTGCCGCGGACCTCGGCAGGTTCGATTACTCGGGTCAGCTGTCGAACGCGGCATCCGCGATGGAACGTGCGATCTACGAACTGACCAGCCAGGGCAGAGGGGGGGCAAACCTCGGCATCGTCCTGCTGATGGACGGCCCGATCGACACCGGCAACCCGGAAAAGGACTTCGATTACTCCCGGTGGCTGAGGGACATCCTGGCCGACGAGGCCGCGCAGGCCGGTATCCGGGTCTACGGGATCGCCCTGTCGGAAGACGCCGATATCCAGATCGTGCAAACCCTCGCCCATAGCACGAACGGCAACTATCGGCGGGCCGCCACAATCGATGATCTCGACACCACGCTGCAGGCGCTGGCTACCACCCTGGGAGGCGGCGGAGCGGCGATCGCTCGCCCGGGACCGGACACGGCGCCCATGGAGACGCCACCGGAACCCGTCCCGTCACCGTCACCGTCACCGTCACCCGTCATTGAATCGGCAAGTCCCGCGCCGGACGTCACCGCGCCTGAACCCCGGGACGATCGCGCCGCGCCGACGCCACCACCCGCAACGACGCCTGCCGGGAATCTGCCGTCGCCCGCAGGCCCCTCGCCACTCACACGGATCACCGAGGGATCGGAACGGGCCCTGGTCTGGGCCAGACACAACCCGATCCCGGTGATCGTCGCCGCCGCGCTGCTTCTGGCGGGGATCTTGACGCTACTGCTGAGACGACGACCCCGGAAACGGCCTCGCGCATCGGTACCGGGGACGCCACCCGAGCAGGTCGCTTTCACTCCCCCCTGCCTGCTTGAGGACCTCAGCGGGGCCTCGCGCCGCCAGAACTACGACATTACCGGCAAGCTGACCTGGATCAGCCGGGCCCCCGGCGACGAGGGGGGAAACGCTCGAACCATCGTCATCCGCGACGACCTGATCAGCCGCGACCACGCCGTTATCGAGTACCGGAACTACGGCTACTGGATCAGTGATCGCGGCAGCGTCAACGGTACCTGGGTCAATGGCGAACGCCTGGTGGAAGAGCGGCGACTGAAAAACGGTGACCGCATCCGCTTCGCAAAGTTCGAATTCCTCTGCGGCATGCCGCAGAGGGACGACATGGACGAGACGGTCATGGCGGTCACCGAAGCGACGGCGTCGAGCCGGGCACCTGCCCAGGCGCCAGAACCCACCGCCCCCCACCAGGCGGTGCGCACCGAAGGTCCGGAGTCCCCTCCTGCCAAATCACCGGTCGCGCCCCGTGCTCCCGCCCCCCCTGCCAGGCGCCCGCTAACACCGGGCCCGGCCCGGCCATCCCGCCCCGCGCCCGTCCCGGAGAAAAAGAAGGCCCAACCGAAGGCCCCCGAGCCGAACCTGTTCGCCCGGACCGACACTCAGGAGCAGCCGGCGGTCGAAACCGAGGACCAGGGGGCATATCCCCGAACCGGGCAGATTGCAACGGAACCCACCGAGCTGGAGGTTCCTGTGCCGGATCCCGACAACGGGGATACGGCCCCAAAAACCGGGAACGCCGACGAAACGGTATTCGCAGAGGCCTTGAAGCCGACAGACACCGACGAGGAGGAGACCGGTGACCAGACCGTCGTCCGCCCGGGGGGCAAGGACTAAGCGAAACCCTGTTGCCAAGCCGGAGACTTTCCGCCATAAATATGTCGCTTGACGGCGAACACACCAGTCAGACCTGCTCGCGTCGAGGATAACCGTCCAGGCCTCGTATAAAATTATTTACCGTTTATAAACAGCAGGATAAAGAATATTTCCTTCGAGTATTTATGTTCTGGCACGCGTCGTGCTAATTCCCCCGTACAGGCAGAAAGCCCTGATGAAACCAACACGGGAGAGGACACATGCACGATTACAACGACGAAAACCGGACTCTGCAGATCGAAGCGATCAACCCCAAGGATCTGGAACCGCCCGAACCCCTCGAGTTCTGGACCCTGGACGACTTCGACGATTTGCTGACAGGCGCCTGAGCCGGCGCCCCGATAGCCCCGGGGATTACCCGGGACCGGCCCGGGGAAAGCCCGGGTTCATTCTGACTTGTCCCTCGCCGCTTCCCCCGCACCACGGGGTGCCCTCGCCCATGCCACCCCACCCGTAGATCTTAAGGCGATTTCTGTCAAATCACATACCATCCTGCTTGTCTTTTCGTCCGTCCTCCGCGTTGTGGCACCAGTTGCATAGATCGACTATGCGCCTGTCGCCACGCCTTGAAGACGGCCGATAATCCTGCGCAATCTGGTATGTTATTTTCCGGCAATCGCCTAAGGACAGGCAGCGCGTGCCCGATTCGATGGCCGGAATGTCCGCCGATGGTGCGCGACACGCCGAAAGTGTGGAGAATGCACCTCTTGTAAGCGGTACCCGAAAACAGGCCGCACATTCTCATCCAGCTACGCAACCGACGGATCGTGATCCATCAACCATACGACTGGGCCTCAGCGTCCCGCAGCGAAACCGGCAAGGTGCGCCAATGCAACGAGGACGCGTTCTTCGATGCCCCCGACCTGGGCCTCTGGGTCGTGGCCGACGGCATGGGGGGACATGCCGTCGGCGATTATGCGAGCCGGTTGATCGTCCAAAGGATCGCGGCTGCGCCTTCCACGATCGACCTGGACACCCTGATTCGGGTCTCGACCGACATACTGCTCGATGTCAATCGGGAACTGCGCAGGGAGGCCTCAGACCGTGATGTCGGCGTCATCGGCAGCACCGTGGCGGTCCTCCTGGCCCACGGCCGGGAGTGCGCCTGCCTCTGGGCCGGAGACAGTCGCATCTATCAGTCCCGGCGCGGCGCGCTCACCCAACTGACGAGGGACCACAACCGGGTGGAAGACATGGTCGCCGCGGGCATCATGGATCGGGCGGTCGCCAATACCGTGCCCCCGAGCAACGAGATTACCCGCGCAGTCGGTGCCGCGGACACCTTAGACCTGGAATGCCGCACCCTGAAGATCGAGGATGGCGACACCTTCCTGCTATGCAGTGACGGGCTCTATGGTGAGGTAACCGAGACGGAGATCGCAACCGAACTGCTGCGCGGGACGTGCGACCGCAGCTGCAAGCGCCTGATCGATCTCGTCATGTCGCGTGACGCCCGGGACAACATCACCGCCATCGTCGCCCACGCCGAAGATCCCCACCACTGCGACAAGACCCTCGTGAACCCCGTCCTGCCCTGGGGTAACAAGCGCTGACCCGGCGCCCCCGGGACTTGCGACCCGGAGATCCGGTCGGGGTAAAGGCCGCCGGACCCTTTGGGTTATACTCACGGGACATTCAGTCGGCGGCCCTCGTGAGTGACGCCAATCGGCTGAATATGGTGTTACCAGACCGGAGAAACACATGTCCAGGATAGTGATCAAGGACCTTGGCGACAGCGTGGATCTGGACCAGAAGGCGATGGAGGCCATCTCGGGCGGCTCACGCAGCGCTCGTGCCTCAGGCATCGCAAATCGTGGCGAGATCAAGCGAGCCCAGACCTCCGAATTCATGAAACACGTGATCCGGCGCCGCGAGTTGCGCTGATTCACGGACACCGTCGACGCGACGTTTTTCGCTCGCCCTGAGTATCACCCTCTCCCGCGGGAGAGGGACGGGGTGAAGCATAAAAAGTCTCCCCTGGACCTACAAATCGATCCCCCCTGTTTTTGTGAATCCACCAGACCGCGGCCGAAGTTTCGCGTGGCCTTCGGCCACCCGCCCCCGGATAAAGAAATATTTTTCTTATTTTCCCACCGCTTAGGAAGCCTGCTCCTGCGACCCAATAAAACTGGCACGCATGCTGCTCTATTCAGGTCATGGACGGCTGATCGTTCATGACCCTTGAACAGCACAGACCACATATTCACAGGAGAACTCATCATGTTGATGCTCAAAGACCTCGCAGACAGCAAGTCCCTCGATCGCGACGCCATGGCTTCGGTCGCCGGCGGCTCCGGCTACAGTTTCCCCGGCTTTCCCTTCAAGTCCGTCACCAAGGAAACCCTGTATGACTTCAGCGCAGACGTCAGCGTCGCTCAGGGCAACACGCAGGGCCTGGTGAACACCATCAACAACGCCAACCAGTCGGCCTTCTTCAAGAACCCGAGTGTCTACTCCGATCCGTCGCAGCACGCCGACAACTATTCGGATATCGACATCCGCTTCTAAGGCCGCACCGGCCCGAAACCGGAAAAAGAGGCGGGGCCCGAAAGGATCCCGCCTCTTTTTGTGTCTCGTGTCACGCTCGCGCGGACGGCCGTTGGTCGGACCACGATTCCCTGACAGGGATTCGGTCCGAAAAGGGGTCGAGAGAAAAGGGCTCGGAGAGTAAGCCGGATTCTAGCCGACGCTTAGGCTGAAGTTTGTTTTCACTGTTAGCCGCCTGGTTTCCCGGCGGTGCCACAATATCCCAGCCATACGACGGTTCGTCCCCGGCTCCTCGCAGAACCGGACTTGGAGTGTTACACCATCCGGCTCCCGGTCTGAGTCTTCCACCAAGGCAAGGGATAGAGGTCGTGTACTATGCGAGCTTTGGGGAGCAGCGGGCGGACAGCAGCACCGAAGCGTTTCCAGTTCAGGGAGCTTCGCTGGCTACGCCGATTCAACCACTTGAAGAGGTAACCCGAGGCAAGGAAGACATACTTCGCCACGGTTCGGCTGTTGCCACTAACTCCGTAGTATTGAATATGGCCTCGCAGGTGCCGCCGCAGGTAAGCCACCATGGCCCGACCACCTTTGGCTCGCATTTTCCGCAGGCGCACGCTCAGCTCCTTGAGCTTCTTGCGCATGCGTTTCCCTTCCGTCTTCCGGCCCACCACAAAACGGCCCTTTCGACTGCGGCCAGCGTAGTGTGTGAAGCCGAGAAA
>JAYENI010000007.1:0-4137 GCA_034722015.1 Pseudomonadota bacterium
ACCGTTGGCGACCTCGATATCCCTGCACGGATTCCCAGCGATTTGCGTACACTGTGAAACAGGTCGAAACTCCTATGCAACAGCTATATCACTGCAATTCACTGGTTGGGAATTCCGGATATAGCCAAGAAACTATACGAACCCATCGATTAAACTCTGCACAAAATGTCGAGCCTCGCCCTGATCTGAAAAGAGGCCAGGGCACTCCCCGCTGAGACGTTCCGCGATCTCCGAGGAAGTGCGTTTGCCGTTCAGACTCGCCAATACCATCTTCGCCGCCCTCCCCCGTTCACTCAACCTGCCCCTGAACCCGTCAGCCTTGCTCGCAACAACCGCCGGCGTCAGTGGCTCGGACAAGAAAGTCGAGTGCCGCTGCCGCGCGCCACCGGTTTCCACCGTCCAGGTCCAGTCGCCGAATTCGGGTCGGACGAGTTCGAAAGTCATCATCGCGCCTTCCTTTAGCTCCATGGGCGGATCGAGTGGGAGGAACACCTGACGCCAGTGAGTCGGTTCGGCATCCGGCGAGGTAGAGAGCCAGCGGCCGGACAGGCGCATTCGGAACCAACCGAGCCAGCCGTGGCAGGTTCCGCCGGCCTTTAGCCTCACCCTCACTCGGCTCCGGCACCCCGCTTGCTTCGCCGTGTTGAAATCCAGCTCCAGCAGTTTGCCCGGACGCGAAAGGAATTTCACCTCGCGCGCGTCGCTGTCGTCATAGTAGAGATCGTTGCCTGCCAGTTCACGGACCGGAGTGAAGTCGATGCCCTGCGAGCGCTCCGCCCAGCCTGCAATGTGTTTTGCGTGATACCCAGGCGCGGAGACCGGTACGACCTCCATCCGGGCACGGTCCGGCAGGAGTGTGCCGCCCGGGGCCAGGAAGCGGTCGCGGGCGAGAAACAGTGACGGCAGGAGGTCCTCTGTCAGCAGGAAATTGCCGGTGAACACCGACACGATCACGTCCACCTTCTCCGGCAGTTCCAGCTCCTGGACCCTGCCGGAAACGCAGGTTACCCGGCCCTCCAGTCCATTCGCCCTGGCGATCCTTTCGGACAGAACACCGATATTGGCCGGCTCAACCAGGTAGACCCTGCGCGCTCCGAGCTTCGCCGCGACCAGACCGTGAATCCCGAGCCCCGCACCGAGATCCATCACCACGCTGTCCGGCGTGACCACCCGCTTCAGCGCCCGCGTGTAGGCGACGTTGCGAGTGTCGTCGAAAATCATCGACCGGTGATCCTGGACGCGGGGGTAGGAACTCACCGTGGAAACGGCCGAGTCGTCATGATTGAAATCGCACTTGTCATGCCTTCAGCAAAAAACCGGATTCCGCTACCGCTGCATCCAGGCTACGGTTGTCCTCATTCAATTCCACCGCGCGGGACGAACGCCGCGTAGCGAGCCTCCACGTCCTCGCTTTCTCCGATAGGTACGCCCTGCAGCTCGACCCATGCGTGGGCCTGGAATGATCCGGCATCCCTTGACGCGCCGAATTTCACCTCGGCATCGATCCCGCGCCGGGCCAACAGCCACCGGATAACCAGCGCCCGTATAAGACAGTTTGCGCGGTACGGCCCGTGATTCGCAGCGATCCCGACCGCCCTGACAACCGCCCTGGTCTGCGACATCTCCTCCGACGACCCCCGAGAGGGTTTAATCGAAGCGACCGGACGTGTCAGCAATACCTTCGTACGACCGAATCCCGCCACACGCAAGGCCAGCGCCGTCGCCGGCAACGCAACCAGAGACACCGATATGACCCGCCAATCGTCTGCCGTAAGTGCCCTGATCTGTCTGACCCGGTGACGCATATGGTATGATTGTCTACCCCTCACCCTGCCCTCTCCAATTGAGGGTGTCGCAAAAAGCTGGTCCCCTCGCCCCGGCGCGGAGAGCGGAGCGAGGGTCCGGGTCAGGGTGAGGGAGTTAAACAAATCAGGCGGTTGCAGCGCTCGTTTTCGTCTCTTCATCCGGAATCAGGGCCTTTTGCGACACCCTCCATTATACGTTTTGCGTACCGCGGGTAATACGATGACTTGTGCCGTGGTGCCTCCGAACCTGCAGCAAAATGAGGCACGGTGTCCAACGGCAGTTTGACGCGCCGTTCACGCGCGCTATGCTTGGCGCCGAAGGGTCCCTGACGTAGGATGGAGAACAACCATGAGTAAGCCAGCCCTCGACACCCTGCTAAACAAAGCACTTGATCTACCCGAGAGCGAAAGGGCGGAACTCGCGCATGACCTCTTGAAAAGCCTTGATGGCGCCCCCGATCCCAATGCCGCGGAAGCATGGGAGAGTGAGATTCTGCGGCGCCTGGACCAGGTCGAAGACGGGACGGCCAGGCTGGTTGACCGGGAGGAAATGCGCCGCCGGATTCGATCCCGCCTGGCCGAGGCTTGATGCGGACAGTCAGAGTCCTCGAGGCCGCCGCCAATGAGGCGGCCGAGGCTGCTGCGTGGTACGAACGGGCGCGCCCTGGACTCGGCACAAAGTTTCAACGGGCTGTCGATGCGGTTCTTGACCTTCTGGAGCTGGAAATCGTTCCTCTCACATCTCTCCCCGGTATGGCCGGGAAACGCGACGCCCAACGCATCCTGCTCAAACGCTTTCCGCACGCCATAGTCGTTCGGGAGCATGATTCTGAAGTAATCGTGATTGCCGTTGCCCACCAATCCAGGCGACCTGGATATTGGCGCGATCGGGAAAGCATCCGGGATTGATTTGGCGATTGCCGAAAAATAACATCCGAATCGCGCCGGATTTTCGTTCGTCATCGAGGCGCGACAACAGGCGCATAGTCGGACTATGGAACGGTTGACGCAACACAGAGGACGGATGAAAAGACAAGCCAGATGGTATGTCATTTGACAGAAATCGCCTTAGTGCGCCGTATCCCGGATTCTCCCCAGGTTCCGGTTGAGTGCCCCTCGCCCCGGCGGGGAGGGCGAAGCGAGGGGCTGGGCTAGGGTGAGGGGGTGAAACAAATCAGGCGATTGCAGCGCTCGTTTTCTTCTCATCATCCGGAATCAGGGACTTTTGCGACATTCTCACGGCGAGAGAGGTTGGGGTGAGGGGGAAAACTACCCTTCCCTCACCAGCCCCGCCTCCAGCAACCGTTCCGCCAGGTCCGCGAGGTCCGCCGCGAGCCGATCCGGCTCCACGTCGTACTCCGCAAGCATCGCCTCGTACACCGCCTGCAGATCGCCCTGCTCGTTCAGCAGCGCCCAGGCGCGGGCGCCGACCTCGTCCAGTCCGAAATAACTTTCGCTGGCGAGGTCCAGCAGCACCACCTCCCCGCCGACCTCCTGGAACATGACCTCTGGGGAGACCACCAGCTTCCGCTGCAAATCCTTCGTCGAAACCATCGAATCGCTCACCTGAAAGAAATCACTATCGGGACGCCCCCTGGGACGCCCTCCCGTAAACCATACGCCCGAATCGTGGTCGGCGAGTTTACCGGTTTGGACGCGCCCGCCACAGCCTCACGTAGCCTGGATGAAGCGCAACGAAATCCAAGGTTCCCCCCAACGCCCCCGCGCCTTCATCGCCAGCCCGGAACCGTAGGTCGCGTTAGGCGCGCACACCACCCACTTTCCCATCAACCACGACCTCTACGCGCGCCGTAACCCGACATCCAGGCGTAACCATTTCTTCATACCTTGGTTTCTTCCCCGGAAAAAACTACATTTTCGGCTATATCCGGAATTCCCAACCAGTGAATTGCGTTGATATAGCTGTCTCATAGGGGTTTCGGTCGGTTTCACAATGAACGCAAATCGCTGGGAATCCGTGCAGGGATATCGAGGTCGCCAACGGTCAGGTAAATGATGTCGGTGAAGCTGTCCAGGTTGCGATATCCGGAGGCACGGTTTTTGACGATTTTGACGATTCGGTTAAGTCCCTCGCCGACGGCATTGGTCAGGTTTCTGTCGATGAAGGCGATGATGTTGTCGTAGTGATTTTTCAGTTCCGTAGGTCGGGTTAGCGATAGCGTAACCCGACTTGAAAGCCAGAATATCGGGTCAGAGGGGGCCGCAGCCCCCGTCTGCCCACAGAACCGTGCGTACGGGTCCGTACACGGCTCCTCACGTAAGGCGTATCCACTGATTCACGTCAAACCACTTCGCATCAGTCAATAGGTCT
>JAYENI010000008.1:0-18500 GCA_034722015.1 Pseudomonadota bacterium
AATGACATACCAGATTGCGCCGGATTTTCGTTCGTCTTCAAGGCGCGGCAACGGGCGCATAGTCGAACTATGCAACCGTTGCCGCAACGCGGAAGACGGACGAAAAGACAAGGAAGATGGTATGTGATTTGACAGAAATCGCCTAACGTCTGGATAACACCCGGCTCACGCAATTCAGCACCCGCAAGCCCGCACACAAGGCTCGTACCTTTCAGTTCGCAATTCGTAGGTTGGGTTAGCTGTGTCGGTCCGGTTAAACGCCGAGTGTATGAGCGTGAAGCAACGAGACGGAAAAGTGGCGGTGCAGGTGCAGTGCGAGAGCGGCGCGCCCGAGGTGGTCGGAAGTCACCTGCTGCTCGCGGTCGGTCGCCGTCCCAATACCGACGACCTGGGGCTCGATGCGGCGGGCATCGAGAGCGACGGGCGGGGCTTCGTCGTCGTGGACGACCAGCTCCGGACCAGCGTGCCCGGCATCTGGGCAATCGGCGACGTCAACGGCCGTGGCGCGTTCACCCATACTTCCTACAATGACTATGAAATCGTTGCGGCAAACCTCTTTGACAACGACCCGCGACGGGTAACGGACCGGATAACGACCTATGCGCTTTACATCGACCCGCCGCTTGGCCGCGCGGGCATGACCGAACGCGAGGTCCGCGAGTCAGGCCGCAAGGCGCTCATCGGCAAGATGATGATGACAAGCGTCGGCCGCGCACGCGAACGCGACGAGACCCAGGGCTTCATGAAGGTCCTCATCGACGCGGAGACGGAGAGGATTCTGGGCGCGGCAATCCTTGGCATCGGCGGCGACGAGATTGTTCAAACCCTGCTCGACGTCATGTACGCGAACGCCCCCTACACAGTCATCCGGCGCGCGGTCCACATTCACCCCACCGTAACGGAACTGATTCCGACGATGCTCGGTGATCTGAAACCGTTCGAGTAGCGACATGCAGGCTATCCCTTCAAAAGAGATGAAGGAAGGCGGTCACCGGCGCCCGGAATTCTCGCCAGAGCCCGTCAGCGGAGTGCCCACATGCCGATGCCCGCCACGATCACCAGGAACGACAGGGCCAATGTCAGTGCCGCACAGATTCCGCGTTGATCGGGTGAGAGCGCAGGGAACACCGTTGCGAGACGCCCGGCCAGCGCCATGGGAAATGCACTCCACCATAGATCTCCGACGGCCTGTGGACCGGCTCGCTCCATCACCCCCTGGACGTGTCCCATTGCCCGGGCCACCGGGACCACAAGCGCCGAACTTTCCGGCTTCACCGGTTTTTCACCATTCGCGACGCTCTCGAGCGCCTGATTCAGTCCCCGTCGGTCGCTCGCCCAAAGCGAACGAAAAACAATCACCCCGTCAGCGTCGATCAGGAAAGCCGAATTGGGTTTCGGGTCCAGGCTGCGATGTAGATGCCCGTCTATGTCGTCGCTGACGACAGTCCAGGGCATCGCGTAAAAATGCGCAAGCGCCCTGGCGTGATCGAGCTTTTCCTCGACAGTTTCCGGTTGGGGAAGGTGTTCCCCGGGATGGGCCTCCCGAACATTGAGCATCACGAACTCGACCCGCTCTGCGAATTCCCGATAGAGCGCTTTTAGCGTCGGTACGGCACTCGCCGTCATCGGGCAGGTCAGGGACCCGAATATGAGCAGAACAGGTCTACCTCCCGCCAGATCCTCGATCGTCGATCGATCGCCTTCGGTCGTGAAGAGTTCAAACGTCGGAATGTGATCACCGACCCTGGCCGATCCTCTTCGAAAACGCAGATCCCGGAAGAGCAGGCGGGTCGTGAATTTCCTGTACCGGTACGCTGCATCCGCTGAAGCGCCCGGTGCGTCTTTGTGTGCGGCCTTGTCCATTTCTCATTGCTCCTCTATCAGCAGCGTCGTTTCTTCTCACCCGATGGCCGGCACTAAGAATTCAGGCACCAACCGGCGCGGTGGAGGATGCCGGTCGTAAGATGGCGCGCTCGATTTGGAAACCGGGTCTTCCGGCAATCGCCTAAAGGCGGGATCCGTATCCCGCGCGGGAAAGGCGCAGCAACCGGGAATTACACGGTCGGCCTGATGTTCTGGTTCAGGCAGAAGAGGTTGTCCGGATCATACTGATTCTTCAGGGCGACCAGTTGGTCATAGTGCTCCCGATAGGCCGACCTTGTCCGCTCCTCGCCTTCCTCGCCGAGAAAGTTCGCGTCGGCGCCGGAGGTCGAACAGGGTTCGACGGCCGACCACAGGTCGCGCGTCCAGCCGACATGCCGATCGGTCTCGGCAGGGTCGGTCCAGGTCGCCGCGGCATTCAGGCAGAACGCCGCCTCCCCGAGTCTCGCCGCGCCGCCCAGCTGATAGAGCGCCATACCCGAGAGACCGGACGTCATCGTCCTGCCGCCTTCGACGATGACATCGATCGCGGTGTCGTCCAGGCCGGAGAGATACGCCGTCTTCCAGTAATTGTGTCTTCCCGGTGGCTGGCCGGCATCGAACATCGTCTGGTGGGTGAGGTAGGGCTTCAGGCTGATGCCGTCCATCAGTGCCGGACCGAAGGCGCGTAACGGCTGCACCACGCGCTCACCGTCCTCGATCAGCCCGGCATAACAGGCCGCGATCCCGATCACGGGTTTGCCGCGCATGAACGGCGGGATCTTCTGCAGATGCGGCAGGCGACGCAGGATCACAATGGTGGTCAACTCGTCCGGCACTTCCTTGACGTAATCCCGATAGAAACGCAACACCTCCGCCGCGCGTTCCTGTGGATAATGGATACGGATCGTGTCGGAAATCCCCATGGATGAACGCATCAGAAAT
Organism: Pseudomonadota bacterium; assembly: GCA_034722015.1. GTDB lineage: Bacteria > Pseudomonadota > Gammaproteobacteria > JAJDOJ01 > JAJDOJ01 > JAJDOJ01. The sequence goes on from JAYENI010000008.1 coordinate 2,806, forward strand.
AGCATAGAGATAGACCTTATACCGCCGGTTCGCCCCGAATTTGCTTGATATACCGTACTCAAAGGACCTGCTGCCTCTGTCGACACCCGAGTGGAAACGGCGCTTCGTGACCCAGTATCGCCGGCTGGTGCGGAAGGTGAATAAAGTAACCGGGCTCGATGTCTCCCCGCTCCCGGTGGTCGGAAACCATAGATACAGCGATTGGATACGCGAGGAGATGCGTGAAACCCTGACCGAACTGCTGTACAACCCCGACGCCGCGTACCGGCAGTATCTGCGCAAGGATCAAATCCGGGACCGACTGAATCTACACTTCTCCGGAAAGCGCAACTTCGAACAACTCATCTCAGCCCTGGCAGTATTCGAGATATCCCGCCGGATCTTCAAATAGTTGAAGTTTCCTGGTTGCCTCATGCGACGATCCGCATGAATAGTGACAGCAGACCGTATGGTCGAGTCAGTATATCCGGCTCACACCAGCAACTTGCGCCCCATTGGCCGATATCGAACGCAAGCATGCCAATATTGCTGCCGGGAAGGTCCTGCTCACTCAGCGGCCACTACCTCCCGTGCGTGCCATCACGGGCTCAAGGGGAAGAAACTGTCCGGGACGCCTGAACGGATTCTTCCATGGTGGATTCCGCCCCCGACGTCTGGTAATACCGGATCGCCGCTCGACCGATGAGACGGGTCAACAGGCTCGCCGCAAGGGCGCCGGCGGCAACGGCGACGACCGGATTCACCCTCAGGACACTCAGTAGCGCCGGTGACGCGGAGCCCAGTCCGGTCGCGGCCACGACCGCGACCATTTCCCCTACCCGCGATTCGTCGTCGATATCGCGTCCAAAGACCAGCGCGATCTCCAGAATCAGATAGAGATGCATGCGCGTCATCACGGAGGTGGCCCCCACCACGCCAAGAACCTTCAGGCCCTGCCCCAGACCCGGCCACATCATCGGCAGGTTCTGCAGGCCACCGCCGAGGGCCGCAAGACCGCTCTTGGCCCTGACGAGACGCGCGGCAAGCTGCTCCGGGGTCTCCCCGGGATGGCGGGATCTCAACAACTGGACGGTGCGTCGCACTTCCCCCTTGCGAAGACGCAGGAAAAAGTAAAAAAACTGCTCCGTGGACAGACTCTGAGATCGTTTGATCTTCATGTTTTCACACCAGGAACCATAGTCATTCGAAAGTCCCGCGACAAACGATCTCGCCCGGCATCGGAATCATGTTTCCGGCCCCTGTCGGCACGGTGATTCGTGACACCGCGAAGTGGACTTCCTTAGAAGTCTAGCGTAACAGGAATCCGGTTCCCGGTACCCCCGGAATCGTTCGTCGACCCGCACCCGACTCTCCACATGCCCGGCATCTGATGTCACCCGGTGATTGGGGCGTTACCAATCCTGAAGTAGAGTACTGTTTTTATTTATAGCCTTCATCGCGGCCGACAACAAACCGTTGCGTGCTCGCCTGTCCTGCTTCTTTCATTCTGGTCTGCCGACGTGACCTGACCGGTGTGAACCACCTCATAGGTAGACCGTTCCCGCGATGCGTTAATGGATCCCGTCACCGCGAGAGAGCGAGCGGCGAAAACACGAAAGTGAATTCGGTGTGAAGCAGCTCATAGGTACGGTGATCGGGCGATGCGTTAATGGAGCCTGGTCACCGGCAACGGGCCTCCCACGGTGACCAACGTCGAGTCCATTTGAAAGCAACGTCCGAGGAAATCAGTCATGAAAAATGCACGCATCAAGCGCCTGTCTTTCAGTATCGCCCTTGCCCTGACCGGCACCCAGCTCGCGGGCAACGCCGCGGCCGACATCGATCTGCCCGAACCCCCACCGGTCGAATTGTTCGATGGTTTCTACACCGCCTCCTCCGCAAACGAGTCGGCGGTCGCCCCGATCGAGTACGGCAGCCCAACCTCCGGTGCGATCGGCGACGCCAATGACTACATTGGCAGCGACGGGGTAAGTCGCTCGGACTACTTCGCCTTCGAAGTCACCGATCCTTCCAGCGGGTATGTCGTTACCCTGCGGTCGGACAGCTTCACGGCTCTGTCGGCGCTGTGGTTCGTGGACAAAACGAACAACAAACTCATTCGTGAGCAGACCGCATTCGTGTCGGCCCCGGGCAAGCAGGTGCAGTACTCGGGCACCCTGCCGCAGACAGGAACCTGGCTGATCGAGGTCACACCGATCGACGACAACCAGGGCAACTACTCGGTCAGTCTGGACAGTGCCGTGAGCGGTCCGGTCGGGTCGGCGGGCTGCGAGGCCCCCGGCAGCGAGAATCCATTCGTCGAGGTGTCTCCGGGCGTGACCCTGGACTGCAACCTGAGCGCCGAGGATCCGTTCGTCCTGGAGAGCAATGCCGGTAAACACCATGCAAAGGGTTTTCACTTCATCGGCAATGGCGCATCGGTCACCATCCGCGCCGCCTCCAGCGCATTTACGTCGACGATCGTCCTGATGGACCCGGCAACCGGGCAGGTGCTGGACATCCAGCAGGGCGAACTCAGCGGCGCATTCACGGGTGATGTGTTCTACCTGGTGACCTCGGCAGAGCCGGGCGCGAGCGGTCCCTTCACCACTGGCATCGAGTCGGGCGATCCAAACAGCGGCGGTTTCCTGCGACCCTCCGACATGGCGCCTTCCATCGAGCAGGCCTCGCACTACGAGATCGTCGACTAACAGGTAGCAACATATCGCATGACTCCCTGAAACAGGGCCCGCCGAAATGGCGGGCCTTTCTTTTGGCAGGATCCGGAAACGCTGAATGGCCGGCAGCAGCTACCCACGTTGGATCCGCCTCCAGCCGGCGAATATACCCATCACAGACAGGGTTCACAGCAGTGCAACCTTTACCCCTTAGCGACAATAATCTTGTATTCATCCCCGAATTACCATAATTTATCATTGAAAATGATTCATTTGTCGATTTTCGCTAGAGCAGGTTCATGACTAGTTTATTCGGGATCGTGTCGTCTCCCGGGACGGCGGATGTACGTCACGATTTTCAGGCAATGCGAAATGCCGTTCCGGACTATGGTTCGCCATCAGAATCCTGCTGGGCAAACCGACAGGGTTTCGCGGCTTTCGGCACCGTGCAACCCGGGACCTCCTCCCGGACAGGAAAAGCGCTCGCGGAGGATGAGCAGAGTGAAGTGGTTTGTCTTGTTGACGGAATCGTTTACTCCAGCAAGTCAACTGGCGATGACACCTGTGCAACCATTGATAGCGCCCGCTATCTACTTGAAGAATACCTCGAACAAGGCGTTGATTGCCTGACATCTGTACACGGCAATTTTCTCGTAGCGTGGTGGGAGGAAAAGAAGAGACGGCTTGTCCTGGCAAATGACCGGATTGGACAGACTCTCTTGTTCTTCAAATCCAGAGCCGGAAAGTTCACCTTTGGTTCAATGCTGGCGCGAGTGACAGCCGTTTCCGGGCCACCTGCGGAAACGGAGATCGATGGATTTTCCGACTTGCTGACCTTCGGGTTTGTGCTCGACCGGAAAACGCTTTTCCGTGACGTATACACACTTCCGCCTGCCAGTTGCCTAGTCTGCGAGAACGGAAAGACATCCATCAGCACATATTGGCGTCTCGATCAAATCGAACCCCGCTCCGGATACGACGAGAACCGTCTCGACGAACTGGCGCACACTTTCAGAGGCGCAGTGAGACGCGCCATACCCCCTGGCGAGACAACCAGCATAGGTTTAACCGGCGGACTGGATTCGCGAGTGATTCTCGCTGCGGCAACCGCAGATCGACTTCGAGTATCCACATATACCGGGGGGTTCCACGACAGCACCGATGTCAAACTCGCCAAAATGCTTGCCGATCTCACTGATACAAAGCATGTTTTCAGATCGATTGGTCCTGAGCACCTGGCTGAGTGGCTGGAACCCATGGTAAGGCTGCAAGGGGGAATCGTAGCGACCCTGCACTCTCATCCGTGTAACACGCTTTTCGCGAAGAAAGTAGATCAAGCGCGCATTCAGGGAATCGGCGGGGAATATGTTCGAGGTTTCTGGATTCCCGGGCGGTATCAGGGATCGGCCGCATCCGGCAAAGCCAATCAGTTCCTTTTCGACCGAATGGTCGGAAGTGCGCGAAAGAACTACTTGAACGACATCTGGAGGCCGGAATACGCCGAAATGGGGATATCCCGGTCCAGGGAACGTCTCACCCGTCTGGTTGATAGCTATGCCTGCCCGGATGATCCCGTAGCCCGGATTCACTACGTCTATCTGCACGAACGCTGTCGAAAGATCCTCAACAAGGCCGTCATAATTTCCCGCAACCGGATGGGCGTCTACCTTCCGTACCTCGACTTCGAATGGATTCGAGTCGTGTCGGAGATCCCGATGGGTGAACGCATCAGCAACACGATTCAGATCGATCTGATACGGCGACTTGCCCCCGAATTGCTCGATGTTCCGTATTCAAAGGACCTCCTGCCACTATCAACTCCAGACTGGAAACGACGCCTTGTGACGCAGTATCGGCGGTTAGTGCGGAAGGTGAATAACCTGACCGGCCTCAATGTCCACTCCTTCCCGGTCATCGAAAACCATAAATACAAGGAATGGATACGCGATGAAATGCGTGAAACGCTGACCGAACTTCTCTACAGCCCCGACGCAGCCTACCGGCAATACTTGCGTCCCGATCAAATCGGAGATCGACTGGATCAACATTTCTCGGGCAAGCGCAATTTCGAGCACCTCATCTCGGCCCTAGCAGTCTACGAGGTAGCCCATCGAATATTCAGATGACGAGGATCTCTCCCATGGACTGCAAGAGACGATGGTCCGTTAATTGATGCAGGTTGGTGCCCGAGAAAGGAAGTCCCCTGCAAGGATTGATAGAATTCCCGCCTCGACCCAACAAAATCAGGAATCCCCGGCATGGCCGCGAATCGCCAATCCACCAGATCATTGCAAGTACCCTTCACCATTGCAGTATGCTTTATTCTTACCGGATTCTCGTCCACCGCCTTGGCCTCTCAGGACCCCCTGCCATCATGGGGGGAGGGCGCCACGAAGGATTCGATCACCGCTTTCGTCGAGCACGTAACCAATCCCGGGGACCCGGCGTTTGTCCCCGAGAACAGGCGCATCGCCACCTTCGACAACGACGGCACCCTGTGGGTCTCACACCCGATCTATACACAGTTCCAGTTCGCGTTTGACCGGGTGAAGCAGCTTGCGGCCTCACACCCGGAGTGGAAGGACGAGCAACCCTACAAGGCGATCCTGGAAGGTGACCGGGAATTCCTGAAGCAGTTGACGCCGCACGACGTCGTCAATCTGGTCATGGAAACCCACGCCCACACGACGCCGAAGGCGTTCGAGGAGATCGTCCGGCAATGGCTGAAAAAGGCCCGCCATCCACGCTACGACGTGCCCTATACCGAACTGGCCTATCAACCCATGGAGGAACTGCTCGGATATCTGCGTGCCAACGGCTTCAAGACCTTCATCGTCACCGGCGGTGGCATCGAGTTCGTGCGCGCCTTCGCCATGGAAACGTACGGCATCCCCCCCTGGCAGGTGGTCGGAAGCAGCATCAAGAGTGAGTTCGAACTGGAGAACGGCAAAGGGCAGATCATGCGCCTGCCGGAGATCGAATTTATCGATGACGGCCCCGGCAAGCCGGTGGGGATTACGACCCATATCGGCGTACGCCCGATCGCCGCCTTCGGGAATTCGGACGGCGACATCGAGATGCTGCAGTACACAGACAGCGGTGCGGGCCCGACCCTGGCGATGATGGTCCACCACGACGACCCGGAACGCGAGTACGGCTACACCTGTGACACGAAGGTGGGCGCGCTTTGCAAGGGTGTCGAACTGGCAAAGCAGCGTGGCTGGGTCCTCATCAGCATGAAGAACGACTGGAAGCGGATATTTTCGTTCGACGAATCGCCAAAGCCGCGCGTCGCCTTGCGCTGACAGGAATTTTTACCGCCGCCGTTCGAGTCCGTCAATCTGTCCGGCATTGTCAACAAGGCCAGGTGCCGAAACGGGTACTCGTCCAGTCGGCGGTCCAGTCAACGAAGCCGGTGGCATTCGGGTCGCAGGCCCACTGAGGTAGAGGGAAATGTCAAAGAGCACGATCACGTACCGGAACCCCCTGAGTCCACAGAACGCGACGACGTGGGAGCCGGTCGAAGGCACCGACGGGATGCTGGAGCAACTCACCCTGGCCATCGACGAGGCATCCGGTGACTACACTCGCCTGACGCGCTTCAGGCCGGGTGCGGACACCGCAGCATACGGCGCGAAACGCCACACCTGGCCGGAAGAGATCTTCATCACCGCGTGGCGCCCGAACGCGTCGTGCCCTTCCTGCGCCCCTACCCCACCCGGGCGCATAGAACCAACTGGTTCGACGACCCGGACATCCCCGGTTACGTACTCGGGCAGCTTGACCGTATCCCCTACCAGGGGATCGGGGAGTTTCACGTGTTCGGCGAGGATGCGGACTCGCACATCGCGCGGCAGGTCATCGGAATCGCCAGAGAGCGCAGTCTGGCGCTGCACGCCCACACCGACACCGACGGGATGATGCGAATCCTTGCACAGGCGCCGGATACCACCGTCATCTGGGCGCATGCCGGTTTCGACGTCCCCGTCGAGACCCTGCAGCGGATGCTTCGGGACCATCCCAACCTTTTTCTGGAACTGTCATTCCGCGAGGACATCACCCGCGATGGCGAATTGACCGAAGACTGGCGTACCTTTTTTACGGGCTATCCGCGCCGCTTTCTTGTGGGCACGGACACCTACACACCCGGCCGGTGGGCGGACCTGGAGGAACTGGCGCGGGCCTCGAAAGACTGGCTGCGTCAGCTGCCGGACGACGTGGCGCAGCGTACCGCGAATGGCAATGCGCAGAGCCTCTTCGGACCACGCAACGATGGTCGGTAACCCAAGCGGAGACCGTTCAGGACAGGAGGGAAAGGACAGGAATGAACGCGAACGAAATCAGAAAAGGGATGGTAATCCGCACCGGCGGACAGACGGTTCTGGTCAAACAGATCCAGGTCCAGTCACCGTCCTCACGCAGCGGCAGCACGCTCTATAAACTGCGCGGACGAAACGTCATCTCGAGACAGAAGTTCGAGCGAAGCTTCAAGGGGGACGAGGCCGTCGAGCCCGTTGAGTTCGCCCGACGACCGGTCCAGCTGCTCTACCGGGATGCCGACGGCAACACCTTCATGGACACCGAGACCTATGACCAGCATCCGGTCTCCGACGAGATGATCGCCGACGAACTGCCGTATATCGTCGAAGGGCTCGAGGGAATGTACGCCCTGATCGCCGACGACCTGCCGATCGGGATCGAACTCCCGGCGACGGTCACGATGGAGATCGTCGAGTGCTCCCCCGGTATCAGGGGCGCATCCGCCTCGGCACGCAGCAAACCGGCGACGTTGAGCACCGGACTGGTCGTGCAGGTCCCGGAATACCTGTCCCGGGGCGAACGTATCAAGGTCAACACCGAGTCCGGCGGGTACGTATCCCGCGCCGGGTGACGGCTGTCACGCACGTCTGCCCAGGCAACGGATCCGGTCGCTCCGTTGCCCGGACTCAGGCGATTTCTGTCAAATGACATACCAGCCTGCTTGTCTTTTCACCCGTCTTCTGCGTTGCGCCAACCGTCAAATAGCTTGCTATGCTCCGGTTGTCGCGCCTTGAATACGAACGAAAATCCGGCGCATCCTGGTATGCCATTTTCCGGCAATCGCCTCAGGTGAAATACGAGCCGTTCACCAGCAGATGCGTCGCGATGCTGGCGAAATAGCCAAGCGCGATCACCGGGGTCCATTTGAGATGGCCGAAAAAGGTGTATTTCCCCCGCGCCTGCCCCATCAGGGCAACACCCGCCGCGGAACCGATGGAGAGCATGGAGCCCCCCACACCGGCGGTCAGGGTCACCAGCAGCCACTGTCCGAGCGACATGTCCGGGTTCATGGTCAACACCGCGAACATGACGGGGATATTGTCAACGATGGCTGACAGGACGCCGACCGCCACATTGGCGGCGGTCGGGCCCCAGCCCGTATACATCAGCTCCGATACCATTCCCAGGTATCCAATGAATCCCAGCCCGCCCACGCAGAGCACCACGCCGTAGAAGAACAGCAGCGTATCCCACTCCGCCCGGGCCAGGGGGGAGAACACATCGAAAGCCCCGGGCACCCCCATCTCCGCATCGTGTTCCTCCTCCTCGCGGCCAAGGTGATCCCGGTGTGCAGTCTTCTTCAGGTAGTAACCGAACACCTGCAGGTAACCCAGACCGGTCATCATCCCGATCACCGGCGGCAGATCCAGGGAATTGTGGAAGAAGACCGCGGTGGCGATCGTCGCCAGAAACAGCCCGATGATGGGGATCGCCCCGCGATGCAGGGTGGCCTGCTCCTCGAGGGCCTGTGGCTGAACCTTCGGTACGGCGAAATGCATGATGGCCGCCGGGATCAGGTAGTTCACCACGGACGGCACGAACAGGGCCAGGAAGGTCCAAAACTCCACGACCCCTTTCTGCCAGACCATCAGTGTGGTGATATCGCCAAAAGGCGAGAACGCCCCACCCGCGTTTGCGGCGACGACGATGTTGATGCACCCCAGAGACACGAATCGCGTGTTGTCGCCGCCAACCGCCATCACGACCGCGCACATCAGCAGGGCCGTAGTCAGATTGTCCGCGATCGGCGAGATGAAGAACGCCAGGATACCGGTGATCCAGAACAGGGAGCGAAACCCGAAGCCCTTTTGGACCAGCCAGGCGCGCAGGGTATCGAATACGCCACGCTCCTGCATGGCATTGATATAGGTCATCGCCACCAGCAGGAAGAGCATCAGTTCCGCGTATTCCAGCAGGTTGTGCCTGACGGCGTGCTCCGCCTGGTCAGGCAGCCCGTGGGTGGCGTAGATCCAGGCGATGAGCCCCCAGATCAGACCGGCGCAGATGATGACCGGTTTCGATTTGCGCAGATGGGTGAATTCCTCCGCCATGACCAGGGCATAGGCCACGACGAAAAGTGCGATCGACAACCAGCCCACCCAGTGCCCGGTCAGATCCAGGTTTTCCGGTGCATGCTCGCCCGCCATTGCCACACCGGGCGCCGCGGTTTCCGCCGCAATTACCGCACAGGAAAACAGGGAAGCCATCAAAAGCGAAGCCATTGTCATGGCGAACTGTCGCGACCACATAGAGCCATCTCTCCTTGAAAGACCGGATACTTCGTTGCACAAATCAAAATCGTCGCCATGATACCACCCGTTTCCCTGAAGTCAGGCTGCGAACGGCGCCTCCGGCAATCGGTCCCTGCAATGAAAGGAGATCGGGCCTGACGTCGACGCCGGGACAATACCGGCATCCGCGGGTTCACCGAATGGCCAATATCTGCGCCAAGATGGTGCGAACCATACCCTGGATACGTATCGAATCCCATGCGCACGGGCAATCTCGCGCGTCAACCCTGCTTTCAAAATAGGCTTGTCTTCCAGCAACGCTCAGCGGAAAGTGTTCTATACTTGCGGCTGATTACGGTTGGCATTCTGACTCAGCTTCCTGCCGCTGCTTCTGCGGCTTTAACAGAAGTCCAGCGACTTCTTGGACCAACCGGCGTCATCCCAGGACTTGTCGGTCTGAGGCGGAGCCTCGCTAGATATAGCATTAGAAATAATAGATGGGCTTACCAAGGTAATTTTCCTGGACGCCCTACCCGTTACTTAGCCACTATATCCCTTGCAGAGGAAACTACGGTCATGACACTGATCCAGCGCGGCTTAGGTGTATCTGGAATTACCCTTTTGTTGATTCTTATGCTGTATCTATTGCCGAATGCCCATGCGCAAAGCTGCGCAGCAGAGTGTGGCATTATCACTGAGGAAGGCTGCGCATGTGATGCAGAATGCGAATTTTTTGGTGATTGCTGTGCTGACAAAGGGCAGTTCTGCAACGCCCAGCCTCCTGACCCCGTGGTAGGAGACCCCGTGGTAGGAGGAGATCCGGAACCGATTCAATTTACAGGTACCGTCGCGGCCCACAATTCCTGGCGAACGCAGGTGGGGTCCCCCAACCTGGTCTGGAACAACGCCGTTGCCGCGGTGGCCCAACAGTGGGCAGATGACTTGGCTAGCCGTCCGGGGTGTCGACTTGAACACCGCAGTTCTGCCGATCTGGCGACTCTGGAGGGCGGGCTCGGGGAGAACCTGTTTATAAAAGGCGCATTTCCCAATATACCCGTCGCGACTCCGAAGGAAGTTGTGGATAGCTGGGGGAGTGAAATCCAGTTTTACGATTCTACCACTCACACATGCAACGCACCGCCGGGGGATTCATGTGGGCACTACACTCAAGTGGTCTGGTCGACTACCCAGGAGGTTGGGTGTGGCACGGCGACCTGTGTTAATGGAAATTTTCAGAACGTGATATGGGTGTGTAATTACCGGCCCCCTGGTAACGTCCTGGGCCAGGCCCCGTTTTAAGTAAGACAGAACCCACCCGGGAATGCCGACTATTCGGTCACTATGTAGTTACCCTCCAATTTGGCGCTGAGTAACGGTAACGAGGTGTTTGTGGGGGAACTGTTGCTGGCATGGATGCCAGCAGCAAGCTCACATCGAGGTATTTACAGCATCTTGCGGAACGAACTTTCCGTTGCCGTCCTGGCCAAGTCCCCGGGGTGGGGTACAGGTAAATCCAACACCCCTTTTCGTCACTCCAGATTGTAACTCGCTAGTTACAGATGCTCCGCATCGTCGATCCCATCGCCTTCCCTTGCCGCGACGGATCGTGTAGTTTCAGGATCGTGACGCGATTCACTTCAGCATTTATGGGAACACTAACCGGCCCGCATTCACCCAGTGGCCGAATAATGGCCGGATGGCTCCTGGTCTGGGCGCTTGCCGTCGCGCCCGCCCTGTCCTGTGCACACGCGCTCTCCCACCCGTTCGACGCCCAGACCGGCGAGGACTGCGCTCTGTGCTGGATCGCGGGCCAGGCCACGGGCGCCGCGTTGCCGGTCGGGGAAATCGGCATCGCCGTTGACGGTGTCACCACCCTTGTCCCGCACGTCCCTCTCGCCCTCCCCCATTGCTGCCAGCCGGACCGTTCCGCCCGAGATCCTCCAGCGCACCTGTCCTGATCAGTTCTTTAAGGCGACCAACACCCCCCTGAACAGGGTTCCGTTGCCGTAGAAATCATTTCAGGCCAGGAGAAAAGACAATGAGCTTTCGCCCCCACTCGGCGCTGGGCATCGCGATGCTGGCGATTGTGTGTGGACCCGCGGACGCGGCATCCACCGACATCGAGGCGCTACGCAAGGAGATAGAACAGCTTCGCCAGTCCTACGAGCAGCGGCTGAGTGATCTGGAAAGGCGCCTGGAGGCCGCGGAAGCCGCGTCCACGCCTCCTCTCCCGCAACCGGCGGGAGGTCCGTCCGACCTCGACACCGAGCTTGCCGAGGTTGAACCGCCACAGGACGAACCGCCGGCGACGACCGCCAGCACCGGCGCCCTGTGGTCGCGGGGCGTGGGCGCAGCGAATGTTCAACTGCTCGATCTCTCGGCGGTCATCATGGGTGCGGCGGGCGGCTCGTCCGCGAGTCCGGAGGAGATCGAGGAACTTCAGGGCGGTGCGCACGACCCCAAACGCAACGGCTTCACGTTCCAGCAGCTGGAACTGGGACTCAGGGGCGCGGTCGACCCATACTTCACCGCGGAGGCCTTCATCGTGTTCGCCGAAGACGCCGTCGAACTGGAAGAGGCCTTCTTCACCACCACTTCGCTACCCTGGAACCTGCAGCTCGAAGGCGGCTACTTCCTGACGGAATTCGGACTCAACAACCCGACGCACCCCCACACATGGGACTGGATCGACCAGCCGGTAATCAACACGCGCCTGTTCAGCGGCGACGGCACGCGCTCGGCGGGCTTCCGGCTGGCGGAGCTTCTGCCGACCCCATGGTACTCGGAGTTCATGATCGGTGCCCAGGACCCCACCAACGACACCATGATCAGCTTCCTCGGCGAAGGCCATTCGCACGGGGACGACGGACACGGGGGCGGCGGGGAGACGATCGGTGGATACGAGCGAGTGAAGACGGACGTCACCAGCATCAGCGACATCGCCTATCTCGCGCGCTGGGTCAACGCCTGGGACAGCGGTCCCGGGACATCCGCCAAATGGGGTTTCAGCGGCCTGTTCGGCCCGAACGCGACGGGTGACGCCGGCCGGACAATCGCCGCCGGTACCGACCTCAGGGTGAAATGGCGGCCAGGCGGCAATTTCCGCGGCTGGCCGTTCGTCTCGTGGACCACGGAGTTCGAATTCCGCCACTTCCGGGTCGATCGGTCCAACCCCGGTTTCGTCGCCGGTGAAACCGACGAGGTGCTCAACGATTATGGACTGTACTCGGAGCTGCTCTACGGGTTTCGCCCACGCTGGTCCGCCGGGATCCGCGTCGAGTACGCGACCGGCTCGGGCAACGGCCCCGACGCCAGGGAACAGTCTCCGCTTCGGGACAACCGCGTGCGGATATCACCCATGCTGAGCTGGTACCCGAGCGAATACTCGCGCTTCCGCCTGCAGTACAACTACGACGACGCCGGGTTCCTCGAGGACAGAAACGCCAACACCGTCTGGCTCGGTGCGGAGGTGCTCTTCGGACGCCACACGGCGCATACGTTCTGACCCTCGTTTTTCCGGCCTGATCCGCATCAGGCCGTTCGGCACGGATGGCCGTGCGGGAGTTTCATGCAATGAATCGATACCTGATTGTCCTTGTGCTGTTGATCGCCCCGATGGCCTCGACCACCACGTCGCTGATCGCCTCGGAACCGTTGCGCGTGGTCGCCACGGTGCCGGATCTCGGCAGCATCGCCCGATCCATCGGAGGCGACGGGGTGACTGTCACCAGCATCGCCAGGGGAATGGAGGACCCGCACTTCGTCGAGGCCAGGCCGAGCTACATCAAGCTGCTGAACCGGGCGGACCTCTACCTGCAACTGGGCATGGACATGGAAACCGGCTGGGCGCCGGTGCTCCTGGAGAACGCGCGAAACGGTCGCGTCCTGCCGGGCGCACCCGGCTACGTGGATGCCTCGACGGTCGTAACCCCGCTGGAGGTGCCGCGGAATACCGTCACACGAGCAATGGGCGACGTACACGCATGGGGCAACCCCCACTACCTTCTCGACCCGGTTGAGGGACTGAAGGTCGCGGCGCTGATCCGCGATCGCCTGATCGCGCTGCGGCCGGAACAGCGCACAACGTTCGAGGAGCGCTATGAAACCTTTGCAAACGACCTCGCGGTCTCGCTGGTCGGGGAGGAACTCGCGGCGCGGTACGGGGCAGACGACGTGGTGAAGCTCGCCCGGCTCTACCGTCACGGCAGGCTCGATTCCTGGCTGAGCAAGCAGGCAGAGACGGCGCTGCTGGGCGGGTGGCTCGGACAACTGTCCGCGTACCGGGGAACCAGGGCGGTCGACGACCACAACATATGGCCGTATTTCGCCAATACGTTCGGCGTATCGATCATCGGGCACATGGAACCGAAACCCGGCGTCCCGCCCACAACACGGCACCTGGGGAACCTGATCCAGCGCATGAAGACCGATGACGTCACCTTGATACTGACCTCTTCCTACTACGACCCACGCCATGCCCGCTTCGTGTCGGAGAACACAGGGGCAGCGATCGTGCCGATGGCCCACCAGGCAGGGGCCCGCCCCGGTACGGACGACTATCTGGCGATGCTGGACTACAACGTTCAGCAACTCGTCGGCGCCGTATCTGGCGCGCCCGGCACCGGTCAATGAGCACGCTTGAGTCCGGGACGCCGATGCCCGCGGACCCCGTCATCCGCATTCACGGATTGCGCCTTGGCTACGGCTCCAGACCCGTGATCGAAGCCGTCGACCTGAGGATCATCGCCGGGGAATTCTGGTTTCTCCTCGGACAGAACGGTACCGGCAAGTCCACGCTTCTCAGTGCGCTGCTGGGATTGCTGCGGCCCCAGGCAGGCACCATCATCCGGCACCCCGAGTTTGCCAGCCGCGAGCGGATCGGATTCGTGCCGCAGCGCTGCGGGATGAACCCCAACCTGCCGACCACGGTGCGCGAATTCGTCCGGCTCGGACTGGCAGGCCTCAGGATAGACCGCAAAGGACGCGCCGACCGGATGGCCTGGGCCCTGGAAAAGGTCGGACTTCAGGGACACGAGACAGAGAATTACTGGTCACTGTCGGGTGGCCAACGCCAGCGGGTCGTTGTGGCCCGAGCGCTGGCAAGACGCCCGAGTCTTCTGATCATGGACGAACCCACCGCCGGCCTGGATCCAGCGGCCGAAACGACGCTGCTCGGCGATATCGCCGGGTTGAACCGGCACGAAGGACTCACCGTCATCTGTGTCTCCCACGATCTGGCAACGGCGGCGCGTTACGCGTCCAATGTCGCGCTATTTCATGGTGGTCACGTTCAGGCCGGCCCCGCGCGTGAGGTGCTGACGGCCGAAAATATCGCACGCGTGTACGGCGTCGGCCTGGACGTGCACTGGCGTAACGACCGGCCGACCGCCGCCGATGACCGACCGGGGACACTGTCGTGATCCAGGATTTCGTGCAATCGTGGGTCCTGTTCCACAATGTCTACCTGGTCGGCTGGTCGATCGCCCTGCTACTGTCGCTGATCGGCGTGCTGGTAGTCGCCCGCAACCAGATATTCCTGAGCGCGGCCGTCGCGCAGGCCTCCACGCTGGGTGTCGCGATCGGCATGTGGGTGGCGGGATGGGGAATCCCGGTTCATATCGCGTGGCTCGAATCCGACGGCTGGCTTTCCGTCCTGGCGGTGGTGTTCGCGATCATCTCGACGCTGTTCACGTCGCGGAATGGATCGGCCACGGGAAACAGCGCGGAGGCCGTCACCGGATGGGTGTTTCTCGTCTCGGCCAGCGTTGCCATCCTGCTGATGGCACACAGCCCGCACGGACTGGAGGAGGTCCACCGACTGCTGTTGTCGAGCATCATCGGCGCCAGCCGTCACGACGGTTGGGTATTCGGCGGCCTCCTGCTCCTGAGCGGCCTGCTGATCGCAACCCTGCATCGCCGCATACTGCTCTTCGCCCTCGATCCGGTCATGGCGACTGCCGCGGGGATGAACGTACGTGGCTGGGGCCTGATGACCTCGGGCTGGCTGGGACTGGGCGCCGGGCTGTCGATGCGCGCCTCCGGCATGCTCTACACCTTCGGTTGCCTGGTACTGCCGGCACTGATCGCAGCCAATCTGTGTCGGGAGGTGCGAACGATGTTCCTCGTCGCGCCCCTGGTCGCCCTGCTTTCGGCAAGCACCGGGTTCGTGCTCGCCAATTACTACGACTACCCACCCGCCCAGCTGATCGTGGCGCTGATGTGCCTGCTGCTCGCCCTGACCTGGATCGTTCGAGCTGGCCGTGGGTGAGTGGCGCCCTCATACGAGTGTTTTCCCCCAACCCGGGCCCGGCCTACCCGACGCTGAGCGGTTCCCCGCCGACGATGTCCCCATGCAGAAGGAACCGCGCGAACGCGTCGGCCGGCATGGGCACACCGGTCAGGTAACCCTGGGCGATGTCGCATGACTGTGCCCGCAGAAATTCCAGTTGAGGCGCAGTCTCGACGCCCTCGGCGATGACGCGAAGAC
>JAYENI010000009.1:0-18209 GCA_034722015.1 Pseudomonadota bacterium
TCGGGATGTAACTGTAATTGAGGATCCTGGATGCCATCACCAGCGCGTTGGGCAGGAAAGCGAGTGTGCCGTCGAATTTACGCAGCGTGGTGTGGAAACTCGAGATCGAATCGACAGTCCCCATGACCCCGACAGTCTCGATCATATGCCCTGGTTTGAAGGGCAGTCTGGGCAGGAAGGGGATGAGGTAATAGACCAGCACGGCTCCTATCAGAATTGTCAGTATCGCGATCGCACCCAGGTCTTTGGTTTCGAAGCCCATCTTCTTGATCACGAGCAACACGGTGACGACGAACACCAGTACGTACAGCGTACCGAAAACGACCAGCACCAGGCGGGCATTGCTCATAAATCGAAAGAGAAACTTCGCGACCAGCTTGTGCAGGACAAAAACCGCGAGCATCCCCAGCACGATCACGGACAGGGCGTCGGCCACCAGGAAACTGTACTCATTGATGTGTTGGGCGATCTCGTCCGAATGCACCTTGACGAAATCCACAACGTTGCCTGTATCGGTTTCTTCTGGCATTGGGGCCGCCCTCGTCGTCCAGTCGTGATTTTACAAGTTACGATCTGCCGCCAACGCACACAACGCAGGGGGCCTGCCACAGGCCATCAGAAAAGGGGCGGAAGCCAGGTCGCTGGAGCTCGAGGCCGCGACCGGGAAACCGCAGACCGGGCGGACTCGATCAACGATTTCCCGGCCCGGCGGATCAGGCGATCTCCCGGCAATCGCCTTATTCGCCGTACTCCGCCGCCTCGAGCCTTCCACTGTCGATCTGTTCCCTGAACGCCGCGTAGTCGCTCTCGGCCTGATCGGCGTATTTTTCCGCGAACCCGGCAATGGCGCGGTCGAACGTCTTCTTCGTCCCCAGGTATCCGGCGATCGCGACAGGGTCTCCGGATCGGGCATGCGCCCGTGCGAGCGTCGCGCCCCGGGTACGCGCGTACAGTTTGAGGCGATCGCGTGAGGCGTCCTCGACATTCACCGAGCCCTTCCAGTCCTTGAGCTGACGCAGGTAGAAGTCATGGCCCGTCACCTTGCCTTTGGTGTAGCCGAGGAAAATATCGCTGACCGTCTGCATCAGGTGCTGACCCTCGACCACACGCCGTCCCGGGTTCCGGTAACGGCTGGGCGGCAGGTGTTCCTCGAGTACAGATTTGTTCGCCTCCTTGATCTGCAGAAACAGGGGATCGGACCGGTCCCGGCCTTCGAGAAGGAGGATGAAACACCGCGTGCCGACGCTTCCCACGCCGACCACCTTGAACGCAAAGTCCACCGGCCGGAACTTGCTCAACAGGTGGGTGATGTGATGCGGCATATCCGCCTGATATTGCTTGAATGACTGCAGCATCATCTCGCGATACTTGTCGGGGTCGTGCGCGTCGGGCAGGTCCCGCAGGGGAACGATCAACGGTGGATCGCTACGGAGTCTGAATTTTCCATCGACCTCCTCGGCCAGTTTGCGCAGCGCATGCCGGCTGTCTTTGCGCATGGTCTTGCTGATGAACTTCTCCAAATCCGCCCTCAGCTCGTCGTCCTTGGCGACATCCCGAATCCGGTCCGCCTTGACCAGGCTGTACCAGACGTCGGTCACGAACATCTCGGCGAGTTTTGCCATGGCCTTGCGATAGACCCGCACCGTCTGTTGCGCGAGTTTGCGGGATTCCATCTTGCCAAGGCCGTTGAAACGTCCGGCAAGGATGAAGCTCGCCGCCAGGCGCTTGACGTCCCACTCCCAGGGACCCGGCAGGGTCTCGTCGAAGTCGTTGATATCGAAGACCAGCTGGCGCTCGGGTGAGGCGTAGTTGCCGAAGTTGGCAAGATGCGCGTCACCGCAAATCTGAGTCTCGATGCCCGAGACCGGTGTCTGCGCGAGATCGGCCGCCATGATCCGCGCGCTACCCCGATAGAAGGTAAAAGACGACGCCGACATGCGGGCGCGCCGAACCGGCACCAGCCAGGAGACGCGGTCCTCATTCTGTTCCTCGATGAGTCGCACCGGATCGGCTCGACTGGGGTCGGCCGACCACTCGGCATGACTCTCGAGCGGTGCGGCCTCGCGACGGGACCTTCCATACTCAAGGCGTTCGCGGGGGGATCTCGGCTCGTCTGTCATTTCTGCATCTCCTGATAGAGTGATCTCCGAAGCGGCGATCCACGTATCGGTTACCGGGTCGTGCAATCGTCAGGCAAACAGTTGCGTCGAGACCGCAATTCCCCGGCCGGTCATCCTGCCCTGTTTTTTTCACTATACTCTATAATTGTGGGATTTCATGCATGCGAAGTGAGTCAGGAATCCGGCGATCCTGCGGGTGCTTCCATAAGGAAACCCTCAAAAAAACCGTTCCTGGGATTAATCTCCATCCTGGACCCCTTCGGCCGATTCGGTCGTCTGCCCCGCTTCGACCGCCGCACCCCAGAGTCCCCATACAGCAACAAACAAGGCGCCCACAACGGGCCCCAGGACGATCCCCGACGCGCCGAACAAGAACAGCCCCCCCAGGGTCGTCAGGAGGACCAGAATATCCGGCATTGCCGTGTCCCTGCCTACCAGGCTCGGTCGCAGGACGTTGTCGGCCGTACCCACCACGATGGCGCACCACAGGGCGACACCGACGGCCGCCCCGGTCTGGCCGCCCAATGCCAGAAAAATTACCGCCGGCACCCAGACCAAAGCCGTGCCGATACCCGGGACGATGGACAGCACCGCCATCACCGCACCCCAGAACACCGCGCCTTCGATACCGACGACCGCAAAGGAGAGTCCCGCCAACCCGCCCTGTACGATGCCGATCACCAGTGTGCCCTTGACGGTCGCGCGACTGACCGAGACGAAGGTCCCGAGCAGGTCGGTCTTGTCGCCGTCTGTCAACGGCGTAAAACGCAGCACGGCGTCCAGGATCGCGCGCCCCTCGACGAGGAAGTAGAACATCGCGTAGAGCATGACGAACAGCGAGAGGAAATACCCGGCGGTCACCCTGGCGCCCGCGGCCATCCCGTGGGCCACGAAGCCTCCCACTTTTCCCGCCAGCTCCCCGACCTTCTCCAGGATCTGGTCCTGATAGGGCAGGAGCCGCTGCAGGGCAGGGATTGCCCGGATCTTCTCCTGCAGCTCCTCCGGCTGCTGGACATGCCGCTCCACCCATTCACTGGCGGTCTTGCTTACCTCGACGGCTTCGTTGACCACCACCCCCAGAAAGAGCGTCACCGGCACGATCACCAGCATCAGGCACAACAGGACGGTGGCGGCAGATGCCGTGTTCTCGTGGCCACGGAGCCTGTCGACGAACCAACGATAGACTGGATGGGCGAGTCCGGCCAGGACCGCTGCCATCAGGAGCGCGATCAGGAAGCGTTCCACAACCTGGTAGAACAGGAGCGAAATTGAAATCGCCAACAGGAACAGAAAGGCAATTCGCATTTTTGGGGACGTCGGGTCCGCGAAGAGTGACGTGGGTGATTTTCTGGTGTTCATGTTGCGTTAAAATAGTGCTCTCTGTTCGTTAGTGGCTTTTCCGGCAGCCGACGCAACGACATCAGGATGACGTGCGGATCATTGCCAAACCGGTCCCTGCAGGCATCTCTTCTTGGAGGGGTAATCGGTCACCGTATTGTCATACAGCCGCTGATCCAGAATCCTGAGAAATCGGCAATTAGACCAGTTGGGATCACTGCATTTGAACTCGTTTTTCTACAGGAGGTGAAAAACATGATGCGCTTGTCAGAAATACTGAAGGACAACAAATTCACACCCGCAGATATCCCTGAGTTCGAGAGCAAACTGTTTTTCGAGGAAGACCGGCTGCAGCGATACCTGGTCCGGTTCACGGTACTGCTTTTCCTTTCCACCGTAATCGCGGCCCAAGGGGTAATCTCAGACTCCACCGCCACGGTCATTGGCGCCATGATCATCGCTCCCTTGATGACTCCAATCGTGGCGGCGACGGCCGCACTGATGATGGGAAATGGACCCCGCGCATGGCGCTCGCTGCTGCTGGTCGCCGCAGGCGTGCTCGGTGTGATCATCGTTGCAGCCTTGCTTGGCATTCTGGGGATTCACGTCGTCGACTTCAACACCAACTCCCAGATCACCGCCCGGGTCTCCCCTCGCCTGCTCGATCTGATCATCGCCCTTGCCGCAGGTACGGCCGGCGCCTTTGCCATGAGTCGCGACGATGTCGCCGATTCGCTTCCCGGCGTTGCCATATCCATCGCGCTGGTGCCGCCGCTTTGTGTAGTCGGCATTTCCCTGTCCGGGGGACAGTGGGCGGATGCCTGGGGCGCGCTGCTGCTGTTTCTGACCAATTTCCTGTCGATCCTGCTGGCGGGTGGAGCCGTTTTCGCGCTGCTCGGACTGGGGACGGCCGCCACGGAGGACATGAGCCATCTCAACAAGGGGAGGGCTTACCGAATCATCACGATCGGTGTGCTTCTCGTCGCAATACCCCTGACCGCGACCACCATCAAGGTTGGTCGCGACAGCATCGCCCAAGCCAGGATCACGAGGATCTCGAACGATTGGGTGGGTCAATACAAGACTGATTTCGTGATCAAATCTGTCCTGGTTTCCGGCAATCAGGCGAAAATACTCATCAGCGGAACCGAGAGCCCGGATTCCATTGACGACCTGGGCGCACAGATTCAGTCGAGAGTCGAACAGGTCACGAAGGTAAACCTTCGCTTCCTCCCCTCCCGCGGCTACGGGTATCCGGAAAATTCTGAGGAATAGCAACTCGCCCCGAACCGTGCGCAACGGGTAGTCAATGGATGCCAGGGAGGGCTTCCGTATCCAGCAGGATCCTACATCAAAGCACCGATCAGGCGATTCAACATTTCTGTCAACGAGATTTCGGTCAAGACCAGCGGCAGGAAAGGCAGGGCGAGTATGGCCGCCTGCACCAGGTAATCCCTCAATCCGATGGGCGCGATTCGCATATCCCTCACCGCGCCGTAGACGTCGGCATAGTCACAGACCGTTGAGGAGTCCGTCGCCTCCAGCAGTCTACCGCCCGATTCCCTAATCACCGACCGACCCCATTTTTCGTCAAAGGCCTGTGACAGCCTGTAGCCCAGCGCGCCATAGACCAGGCGTCCCAGGCCTTTCGCCTTGACGAGTTGCGCGGCGAAGAAGAACAGGGGCAGTTTCATGACGAACAGAAGGATAATGACGTACCCCAACACGACGATCTGCATCTGTGTGAGCGTACTGTCGGTATAAAGAATCTCCTGGGCCAGTGCCGCGGACACCATGGAGCCGAAGGACAGGAACACCATGATAAAGGCGAACCCTCCGATCTTCAGAATCCCCAGACCGCCGGCCAGGTCCGGATGTGTCGGTTCCAGTCTCAGTTTGATACGGGAGACACGAAAAAGGAACTCACACCAGATGAGATATCGCCATACCCATCGGAACAGGACGATCATGAGAATGGGTGAGCTGACCATCAGATACCACCATCCTGCATGAGTCAGTCGGGTCTCACCATTATCGGAAAACGACAACCAGTTCGAGAACGCGCCATACGGGCTCTGCTGGTCCGTAAACGTGATGACCCCCAACGCAATCAACAGGATCGCTCCGACGATCACGACGTCCGCAACCATGGACTCCTTTCTGCTATTGAGATTCCGGACCGCTTCATTGAATTTCCCCTCGTTGCTTTCATCGATCACCCCGGATTCTCCGAAACTCACAATAGTCGCGGCGACAAGAGGGTCGACCACCGCGCCTGCCAGTAAGAGCATCGGAAGGGAGACAAGGTATCTCGTATAGAATTTCACGTCGTGCAGCAGGGGAACGTCGAGACTGGTGTTGATCAGGTTGCCTTCGACCGCAGCCAGACCAATCACCGGAAACCAGGCCAATGCCAACAGAACGACTATGCGACGCGTGATGTCGTGTTTGCCGGTTTCCTGCAGGTGCAGATGGACAGACAGCCGGTACATCAGACCACCCGTCGATAGGTGGAACTTACTGTATGGAGCGCTGATTGCATTTGTCACGGGTATCACCTGATTCGACTTTCGAGAAAACCCTTCCCCTTCAGTTGCTTACTGGGGCAGAATTCATATGCGGAGACGACGAATTACCCAACCTACTGAATTTTTTTGATAATTTCCCCGAACAGTAGTGAAATAATATACCAGCCTGCTTGTCTTTTCGCCCGTCTTCTGCGTTGCGCCAATCGTTGCGTAGCTTGCTATACTTCAGTTGGCGCGCCTTGAATACAAACTAAAATCCAGCACATTCCGGTACGACTATGGGGTACGGTAGTGGTTCGTTCCGCCCGTCGTGACCTTCCTTGTCTTCAGGTATATGATTGGCACCGGTGAGCTTATCGTATTTTCCCACGCTGGCCCTGGTGTCGATTATCAGCGGTTTGTCATTCGGTTTCTGCGTGGGTACTACTGACGTACTTGCCGACGTACCAAGCCTCGGTAACGCGCCCGCAACACAACGTGTGGGAAATTCGCCAGCTTCGGAACAGAGCGTCGAGATCCCGGCACCGGATGCCGGGGCCCAAGGTGCGGATATCAAGGACCCCGGCCCCGACTTCGGGTACATCCCTAACAGCATAGGCATCGTACCGCCAGGCCGTTTCTACGTAGAGAGTTCGGTCGAGTTTGATCACAAGGATTCGGACCGCTCTGCCAGGGTTCCTCTCCTGCTCCGCGTCGGCGCCGCCCAGAACTGGGAGTTTCGACTGGAAGCCTGGGCGGTTCAGTATGAGGGGGACTCCAGCGGCGACGAGACCGGGAGCGGCCCGATTCAGCTTGGCTTCAAACACCGGCTCTCGCGGGGTGGCGAGGGGGCATTCGATCCCGCCTACGGCTTCGAGCTGGAGTTCCTTGTGCCGGTTTCGAGCGGCGGCTTTGACGACGGGAAAGTCGAACCCTCCGGATTCATCAACGTGGATCACACCCTCTCGCCGAGCAGTATCTTCACCTGGAACGTCGGTTTTTTCACACCAGTGGATGAGACCGACGATCAGTTTTTGCAGGGTTTTCTGGCTGGGGCATACTCCCGCTTCGTCACTCCGAGCGTTCAGCTGTATGCGACCGGCTCACTGAACTATCCGGCCTCAGGGAGTGAAGGGGGGGCGGTTTCCGTGCTTGGCATTGGAGGGTACTGGTATCGCAGCCGCCGCACCGTTTTGTTCGCTGGCTACAACGCCGGACTCACATCCGAGTCGCCTGAAGGATCAGGGGTGGTCGGGGCATCGTTCGCATTCTGATCTTCGCAGCCCGGTGAAAACTGAGAGCGAGGGTGATCGGGGGCAGGTCTTGTTCCGTGACATCCGGGCTATCAGATGTAGCGCACGGTCGGGGCTCGGCTGTAACCTGCCCCCCAACCCAGGTAACCGCGACCCTGTTGGGCGCGGCAGGGTACCGGATGGCCTGACTGGCGGGATTGGCCGAAAAGCGAGGGTGATGACGGTAGATTTTTCGCGCGGGGTGTTCGGAAATTCGCGAAGTTTCGTCGGGAAAGCACAGTCGATTAATGCGATTCAATGTCGACTGCCGGCCACGAACAGTCCAGGCGCCTCAGCACTGGCTGCAATGAAGTGGTCGGGTCCCTCTGACCTGGCCACCGATCACGCGGATATTCCGCAACCGGGACAGCTGCCCCGGGTGCTCCATAGTCGGGTTGCGAACACCAGGCTCATCTCGTTCGGCGCAGCCGCGCATCGAGTTCCTCGATACGCTCGAGCAGGTCGAGCGCCAGCGCGGCGCCGGCCAGGTTGACGCCGAGGTCCTGTTGAAGGTGCAGAGTGACGCGCGTACGGCGCAGACTGGTCGAGGGAAAGCACCAGTGGCGGCCGCGTCTGCCGACCGGCTCCAGGATCCCCTGCTCGACCATGGACTCGACGAACTCGGCCTCGACCGCACAGGAGCGGCACAGCTCTGCCAGGGTGAAAATCGTCTGCTCATCGATCAACTCGACGTCCGGCATCGATTGGTCTCTCTCTTGCATGGGCTCAGGATACCCCCATTGTCGCGCGCGGGTTAAAACCCAGTTCGTTTTCCATCTGCCGGTATTGCCCCCGCTTTCATGCATTTCAGCAGGTCTACCAACAATTGGTCTACAGATAACCGACAAGTAGACAGAGGCAGCGCATCGGGCGTTTAAAGGCGGACAGGCCGTCGATGACTATTACCTGTCGGGCCAGCGGTTCCCCATTTTGATACCACTGGGTCTGAGGAATCCAGCGAGTTCTGAAAAGACTGATTGAACCTTTATCCTGGCAGCCCTTGGGGCTGCTCACAACCGTCAATCCCCCTGCTTCGCGGCAGCGTTATGACTATCGTGCGAGTGATGCTTTTTCCTGAAACTCGCGCGCCAGCTACGCTGGACCACGGCAAAAAACAGCGCCGTACTCCAGCCGAACAGGAATATGCCGGTCATAGCCTCAATGCCGCTCAGGATACGATGGACAGGCTGCAGCGTGATGTCACCGTAACCCAGTGTCGTGAAAGTGACCAGCGAAAAGTAAAGGGCCGACTCGAATGTTTCCAGGTAAGTGATCTCCGGTAACCAAAGGTAGGTCAGAGACCACAAGAGGATCTCCAGTATGTGTAGAGTCAACAGGACCGTCGCCGTGGCAACGAAGATCCACCATTGCATTCCGGGTATCCAGTGACCTTCGTGGCTGGCATATTGCCGGATCAGTCTTTGCATCCAGAGTGAGGTTCCCGTTGCGTGGATCATCACTGTCAAACCGATGAGCAGGAATCCGATCAAGAAGTATTTCAACATGATAATTCGCCCCTGTTGGCTTTGCCTGAAATTTGGCATCAAGCATACATGTCATGGGAGTGCCCGCAGCTTTCCGGATTCAAGGTTTCACCGTTTTGTATGGGCAACGCGGGTAGTCAGGCCATATCCATCGCGCTGGTGCCGCCGCTGAGTGTGGTCGGGATCTCGCTGTCCGCGGGTCAGTGGGCGGATGCCTGGGGCGCGCTCCTGCTGTTTTTGACCAACTTCCTGTCAATCCTGCTGGCAGGCGGGGCCGTTTTCGCGCTACTGCGGTTGGGTGCGGCGGCCACCGAGGACATGAGTCATCTCAACAAGCGGAGGGCCTACCGGATCATCACGATCGGCGTCATTCTCGTCGCGATACCCCTGTCCGTGAGCACCATCAAGGTCGGTCGCGACAGCATCGCCCAGGTCAGGATAACGACCATCGCCAACGAATGGGTGCGTCAATATAAAACTGATTTCGTGATCAAGTCCGTCCTGGTCTCAGGCAACACAGCGAAGATACTCATCAGTGGAACCGAGAAACCGTCCACCATCGATCACCTGGGTTCGGAAATTCAGTCCGAGGTGTCCCGGATCAAGCGGGTGGACCTTCGGTTCGTTCCGACCCGGGGCTACGTTTGTCCCGTGGAGGGCCCGGAGTAAAAGGTTTGCTTTCTTATGCATGGATAGCATTGACAAATACGAAGTTCTACTTCATATTGTCCGATCATGTGGATAGAGCGGGAGATCTCCAGTCTGGTCGATCGCGTTCATTCCGAACGCCCCGCGCTTCTGTTGACCGGTGCCCGCCAGACCGGCAAATCAAGCCTGCTAAAACATCTCTTTCCCGAACATCACTCTGTCAGCCTGGACGTTCCGCTCGAAGCACGACAGGCAAGCGAAGGCGGGGAATTCTTTCTGGATACCCACGGGACACCCCTGGTCATCGATGAGATCCAGTATGCACCCGATATCTTCAGGCATCTGAAAATCCGTATTGACGAGAACAGGCAGGTCAATGGTCAGTACGTGATGACGGGTTCACAAAAGTTTTCATTGATGAAAGGTGTGTCGGAAAGTCTCGCGGGCCGGGTTTCCATTCTGAATCTGTACAGTCTCTCGGCCAGGGAGTTAGTCACACACTACAAGACCGGATTGAGTCCGTCGCAAACTCTGGAATGGCTGGTCAAGGGCGGGTATCCGGAAATATACGAACACAATCTCGACCCTCATCGATTCTTCAGTGACTATATCGCGACCTATATCGAGCGGGATGTGCGTCAACTCCTGAATATCCGGCATGTGCGTGAATTCGATCAGTTCATGCGTTTGCTGGCGATCCGGTCAGGACAGATTTTTTCCATGAGCCGCATTGCCACGGAAGTCGGCGTCAGTACGCATACCATAAAAAGCTGGATCGCTGTACTGGAAGCTTCCAATATCATTTATCTGCTCAAGCCGTATTATCAGAATTTTGGCAAGAGAATCATCAAGTCGCCCAAGCTCTATTTCCTGGATACGGGATTGTTGTGTTACCTGGTGAATATTCAGTCGGCCGACATCCTCGGCAATAATCCACTGCTGGGGTCCTTTTTTGAGACGTACGCCTTCGGACAATTATTGCGCAGCATGCACAATCAGGGAAAAGCAGACGAGATCTATTATTTTCGCGACAAGGATGGCCGGGAGATTGATTTTCTGGTTCCTGAGGGAAATCGACTTCGCCTGTACGAATGCAAATGGAATGATGACAGTGGCAGGCTACCGAAGAACGTTGACAGGCTAAAGCCCGTGTTTGGTGAAGAGAACATCCGTCAGGTCACAACCATCACGACCACACCGGAGAAAACACGCATCAGCGACACATTCAGTGTGAGTAATGTCGTTGAGTTGTGATCATCATGGCGCCTGAATGATTGATTCGGATCAACCGCCCCTGACCTGCCCTATCCGGGAGGGCAGCAGCAATTGACGGGGTATCGAGCTCCTTGCCATCCAGGCAAACCCGGTGCGCTAGAGCTTGCGCAACCTCATGTCTTCAATCATGCGTTGGCGCAGCGGGCTGATCGGTTGGGGTGAATGGGTCATGGCCGTGCTCCTGATGTGAACCGAGGCGACATGCCTCAAACTCAACATAGGACGCAGATCTATCTTGTTACCGACGCCCCCAGATCGCGGCTCCCCCTACCGCGCGAGCGGTTTAGTCCTCTGACTATTAGCACGCTATCTGTTGGCAGCCTTAGATGTAATAGAAGTGCAAGTTCTTGTCCGCGGATAACCATCTAGTGCGAAAACTCAAAGGTTTCAGTCTCTGAGCTGAAATAATCACCATCATACGTATTCAATAGTCTTCCACCCACTACATATGTCCCCGCCAATTCGGAACCGCTGAATATGTAATTTGCAATCTCTTCAGTAAAATCATCCCCCGCGTTTGCCGTGTAGTTAGCATAGGGATCCCTGAGTGAGATCATTGAATCATCGGGGTCCACTTCACTGCCCCCGTTATCCCGAGCGCCGCGCTACACTCTGTGCTACAGCAAGCGTCGGGATTGAACCATGGCGACACCCACGACCACAATCAGATTGCCGGCAGAACTTCGCAAGCGGTTGGAGCGATATGCCAGACACCACGATGAGACGAATACCGAGGTGGTTGTTCAGGCGCTCGATAATTTTCTGTCTAGGCAGGACAGTTCAGATCGTCGCGATGAAATCAGCCGGGAACTGGAAAGGCTGTCCCGAATCGACCGGGATGATCCGGAGTATCAGGAATTCTATGGCCCCCCCGAAAAAGATCCATTCACGCAGGATCAATGATCCGGCTGAATCGAGGGGATGTTGTTACGGCGCTGTTTTTCCAGGACAACCAGAGAACGGGCGTTGTGGTCATATCCACTGATTTCCAAGCGTCCGAGAACGTTACCCTGTGCCCGATCACCAGCACACTGGTCGGGGGAAGCTTGCGGGTAAGAGTCTTGCCCGGCGCATCAGGATTGACGATGACATCTGAGGTGATGCCGTACCGAGTCACAACCTTGCCCCTCAGCAGAATCGGAACGGTAGTGGGGCGCTTGTCGGATACCGAAGTGGAAAACCTGAACCGGATCTTGAAGGAATGGTTGAATCTTTAGCGGAATAGTTGGCTGTCTTTTCGCCCATCTTCCGCGTTGCGTAAACCGTCACGTAGTTTGCTATGCTTCAGTTGGCGCGCCTTGAATACAAACCAAATCCAGCGCATCCCGGTACGAATATGGGGTACGGTAGTGGTTTGTTCCGACCGTCGCGACCTTCCTTGTCTTCAGGTAGATGATTGGCACTGGTGAGATTATCGTATTGTCCCACGCTGACCCTGGTGTCGATTATCAGCGGTTTGTCAATCGGTCTCTGCGTGGGTACTTCTAACGTATTTGCCGACGTGCCAAACCTCGGTAACGCGCCCGCATCACAACGTGAGGGAAATTCGCTAGCTTCCGAACAGAGCGTCGAGATTCAGGCGCCGGATGCCGGGGCCCGGGGTGCGGATATCAAGGACCCCGGCCCCGACTTCGGGTTCATCCCGGACAGCATAGGCATCGTACCGCCAGGCCGTTTCTACGTAGAGAGTTCGGTCGAGTTTGATCACAAGGATTCGGACCGCTCTGCCAGGGTTCCTCTCCTGCTCCGCGTCGGCGCCGCCCAGGACTGGGAGTTCCGACTGGAAACCTGGGCGGTTCAGTATGAGAGGGACTCGAGCGGCGACGAGACCGGCAGCGGCCCGCTTCAGCTTGGCTTCAAACACCGGCTCTCGCAGGGTGGCGAGGGGATGTTCGATCCCGCCTACGGCTTCGAGCTGGAGTTCCTTGTGCCGGTTTCGAGCGGCGGCTTTGACGATGGGAAAGTCGAACCCTCCGGATTCATCAACGTGGATCACACCCTCTCGCCAAGCAGTGTCTTTACCTGGAACATCGGTTTCTTCACACCAGTGGACGAGACCGACGATCAGTTTTTGCAGGGTTTCCTGGCTGGGGCATACTCCCGCTTCGTCACGCCGAGCGTTCAGCTGTACGCGACCGGCTCCCTGAGCTACCCGGCCTCCGGGAGTGAAGGGGGGGCGGTTTCCGTGCTTGGCATTGGAGGGTACTGGTATCTCAGCCGCCGCACCGTTTTGTTCGCTGGCTACAACGCCGGACTCACAACCGAGTCGCCTGAAGGATCAGGGGTGGTCGGGGCATCGTTCGCATTCTGATCTTCGCAACCCAATGAAAACTGGGAGCGAGGGTGATTGAGGAGACTGGGACAGGTCTTGTTCCGTGACATCCGGGTGAACGCGGTGATCGGGGACAGTTCTTGTTCCATGACATTCGGGCTATCAGTTACAGCGCACTGACAATTCCGTGAGTCTCATGACAACTCCCAAGCGTGTGCCGCCCGGCATCACGAATGGGGGAAGTCATGAGGCAAGTATCGAGTTCAAGTAAAATGAATCCACGCCTGTTCATCGCGATTGAGATGATCTCTGACGGTTGGGCCTATGTCATGATGACGTTGGGGCTGCCAGGCAAGCAGCAATGGCCGAACAGGAGGTATCAGCCGCGGCAGATGAGTCGGCAGCAGCGCGATAATCGGCATATGACATCAGCTTCCTGGCCTTATCGGCGTCCGCCGCTTCCTATTCGATGATCCACCAAGCCCAATAGCACGGACTCAAAGTTTTCGCTTGGACTATCGATGATCCAGTGCAGATGACAGTGATGATGAGCCGAGGAGTCGACGGCATCATCATCAACCGGGTTGCACTGGCTCGCCGGGGACAGGGCCTGCGCACTGAACTCACGCATCTCGGGCGCTTTGTGGTCTGTGTTGGCTGGCGAAGCCGTCTTGCTGCGCGGCATGGAGCAAATATCCACTGGAGACGATGCCTGAATATCCTCCGGGTCTTCGGTGCGATCACGTAGCATTCAAAGGTGGCCCCTGCGGAATGGCAGCGGGCCTCTGAAATATTGTGAAATCTTCTACATCAGGTTTCTCTGCTGAAGAAAACACGAGATGACACGAAACACGCGATGCAACCATCCTCTGAATATGACAAGCTCAAGCCACCAGATAGCCAACGATTGGGAGTCCCCTGAAATGCTTATTTCGCTGTCGACCGAAACGCTTTACTCGAGACCGTATGAGTTGCCGAACCAGGTCGAAACAAGCGCTTTGAATAAGCAACTAAGGGTTGCGAATCTCCGTTATTCCAACGTATCGAGCACGGACCAAAAACCGATAAAGCCGCAAGGTTCGCATTTCTTCCACGCCCTGCTCCTCGGGATATCTCTGTTCATCGCCGGATGCGCCAGCGCACCGTTTGACTCTCCCAAAGAGACTTCCGTCGCGATTGAGGGTACATCGCATAGCCGGGAGGCGACGGGTGTAATCGAGTGGCTCGATGGAAGAACCGATGCCAATGGCTTTTATCCTCTCATCGAGGGTTTTGATGCATTCGGCGCACGGCTCGCCCTTATGGATGCTGCCGAGGTTTCGATCGACGCACAGTACTTTCTGATGAAGCCCGACGACGCCGGCCTGGTATTCGCGGCAAGGTTGTTTGAAGCGGCCAATAGGGGCGTTCGAGTACGACTGCTTCTGGATGATATCTTCACAACCGTCGAAGACATCTCATTGGCGACACTGGACGATCATCCGAAAATCGAGGTCAGGATTTTCAATCCAATCGCTCGGAAGGGCATTTATGCGTTCAACTACATCGGGAATTTCACGCTAGCAAATCGGCGAATGCACAACAAGGCGTTCGTCGTCGATAACCAGATCGCCGTGGTCGGTGGGCGCAACATTGCTGCCGAGTACTTTCAGCTGGAAACCTCCGGTGAATTTATGGACTTCGATATGCTTAGCGGTGGTCCTGTTGTGAGAGAGGTCTCGAGAGAGTTCGATACATACTGGAATCACAGGCTGGCAGTTCCCCTGGAAGCATTGTTCAAGGAGGATAATCCTGGCAAGATCGCAGAAAGACGGGAATCCCTGCGATTGGAGATGGCCGAGGCTGGGAATTCCATATACGCCAGCGCCATCGACACACCGTTGATGAAACAATTCTTCGCGCGTTCGCTGAAGCCTTATGTCGCGGAATCACGCCTGCTCACCGATGACCCTCAGAAATTGCTTGAAGACGTCTCGGAAGAACAACAGATCGTCGTCAACGAAATACGGGAAGTGCTATCGACCGCAGAAGAAGAGATCGTCATCTTCACACCGTATTTTGTCCCACGCAAGCGAGGAATCAGTTTCATCAGAGAGCTGCGGGACAAGGGTATTCGTGTCGTCATAGTGACCAATTCGCTCGCGACGAACAACCACACCTCGGTGCATTCGGCCTATTCCATATACAGAAAGGACCTCCTCAGAGCCGGGGTCGAATTATGGGAAGCACGTGCCGATGCGGCGAAGATTACGACGGAGGACGGAGAAACCCGGCTGGATCACCTCACACTGCACACCAAAGGCATCCTGATCGACAGGAAGCGCATTTTCGTTGGTTCGCTCAATCTCGATCCACGCTCGATTGATATCAATACAGAGATGGGCCTGCTGATCGATTCACCAGAACTAGGTGCCGTGATGGCCGAAGCTTCGTTTGATCGTATACCAGCGATTGCTTATCGCCTGAAACTGGGCGATGACAACAAGATTGCATGGCACGCAACGATCAACGGTCAAGAAGTTGTCGAGACCAAAGAGCCACAGACGACCCCCTGGCGCAGATTCTCGGCATGGTTCCTTAAAGTAGCACCCGAAAAGCAGCTCTAGACAAACGGAACGCGTCTGTCGACGCAGCGACCGCGAAGTTTCATCGGGAAAACTCAGTCGCCGCGCGGCAAGCAGGGACGCAGGTGATGTACCCAGCGCGGATTCGAATCCCAGATGGAACTCGTCTCGGTAAGATCCCGCAGCAGCCCCCCGGTCATGTCTTTCTCGATGAGATCCCGGGCGTTGGCAGACGTATCGGGCATCGCGAGAGACGCCTGCCCCAGGTCTTCGACCTGCTGTATGACCGGCCCGATCTGAAGCACCAGCGCCGGGATACTCTCGGCGATATAGACGTTGGGTGAACCGGCATGATGCCGGCCCCTGAAGTAAGCGCCGGGATCCAGCGGTTCCTCGGTGGTGAACCAGACCAGGTCGCCGCCGGCCAGGTCACGAATATAGAGTCCGTAGCGCGTCATGATTGAGCCCGCCGGGGACAGCTGCCCCGGACGCTCCATAGTTGGGTTGCGAACACCAGGCTCATCTCATTCGGCGCAGCCGCGCATCGAGTTCCTCGATCCGTTCGAGCAGGTCGAGCGCGAGCGCGGCGCCGGCGAAGTTGATCCAGAGGTCCTGCTGAAGGTGCTGAACAGTTACAGGACCGGAGACGCTACCTGTTGCCTCAAATCAAGTACAAGCGCCTGTTTCCGGGATGAATTCACACATAAGGCGATTGCCGGAAAAAAAATGACATACCAGATTTCGCCGGATTCTCGTTCGTCATCAAGGCGCGACAACAGGCGCATAGTCGAACTATGTAACTGTTTTCGCAACGCAGAGGACGGACGAAAAGACAAGCAGGCTGGTATGTGATTTTCCAGAAGTCGGCTAAGTAACCGTACGGATGGAAAGGCTGGCTTTCAGGAACTATACGGATTGTAGAAGGAGCGGAAAGACGTCCTGTTGAAAAGGCAGAGACGGTATCGCCGGTTATTTTGCGATCGATTCAGCGACACCCTGGACAAGACAGAGCGGCAAGGGTTCCAGGTGCCGGGTCACGGAGGATTACCATGAATGTATCCCGAACAAATCGACCCTTCCGGATCGCGCAATTGTTTGCGTTGATCGTTTTGCTACCGGGACTCTCGAATGCCGTAGAAGCAACGATCGTCAACTACAAGCTCGAGGGGGTGATCGAACGGAGCGTAGTATCGACACTCCAGGTCGGCGCATCGTATTCCGCCACGCTTTCCTTCGATCCCGCGAATCTCGTCAGTTCCCCGGGCTCATGGGGCGGATTGAGATATCTGCCTGCCCGATTCGCGTTCAGGTCCGGCGCCGCAAACCTGAAGGGGGACAACATCTCGATCACGATCGACAACGACACCAGTGCGGGAAATGACGTGGTCAGGATCGATGGACGGTTGAGGGGGTCCTTTCAGGCAAATCTACGGGTCAATCTCGTGAACCATGATAACACCCTCTTCGACTCCAACGCCTTTCCGGACCCGTTCCCAACGCTCGCGGACTTTGATTTCGGGCAACTTCTCATCAATACGAGTACGACGAATCACGCCTCACTGGATGTATTCGAACCCGCGACACATGCCAATGAGATCTATCTGGATTTCGAGACCCTGGCCGATGGCGTTACCCGCAGTATCGAACGTCAGGAATTGAAAGACGAGTATGCTGGTTCCTGCGTGACTTTCCGGAATTTCGATCCCGCGGACGAATCAAGGAGTGCCGAGTTCACCAGAAGGTTCAGGTCTACCAATACGGTTGTGCAGGATAACCATCGGTTCGTAAACCCGCCTCCCGGCCCGAACTTCAACATTACAGCGGACTTTTCCATCCCTGTGTCTCGCGTCTCCGCCGATGTTTCGATCGCGGTGGGCGATACGATCACGATGACCGGTTTCGACGAGTCCGGCGTCATTCTTGGCTCGGACACGTCCATCGTTTCACCTTCGTGCTGTTCGACCCTGGTCGACACCGTGACGCTATCCGGCGTTGGAAATATTTTCACGGTTCTGTGGGAGACATCGGCTCCACGCGCCGCCATTCCGGTCATTGACAATCTGCGCTACTCAACGGTAATTCCATGCGGCCAGACCACTCACATCATCAACATCGATATCAAACCCTGGAAGGATCCCGCTCAGTCCAACACCTTTGATCTGACCAAAGGGGGACGTTTCTGGGTAGCAATACTCTCCGGTGTCGACTTTGACGCCCTGCAGGTCGATCCGGATTCGGTACGGTTCGGGAGGGGCGAGGCCAGAGTGCTGCGATACAGGATTCGTGATGTGAACCGGGATGGATTCGATGACCTGCTGTTACTGTTACGGTTCAAGAATCGCCACGCGAAGTTCGAATGCGGTGATACCGAGGCCAGTCTGTACGCGGAGACCTATACGGGACGGCTCGTCTCCGGGACCGACTCTATCCGGACCGTCAAATGCAAACCACTGCATCCGAGACTACCCGCGCCGAAAATCGATCCTGATTACCTATGTGTCTAAGCCAGTTTTCCAGCGATTTTCATCTCCATAACGAATTGAATTACAAAGAAATATATCTTGACCAGAAAACAGTATCCAAGTGGATCTCGGATGTATGCCAGAATCAGCTGACGAACCCAGCAGCGACGTTTTTGTAAGCCATTGATTCTGTGGTTCGAAGATCCATCCGAGCGTGCGAGTTGCCCTGGGGCGTAGCTTAGACACG
>JAYENI010000010.1:0-18175 GCA_034722015.1 Pseudomonadota bacterium
GGAATCGTGACCGTGATACAACCTGGACTGCTCCTTAACGGAATATGGTTTTTGGGTATCGGTTGGTTTCTGTTGGCGGCCGCGGAGGCCAGTGACCAGGCGTTCATGGTCGATCGAGTGCTCCGTGAGATACCCGTGGCGGATGTCATGCAGCAAAACGTTCCTTTTGTCGACAGCGATTTGAGCGTCGCTGATTGGATCGACTCGCATGTGCTGCCTCTGGGACAGCGCTGTTCTCTCGTCAGGAAGGATCAGCGCGTGATCGGGTTGATTACCATGAGCGATAGCAGAAAGATCTCCCGAGATCGGTGGTCAGACACCAGGGTGCGGGAGATCATGACCCCACTGGAACGGCTGCATACGGTAACCCCCGAAACGGATTTAGCCGCGATAGTGAGAAACATGGGGTTTTATTCCATAAATCAGGTGCCGGTCGTTGACCAGAAAGGTGTTGTTGTTGGATGGATCGGTAGAGAGGGAATACTGAAAACGTTACATGCCCGCTCTAATACTCGATCCTGAACGAATGAACAATGACGGGCTGCATTATTATCGGTGCCTGCGGCTATTTGAGCCCTCCGACTGCTTAAAACAGGCGTTCTTAAACCTATCCACGCACGCCGCAGTCTTTCCGCGTGGCCGTGGGATCCAGGGTCCCTCGCCGTCGAATGTGTCGTATTCCATCGTGATACGTGCTGCGTCACCGGGATAAACGGATGTATGCGCTTGCCGCCGATTTGACCCTGCTGGTCCATGTCGCCTTTGTACTGTTCGTCGTTGGCGGCCAGGTATTGATCCTCGTGGGCTGGGCGTTCGGTTGGAGCTGGACCCGCAATTGTTGGATTCGCTGGCTTCACCTGGCGGCTATCGGGCTAGTCGTTTGGGAAGCCTGGACCGGCGCCGACTGCCCGTTGACAGTGCTGGAGAACCATTGGCGCAGGCTGGCCGGATGGTCGGATTATCCGAACAGCTTCATTGCGCACTGGACGCATCGCCTTCTGTACTTCTCTATACACGAGTCGGTGTTTGTCCTTGCCTATTCCCTTTTCGCCCTGCTGGTCGTGATCACGTTCATTGCCTACCCGCCACGCAATCCCAAGCGTTCTCCTCGCCGCCATGTGGACCGGACCTGGCGCCGGTGACGGCAGGAACCGCGCGATGGGCGTCAGCGGTTCAAGCCTCATGACGGAAGTGTCCACGGCGGACGCGAGTGAGCTCCACCTTTGGCGTCAGAAAGCGCATCCACCTGCAACCGGTTCGATTCTGCGGGCGGGGTCGGCGCCCTCGATATAGACGCCATCAGGTAACAGCCGCCCGGTTCCGCTGGATGAAGGCGCCGACCAGTGACGAACTCTCGCAACTGGCCCAAACCATCGCCCGGTTCGCCGCCCTGGTGCCCGAGCCACGAGTGAATCCAACAAGATTCCATGGCGTCTTTATCGTCGCTATTCAGCTGGTCCCGTTCGGCACCGGGTAACGCCAGTACTGGTAGATACCAGTTGTTTTGTACAACCCGGGCGTGAGTTTGCCCGGGCAAGATTGGAGAGATTCCATGTACAACACGAATATGCACGAACGCCCCAATGCCGGTTCCGTGACGTCTGCTTCCCCGTTCGAGGCCATCAAGGCCAGACAGCAAAAGGCCTGGTCCGCTTGAGGTCGAGACGCCAAAGGCGATTGCGTGGGATCAGCCAATCGCCGATGCAGGACATGATGGGCAATGGACAGGACAGGAAACATGACCGACAAGGCCAACGCACCCCAGGTCGGGGCACCGGACCCCGAAATGAAAAATTCTCCGATTCAAAACAGCCCCTTGCCTGTGGCGAAGTAGAGGATTGCATCCAGCACCAGCGCAACACCCACCAGCCCAAGCATCAACGGCATGAGGTAGGCGCCAACACGATCTACCTTCTCGTTGATGCGCGCCAGTACGGGACGACTGTTTTCACCAAGCACGAGCGCGAGCAGCGGGACCACCAGAAAGGGCAGCGCATAGCCCAGGTTGTATCCGCCGAGCACCATGACCGAGTCGCTTACCGTGAGGTCGGCCTTGAGTATCTGGTCGATTGCCGCGAAGTAGGGCAAGGCGAACGGCAGCCCGACGATGTTGATGACGGCGCCAATACCGAAGGCCCTCAGCGGCGTCAATTGTTTTACCCGCGTCTCCGTTTTCTCCCGTTTGTTTCCGCCGCGGCTTTGCCACGCCACCCAGAGGAGCAGGGCGCCGATCAGTAGTCCAATACCGTAGTCGACGGGTTTGGGGTTGGCCAGGCGCCGGGTAATGGTCTCGAAAGCGAACGCCAGCGCGATGCCGAAACCAAGATAGGAGGCGGTGTGGCCGAGCAGCACGGCGCCCGAGTTGCTCAGGGGCCGGTCGGTGCCGACGGCGTACACCATGAAGGCGAACAGCACCGGGTTGACGACGTCGGCCAGCAGAATGGGAATGAGTACAGCCCAGAGGTCCAGCATGTCGGCAGGTATGAATTCGAAGGTTGTGATCTGTCAGGGGCTGCCCTGGCGCCTGTGTCAATCGGGGAATCCGGGCGAAGCGGTCCGGTCGGCGGCCTCCAGCCGGGGTAATATCCTGCTGGCGCAGGAGTTGGCTCACAGGGCCATCCCTGGCCCTGTGAGCGGATCCGCGAATCCCGGATCTCAGACGAGGGTCAGAGCCTATTTCAGACGTCCCAGCACCAGGATCTCGACGCGACGATTCTCCGCGCGACCTTCCTCGGTCTGGTTGCTGGCGAGCGGCATGCTTTCTCCCGCGCCTACCGTTCCGATCTTGCTGGCGTCTACGCCGGCTTCGACCAGCCGATCGCGAACCGCCCGGGCGCGCTGCTCGGAGAGTTCCAGGTTGTAGGCGTCGTCGCCGACATCGTCCGTGTGTCCGATGACCTCGATGTACACGGCGCTGGCAAGCTTCTCCCTCCCGGTTTCCAGATTGCTGTCCACGAGCTTCACACCCTCTGCGGTCAGTTCCCCACTCTTGCGGGGAAACAGCGCAACGCTCGGGAATATCATGGCGTCCAGGGCTCTGGCCTCGCCGACGACGATGATCTCCACCCGGCGATTCTGGGCTTGCCCCTCCTTGGTGTCGTTGGAGGCGATCGGGTCGTTCACACCCCGGCCCACGACCCGAAGCTTGTCCGCCGGCGCACCGGTCTCCACGAGATAGTTGCGCACGGCCTCCGCGCGCCGCAGCGACAGGTCCAGATTGTAGTCGGCGCTGCCGGTGCTGTCGGTGTGGCCGATGATGATGCCCGCGAACGCCGCAGACAGCTCCGGACGCACCTCGCGTCGATAGTCTTCGATGGCGGTCTTGCCTTCTTCGGAAAGCTCCGCGCTATCGAATGCAAACAGTGCCGCCGCGGGAATCACGAATGCGGAAACCAGACCCGAAGGGGCGCCCTCGAAGACCTCGACCTGGGCGTCGACGGTGACCCCGTCACAGCCCACGATGGTCGCCTTTTCGGGCGTCCAGTCACTCGAGCGGACACACTCGCCGGTGCCACTGCGTACGATGTTGCCGTACGAGTCCGTGACGTAACCGGGGGCATCGCCGCGCGACTGGGCATATAGGGCGCCTGAGGCCGTCAATGCAGATGACAGAATTCCGGCTAGCAGGTAATGCGGGGTTCGAGTGGTCAGCGGCATAGGGGATCTCCTGTTGGGATGTTTCCTTCACGGTTGAGAAATGCACTGCATGATTATCATTGGAAAGGTTCTGCTTCGTGAATCGACAACGCGCGATTTGCGCCGATCCATGCAGCCTCACACGGGTGGAAGATACGCTATTCGCCGGTGTTTCGACACCCCGGATGATATGGCCATTTCCCGAAATTTGGCGCAGTATTGCGGACAGGCAGAATTTCCCCTGTTCCTTCGACGCAGATCATCGCCTTTGTTATTCCCGGGTCTTGACCGCTGCTGGTGTTCGGGGATGCTGCCTGCCGCCCGAGTTGTGCCGTCCTGTGGGTGAATTTTCGCACGATCCGAATGTTGTCATCCTGAACGGCGGGGCACCGACCCATTCAATTTCAACGAAACCTGAAAGAGGTAACCGGCGATGATTCGATTGCACAAGAAAGACAGCATCCTGCTCGTATCGGCCCTTCTCGGGGCAGCCTTTTTGAGCAGCGCCCATGCCTCCGGGATGGGCATGGGGAGCAACCGTGGGCCAGATTACGGTGGGGGCCCCGGCTACGACGCCGGACCCGGTTATGGAGCGGGACCACGCTATGGACGCGGTTACGGACCCGGCCCGCAGGCAGGTTACGGACCAGGTCCGGCCGAGGTCGCTCCGGAAGCCGCGCCCGGGACCGACACCGAAGGTGCTCCGGGTGAGGCCGGGCCGGAAGCCGGCGCGGAACCGGATCCATGGGCCGGATATGGGGCTGGTCCGTGGTCAGGTTACGGACCGGGGTCCCGATACGGGCGCGGATCGCGCGGATTCTATGGCGATGATTATTGGAGGGAGCGGGAGCTCCGGCGTGGACCCCGTTATTCCCGTTACGGTTACGGTCCGGGAGAGCGACGCGGCCCCCGTGGTCCCTGGTACGGGTATCCTGAAGGCCCGGGTGAGGATTCCGGTCAGGAGGCTGGGCCGGGAGAGCAGAGCGACTCGGGGTCGGGATCCGGGATGGGCATGGGTAGCGGCCCCCGCGGACCCCGGTACGGTTACCCTCGCGGCTCCCGCTACGGCTATCCCGGCGGTTACCGCGGTCGCTGGTAAATCGGTGAATCCTGAGGACGGGCTGCCCGCGGCGGGTAGCCCGCTCCGTTGGAACAGGGCGTCGGAAACAAAGAATCGTAGACTTGTAGCCTGGATGGAGCGATAGCGCAATCCGGGATTCCTTTCCAATGCGCCCGTAATACTCCGGCACCGAGGCTCCGCCTCTGCACTGAAAGTTAGATATGGCCTGAACGTCGGTCTTTGACTGTGCTCATGCTCACTTGCGGCAGAGCCACGAAGAGTAGAGTGTTGGGGCTGAGCCCCGGCACCAGGATAATCAAGATAATGCCAGCTCAACTCGAAGCGGATCCGGTCGTCCTTCACCACGATGTCCACCCGGCTGCCGTCGGGACATTCCCCCTTGACGATCATCATCGCCAGCTGGCTTTCGACCTGGCGCTCCACCTTCTTGCGTTTCCCCTGCCCTGGCCTCCACGCCCGCATGCAGACTGAAGCCGGACAAATTACCGGCTGTCTCACCATACGGCTCATCTGGATCACAGGCCGGCAGCGTGCGCAGCGTAAACACCTTTCGGCCAGCCTGCGGCCCCACAGCGATGCGGTAGGTAATGGAAACTCGGTGGCCGGCGAGGGCACGATCGAGGTCCAGGCCGCCGGAATACTGGGACATTACGCGGACTGGCTGCAGGTCGAAACACAGAGGTTGCGGAAGCTCAACGGCCTGAGGTACGGGAAACCGGTGTCGAGCGGCAGACGCCTGAAACTGGACTTCAGCGAGATCGACCGTGAGGCGTTCGAGGAAAAGCGGCGCGCATTCCACACTGCAATCCAGACCGAGTTCTTCCGGTGTTATCGCATCGGAGAGACGCACGAACACGTGCTGCGGAAAGGGGAATCACTCTGGCTGTTGACGGTAAGAAAATACCAGGTACCGGGTTGGCTGCTCCGCCAGTACAACCCGGACCTGAAACTGAACGCATTTCGGGCCGGGATGACGGTGCGTTTCCCGGTGATCGAGCGGCGTGGGGAGACCGGGGATCAGGCCTCCAACTGCACGTCGGAAAGACAACAGGCCGTCCCTGATGCAGCCTGCGCTGCGTAGCCGACACGTATTTCCCTGTATCCAAACTAAACGTCATTAAAGGGAATTAAGATGAGATCGACGATGCAGATTCCTGCATAATGATTGCCTTTGGTACGACGCATACAGACGTGGCCGAGCCAGCGCCTACGAGTATGCAAGGCAATCGCCGAAATCACTCCGCGATCGATTATCAGCGGCCAATCAATACGAGCCAGGCTATCGTAGCGTGCACCAGTACGAGGACGGCAACATGAGACGTGCCCTGAAACTGATGACGTTGGTGTTTGCCTTCGCCACCGTTCATCCCACTATCCCTATCATGACGTCGATCGCGATAGGATTGATCCCGATCGCCGCACCCGCCGTCGACGACTCCATGCTGACCGAGCAGGAAAAGAAGGCCATCAGGGAAAGAATTCCTCCGAAACCCAGCATTACGGGAACCGTGTTACCACCGGGAACACCGAGCATACCGATCACGGTCGAGCCGCTTCCATCCGATGATGGACCGGCTGCCTCCGCCTCGAGCACGACTTCCACCAGCAGCAAGTCCAGGACCACGCCCCCGAGCACGGCGCCAACCAGCACCACGTCCAGTTCCGCCACCTCGAGCACGGCTTCGACCAGCAGAATGGCCAGTCCCGCCAAACCGACCCCGAAAAAGAAGCCCTTGGTGAAACGCATCTTCGGGGGGAAGAGCAAGCCCCCGCCGAAAGAAACCCACAAAGTTGTGACCGTTGAGCGATCGGCTTTCAATCAGGATCTGTTTGCCAAACCACCTGCGGGAATCATTCCTCGCCAAGATGCCCCTGTCTCCAGCGCGAGCGCGGTTTTAAGCAGCGCGTCCGCAAGCGGTCGGAAGCAAGCAGGGATCATTTCCCGTCAAGAGGCATTCGCAGCCGGTAAAGGTACCTCGTCCTCTAGCGCGGTTTCGAGCAGCGCATCCGCAGGCAGTCGGAAGCCGGCAGGGATCATTTCCCGTCAGGAGGCGTCTGCAGCCGGTAAGGGCACCGCATCCTCGAGCGCGGCTTCAACCAGCAACACGTCCGGTTTCGGCAAAAGGCCCCAGCAGGATTCAGCCATATCCTCCGGGCCGAAGGCCTCCACGCAAACCACTTGGCAGGCGAAGCCGCCAGTGACCAGAATAAAGTTTCAGAATGCCGGCCCCCAATCCGCCAGCACCAGTCAAACCGCGGCATCGAGTGCCCCTCCGACCGGCAGGGCGACGGTTGCGACCGCGACCGTCAGCGCCCCTTCCTCCTCCCCCGGGAATGCTCGACAGCTCGAAACCCAGCTACAGAATCGGTTTGCTCCCGGGGCGGCCAAACCTTCCATTGTCCTCAGGTCGGAAGCGAGTGCGCAGGCGGCACAGTCGGGAAGCAACAGTGGTGCTTCACGCGTCACTCATACCGGGCCGGCCAGAACCGCCACGGCGTCGGGGGCAACGAACGCCGCTCAGACCACGAACATGCGGGCGCAATCCCGCCCGACTGCTTCCGGCGGCAAGAAACCCGGTGGGCCACCAAAACCCCCACCGCGGAAGGGGCACTGAAATGGTGAAAATGCATGCCTGGCTGTTTGTTGCATTGGTGTGTTTCGTTCAGGCGCCGATCCTCGTCGCGCAGGAGGCCGAATCCGGAACGACGGCTGCCCCGGTTTCTATTGAACTCCAGAACGGGGGAGATGTCCCCGTAGAACTCCTCTGGCGGACTCCCGGTGCGGCGATCGAATCGCTCGATGCCCGCCTTTTGAGCGGCGAGGCGGTCGAGATCCAGGTCGCTCCTGGTGATGAGTTCCTCGTCGTCGAAGGCGGTCCGGCCGATGTCGATCCCGCAGCACGCGATCCATTTTTCAACGTGACCGTCGGAACCGACCCGGTGGCAGGCCCTATCGTGATCCCGGACCCGCGGGATCTGCGCCCGGTAACCGTTCGGATGAGCAACCCGCTGAACGAGCAGGTGACACTTTCCACCCTGCCGGACGCAGACAATGGCGAGCTGGTCGAGATTGCCCGGGCGGCGGCCGGCAAGGCCGTGAGTGTCGAGATCTATCCGGGAACCGTGATCGTTGCGGAATCGGACAGCTCCAGCGTGGTCGCGAGCTATACCGCGTCCCGCGAGGCCGACCAGCACTTCGACCTTACGGCGATCGTCAACCCGAATGCACCCAAGGCAACCGTAACCGTCAGCAATGCGTCGGGACGCCCGATTGCCGTCGAGGAGCACCGGCCGGGCACGATCGTGCGGATTGCGGTGATCGACCCGGGTGTCGCCAGCGATCTCAGCGCCGTGATCGGAGCCGAACTCCATCTGTTCACCAACGATGAACCGGTCGAGGCGTTGGGGCGCCATGACGTGACCGACGCCGAAGGCCAGCAGGTGCTCGTCAACCATGGTGAAGCCGGAGGGTCCGTGACGCCGCTGCCGCCGGGTGTCGACCTGTCGATTCTTCCCCCGGACAAAAGGGAGAGCGCGGCGAAATTCATAGCCAACATAGACGAGTCATTCGCCGGAAGAGACGATGTGACGGGTTACGTTGCCTACAACGGTGGTGACACTCCCGTCTGGTTCGCCGGACTCAAGGGCGAATCGATTGTCGGGGCCAAACAGATCAGGCCGAAGTCGACCGGCCACATCATCGCGGGCGTCGGCGATTTTTCCATCGCCTGGCCGCAGTCGGTACCGCCGGAGAAGGTCACACGCTCGGACGTCTACGCCTCGATCTCGGTAGCAAAGGAGATGCCGCGCGTCGTTGACGTTTCGGCGCCGTCCGAAGTCCCGGTAAGCCTGACGAACGGTCTGTGCAAGCCGGTCGAGGTGTTCCGGGTCGATCCGTTCGGCGATGAAACACTGGTTGCGCGCCTCGACCCGCTGCAGCCGAAACTGGACGGACTGACCCAGCTTGCCAGCACGACGCTGGTCGCGCGGGCGGGCGCAGGCAGCGTCCGCCAGGGCGAAAAACTGTGGGCCGGGCAGCTTGGTCGTTCGGGAACGCAGACCGTATCGATAGACGCCGACGCCGCGGTCGCATACGACCCGATGAAGGCGTCGCACCTAACACCGGATGCGGAGCCAAGCACGGTTCGATTTTCCAACCGGACCAGCCGGGCGGTGGAACTGTACACGATCGATGCGTCTGGCGCGGAACGGCTGATGGCAGATGGCGCTATCGGAGCCGGGGAGAACGTCCCCTTCTATCTCGCCCCCGGAACGGTCGTGGTATTCCGGCGCCCGAACGCGACGCCGGAAACCAGCGAGTACGCCCGCTACCGGGTAACGGATGCGCGCACCCAGGATATAGAGATCGGCGAGCTGCGGAACGCCTATGGCATCGCCGGGGCATGGATCGACGACCTGCGTCCGGCATTGTCTGAAAACAACGAGGTCGGCACGACTTTCCTCGCCTTCGTCTTCGGGAAGAACGGCAGGATCACGGGCTCGATGAACCTTGGGGATGAGCTGATCGCCGGCGCGGCGCGCTTCGAGGGCTGCGCGGACGTGGAAGAGGCATTCGGACGCTGGTATCCACGCGCAACAGGCTTTACCTGCACCGGCGATCCTGCGACCGACGACGCAGGCAAGGAGCATGCGGCTTACGGCCAGTTCTCCGCCAGGCGTGTGTCGGGGGGGAAATCGGGCGGCAAACTCATTCTCGAACGCAGTTTCTGTGGTGGCGGGGCTCCCAGGGCATCAACATGGTATCTGCTGCCACCGCACTATGACGATATGGATCCCTCGAAAGAGGCATTTCAGACCGGGATGTTTACCCTGGAGTGGGCGCCCAAGAGTTTCGACTGGCTGGGTCGAGGCTACGATCTGCTGCGAACCGATCCCCTGGATTACGGGGCGACGGATGACGACAGGACCTTCAGTGACAAGACGCTGTTCGAATTCAAGTACGAGGACGCGGCCGGCTTTGCCAAGGAACTGAATGCCAAAAAGGTATTCGGTGTTTCCAACGTCAATCAGACCGGGCGTTCGGACAACTGCGACAAAGACGAGAAAATGGTACGCACCTATCAGGATCTGCAAGACTTCTCATCCGAGAGTTACAGCGGATCGGTTGGCGTACCCAACATCGCCTCGTTTTCGCTGAGCAAGTCGCATGAAAAAATTAATACCGCCTCCACCGGGAAAGACCACGTATTCATCCTGGAGCGTTGCGACGCACGGTTGCATGGGCTCAAGGTCGACCTGCGCTGGGCGGACAGAGGTGGTTATGACAACCTCCGCCAGCCAGTGGAGATCGGCTTCCGTCAGGCCGTTGAACAATTGCCGCTAGAGTGGGGCGACGCACGTGCCCTGCTCGCCTTCCTGCGCAAGTACGGTACGCATTTTTCCGAACGGGTCGTCTACGGAGGGACTTTTTTCGCGGAAACCGAGATCTCGAAAGAGACGTACCAGGTCGGGAAGAAGGTAGGTGAAAAACTGGAGCTGGCCGCGGAAGGCACATTGAAGAAAGTCAGCCTTGGCGGTACTTACGCAAATGAGAAGGGAAACAGTCGCAACGGCGAGAACAGTCATTCGAGCTCGACATACCGCAAGTGGTCGGTCGGTGGCACCGGGAGTTCGGTCTACGATCAATGGTCCTCGACGGTATCGAAAAACCCGCAGCCGATCGATGTCAGCTTCCGCCCGGTTTACGATGTCCTCACACCCGTGTTTTTCCCTGACGATCCGGACATCGGCATCAAGAATGCACTGTTGCGCCAGGCGACGGAAACCTACTTCCGGCAATTCGGCAAGGTGAGTATGACCTCCGATCCGCGGGCGTTGAACATCGTCGATCCCCGCTCACTCTGCATCACCATGGACGCGTTCGAACTGACCTTCACCGGGGACGGTAAAATTTATGGCGGAAAGCTGATGGGAGGATTCGTGGATCCGCGGGGACAAGTGGTAAAAGATGTCGCGCCTTTCACGCTTGCCCTGAATATCCCGGTCGGCAATTCCGTAAGAAAAGATGGCCTGGGCGCCTGGGTACGCGAGCTGAATTCCCATACCTCGGGTAACCGGGCAGACAACCCCAGCGCAAACCCGGTTCACTGCACCCCGATGGTATCCGAGAGTTATATCCGCTCCGGAGATCTCTACATGCACGGCACGCTT
The DNA here is from genome assembly GCA_034722015.1 of Pseudomonadota bacterium. GTDB lineage: Bacteria > Pseudomonadota > Gammaproteobacteria > JAJDOJ01 > JAJDOJ01 > JAJDOJ01. The sequence continues at coordinate 10,889 of JAYENI010000010.1, forward strand.
CACATCGATGACGGCGACGGCGGCCGGGTCAATCTGAGTCAGAACTTCCCGGAGAAAAAATTCCCGTTGCGCCGGGTCGAACCGGGTGAGAAACAGAGTTTCGAGGGCGAACTGCCGATGTCGGGCGGAATCGCGAAGTACAAGATTTCGATCTGGGTGAATGAGAGGAACTAGCGCAATTCATGGCGACACCGGTTTTTTTATGTACGGTATCAGACCAGGTCTGAACCACGGCACTTGAAATACAGTACGCCTGGTTGGCATTGTCACATTAAGATAGCGGGCCGAGCGTTCCCGTCAACCGACCCGTCAACGCGAGCGTCAAATGCGGCGGTTCAAATCTCGGCATCAGGCGCAGCGCTTCCGGGCGCTGCATGCATGGGTGAACAACCTATTCCGCTACGGCCGCCATCTGATGCGGGCGGCCAATCATCGGTTATTTCGAGCGAGCGCCTTCACGACTTGTAAACAGGTGATGTGCGCCTGAAATACTTGAACGGAGTGGACCGCGAGTTGATGCTGGTTCCTTACCGTTAAGTTGGCAATACCGTATTCAGTGCGCCTCGAAGCGGATCCGGTCATCCCTCACCACGATGTCCACCCGGCTGCCGTCGGGACATTCCCCCTTGACGATCATCATCGCCAGCGGGTTCTCGACCTGTCGCTCCACTTCGCGCCGTAAGGGGCGGGCGCCGTAGGCGGGATCGAAGCCATCCCTGGCCAGCTTGTCGATTACGGCGGGATCGACGGCAAGCTTGATTGCCCTATGCCGCATTCGCTCTTCCAGTTCTCCGACGAACATGGCGGCGATCTGTTTGACCTCGTCGCTCTCGAGATAGTGGAATACGATGGTATCGTCCAGCCGGTTGAGAAATTCCGGTTTGAAGAATTTTTTGACCTCGTGCAGGACCAGTTGTTTCGCTTCCTCGTAGTCGGGTGTCTCCGCGCGGACGAAACCGACGGGACGTTTGTCCGGCGAAAGCGCCTCGGTGCCCAGGTTGGACGTGCCGATCAGGATGGTATTTCGAAAGGACACCTTGCGGCCCTGGGCGTCGGTCAGATGGCCGTCCTCGAGTACCTGCAGGAGCATGTTGAATACGTCCGGGTGGGCCTTTTCCACCTCATCGAGCAGCACGACGGTGTACGGATTGTGCCGCACCTTTTCGGTCAGCTGTCCGCCCTCGCCGTAGCCGATGTACCCCGGTGGCGCGCCGATCATCTTGGAGACCTCATGGCGCTCCATGTACTCGGACATATCAAGGCGCACGATGCGTGACTCGTCGTCCAGCAGAAAGGCCGCCAGGGCGCGGGCCAGTTCGGTCTTCCCCACACCGCTGGGACCGAGGAACAGAAAGGACCCGATCGGACGCGACGCGGCGGTGATCCCGGCCCGGTTGCGCCGAATGGCATCGGCGACGGCCCGGACTGCGTCTTCCTGTCCGACAATGCGCCGGTGCAGGTTCTCCTCCATGCGCGCCAGCTTCTCCGCCTCGGATTCCACCATGCGCGCGACGGGTATACCGGTCCAGCGTGACACCGCGTACGCGATGTCTTCTTCCGTGACCGATAATTCCTCTCTGTCGCGGTCGGTCTGCCATTCCTCACGAGCCTCCTTCAACTGCTTTTCTATCTTCAGGATGTCCATCTGCAGCCGGGCGGCCTTTTCGAAGTTCTGCTCGTTGAAGGCCGCGGTCTTTCCACGAGACAGGCGCTGACGTTCCTGTTCGAGATCCCTGATGTTTCGTGGTATCGAGACCGTCCGGATGTGTTTTCGCGATCCCGCCTCGTCCAGCAGGTCGACCGCCTTGTCGGGAAGACACCTGTCGGAGATGTAGCGCTCGGAGAGTCGGGCGGCGGCATCGATAGCGGAATCCACGTAGTGAATCTGATGATGCCGCTCGTAACGTGGCGCGACGCCCTTGAGGATGCGTATCGTCTCCTCGATGTCGGGTTCGCGGATCAGGATCGGATGGAAGCGTCGCTCCAGCGCCTTGTCCTGTTCGACATAGCGGTGGTATTCATCCAGCGTGTCCGCCCCGATGACCTGCAGGCTGCCCTGTGCCAGCGCCGTCTTGAGCAGGCTGGGCGCATCGAGTCCCCCGGCCCCGGCGCCTGCGCCCACAACGGTGTGCAGCTCGTCGATAAACAGGATCACCTGGCCCCTGGCCTTGATCACTGCGTCGCGGACGGACTTCAGGCGCTCCTCGAACTCCCCGCGCATGTTTGCGCCCGCCACGATCTCACCCATGTCCAGGGAGAGGAGGCGCTTGTTGATCAGCGTGTCGGGTACGTCGGCCTCGACAATGCGTTGGGCCAGTCCCTCCACGATGACCGTCTTACCCACGCCTGCCTCTCCGATCAGGGCGGGATTGTTCTTCTTTCGCCTTGACAGGGTCTGGATGACCTGGCCGATCTCGTCCTCGCGTCCGATGACCGGATCGAGCTCCCCTTCGCGCGCCAGTTCCGTCAGATCACGGGTGTACTTCGCCAGGACGTCCGCTTCGCTCTCGGCGTCCTCGCTGCTGATGGTGCGGCCGTCCCGGGCTTTTTTCAAAGCCTCCCGGGCCTCCGAGCCCTGGAGTCCCGCCTCCCCAAGAAAGTCAGCCGTGTGGCCCGCTTTCGGATCGAACAGCGCGAGGAACAGTGTGCCGGTCGAGATGTACTCGTCACCGAGTCGGGTGGCTTCTTCCTTTGCCACCCTGAGGACCTCGGCGACCTCCTTTGAGGCGACGATCTGGCTGGCCTGTACGGGTGCGGCTCTCTGGTAGTGCTGGTAAATAACGCTCTTGAGCCGGGCGATGGCCTCGACGACATCCGGGACGAGCTGCTCGAGCAGCTTCACGGCCTCGGAATCCGGCTGTGACAACAGACCGAGCAGCAGGAAATCAGGGGTCAGAACATTCTGCTTCTGCGCGACCAACTCGGCCACGGCGATCTCAATCGTGTGGCGGACCTTGCGGGTGCTTTGCTGGATATAGCTCTGGAACAGATCCATGTCAGTCGTAGCCGATTTGATACCGAAAGCCCTTGCACATCGCCGGCAGAGACCGGGTCATTCGGATGTCTTTGTGTAGCAGACACCGTGACGATGTATACAGGGTTGCCATAATAACGCGACACTTCAGGCGATTTCCGGAAATCGCCTGAAGTGGTTTGCGTTTCCGGGGTCACCGAGCATGGCCGCCATATAGAGCGGGTGAGATCATCCGTGTTGCGATCAGCGAAGCTGTGACAATTTCCGAACGAAGTTTTTTCTTTCTGGCTGACTTTAGGCGATTGCCGGAAAATGACATACCAGATTGCGCCGGCATTTCGTTCGTCATCAAGGCGCGACAACAGGCGCATAGTCGAACTATGGAACGGTTGTCGCAACACCGAGGACGGATGAAAAGACAAGCAAGATGGTATGTCATTTGACAGAAATCGCCTTATTCCAATGGCAGAGATAAAGCACCCCTGGCAACGCCAGGGGCGAAGGTCCGCAATCTAGGAAGACGAAGGCAAACGATGGCCTTCTCGGGAGTAGTAGACGACCGCGTTCATCCCTGTTTCCTCAAACGGTGATGAGGTGACAAAATGCCTGACGTCTACCCCCCAACCCGCGTTGAGTGTCTCCAGAAGGCTGGCTAGCCCGGCCTCGGATTCATGCACGGTTTGTATCCGGCAGATGCTGGCGCCGCATTGCATGTCGAGCAGCCCCGACCCGTTCATTGATTCGCCATTGATTAAACCGAGCAGGCGATCCGATTGCACGTTGGCCCAATCCGGATCCATTGCCTCCTCGGTCAGATGACTCCATAGCGGGGCCTCCTGGTCCCCCAGCGGTGCTCGCATTCCACTCGCGTCCTCCGGCGGGTTCACGCCCTGTCCATCGTACGGGTTCGGCGAGGCGATCAGCATGTCCTGGATCATTTGATCCAGATTGGCCACCTCGGCTTCCTTGTCGCGAATCTCCTCGCGGGCCTGATCCAGTTCGAGTGCCAGCTCCTCCAATCGTGCCTCCAATTCCGAGTCCCGAGTCCGCGACTGGCCTGTCGATACGCAATCGGTTCGCGGTACGCTTGGCTCAACCCCTGCCGTTGGTCTGGACTCGGGACCGCCGGGCGTCTCCGGCAATGCGCTCCCAACCTTGGCGATTCTGTCAATTGGCGCAGTATCCAACAATTGCCCTGTCGGATCCGCAGACCACCAGAACCGGGGCCCCATTGACACGATCGTAAGCGCTGCCGCGGTCCACACAAAACGAGAAACTTTCATCGTCATTTTCCTCAGTCAGATTCGTCAGGGGTCTACTTCCACCGTCCGAATGCTGATCAACCGGCTTCCGGGATCCAGTTTGCACTGAACCGTGTAGTACACCCGGTAGTTACGGGGAACGATGTTTTGTACCCCCAGAGAGGTACCATCAATCATGTTGAACAGCAGTAAAGCGTTACCGGGACCCGCGTTTAGTGGCTGTGTGGTGGGATCCATTACCGTGCTTCTGACAATCCGCCCGGCGCTGTTGTTGTAGGGCTGGACGAGCCGTAGACGGCACCAGGAACGCTTTGGTTCTGCCATGTGGACGTGTACGTTATGAATCCCGGCGTTGGAGCTCATATAGTCGCGAACAAGAGGGCAGTTCACATACGCACTTTGGGTGGAACTGACATTGTATATGCTGCCGGAATAGTCATAGGCGATAGAGCTGGGTGATCCGGAGAACTGCGTACAGCTTCCGGCAGGAAATATTTTTATATCGAAATCTACGCCTCCTTGTGCAGTCGATATGGCAGCCAGGTGGACAGTGATGCAATAAGCCATTGCGGCAAGGACGGATGGTTTGTGTCGTTTGATGTTCATGTCTGATTTCCTCTGTGAGTCGTTTTTGACGATGGATGGCGATGCCTAATCCCGCTCAGTCACCTTGATGGCATTGATCCCGGATTCACCGAGTGAGGTTTTGGGGGGAACCGAGCAGCGAAGCATGAAATATTTGTACGACTTCGATGAAGGCTCAATATTCTTGATCGTAAACACGCCGGTGTGACGCCCGGATGGGCTGGCGCCACTGGTTTGACTGACGATGGTGCGGCTACTATTGGACAAATGAGTCCTCGTATAACAGGACACTTTGTTGCTGGTGTGATTGTCGGAGTAGTAGACCGAGACCTGCTTCAGATTTCCCAATACATCATTGATTACCAGGCATTGAACGGCAATGGATTTGGTCGGTGACGTATTGGAAATGCTTCCGTCGGCGCGGTATCTGATATACGACTTGTAAGAGATCGGGCCGTACTGTCCGGTACAAAACGTGCCGGGATAGAGTTTTCCATCTTCTTCGGCAAAGGCCGGTTGAGGTGCACTCAGGGACGACATTCCGGTGAGCGCAAACAGAATCGGCATACACGCTCGTAACGTTTGTCTTTTGGATAAATGATTCATTTCGAATTCCGTAGATATTGAAAGTTAACAGTATGTGGGAGTGCCTGTAGCCAGATTGCACTAATCCTCTTCACGGACCCGATAGCCCCAGAGTTTTGTGACCTGGTTGTCCGCGGTCCCCGCCGATGGCGGCAGCGTGCAGTAGAGCTGGTAGAAAAGGCCGGGTTTGTAAAGCGACGAGGAATCGAACTGCACGTGAAGCGTGCGGAATCCGGGGCTACCCGTGGACGGTGAGGTCACGAGCTTGTTTCGTTCGAGCGTTCCGCCGAGCGGGTTGCGTGCCTGAAGTTGACAATAGAGGCGCGTGTTCGGGTGAGCGGCATTCTGGTAGTCCACCTGCGCCCATTTCAGTTCCGGAAAGTAGTCCGCCATTTCGTCCCGAACGATAGGGCATATCACGTAGAGAAACTGGGTCGTGCTCTTGTTGTAGATGCTGGGTCCGCCGCCGATGCCGAAGTTGTGGGTCGTCTCGAACGACGGGCGGCAATAGGTGCCGGGATACCCTTTCTCGTCTGCCGCGAAAGCACTTGAGCCGACTGCAGCCAGAAGAACCATGGTCATGAATCCCCGCCGGTACAGGGGAAGAATTCCGGATGTTTCAGTCGTCATTTTCAATGTCTCGGTTTCAGGTTGAGTCAACGTTTCCAGTCCCGTCCGTTACGCAGCGCGTTTGCCGAATTCACCGGGTCTCTTCGATCAAGGAGATCGAATGACGACTGGAGAAGTCCAAACGGGTTTTCCGTACGTAATTGCATGGGGGAGAGAATCCTCCCCCATGCCTGTCCGTTGCGGACTCTTGTCCGACGATGGCCAACGGATGATGCTATGTCAGGGGAGTGCAGAGCCGAAACGGTCGTTTTCCCGCGCCGCGGGTCCTACGGTGCCGATTCCCTCGCTCAGGACCTCTGCACCGAGGTCCGGATGACTGCTCAGGCCCTGCGGGGTGCCGTAGAAGACATGCACGATGCCTGCGTTCTCCTGGTTTCTCCCGGTATCCACGTCCTCGCCGGGCACGCCCACGACCAGGTCCGCGATGCCGTCATGGTTGAAGTCACCGAAACTGAGGGCCTTGCCGAAGTGTTCGAGACTCTCCCGACTGTCTTCGACACCGTTTTTGTCCTGGTTCCAGTGGCTGCGGCGCGTAATGGACAGACCGCGGCCCGTGTTGCCGTAGAGAACGAAGACATCACCCACACCTCGCCTCGGGAATCTGAACCGAAGTTCCTGGTCCTCATCAGGCGTGCCGATGGCAAGGTCGTCCACGCCGTTGCCGTCGAAGTCCGCGGCGATGAGAGCGCGGCCGAAGTGGTCGTCCTCTTCGGCCTTCGGGAGGTTCCGCCAAAGCTGATTTCGTGCCTCGAACCCAGGGGCGTCGCCGTTGTTGAAGAAGACCTTTACGGCACCGGCATCCTTTGCGACGGCGTCGTCGAACGGATTGCCGATGGCGATATCGGTGTTGCCGTCCCCGTCGAAGTCCCCGGCAGCGAGCGAACTACCAAATAAATCCGAATCCTTCAGGGGGACATCGACGAACGCAAACGCTCCGTAGGAGGAGAAACCGCCGAAGGGACTTCCCATGAGCATCACCACCATGCCGGTATTGATGAAATCACCGATATCTTTGCCTGGTACTCCGATGGCGACGTCGTCGACACCGTCCCGATTGAAATCGGCGACGGTGAGTGACGATCCGAATCGATCCTCCGCCTTCGATTCACCGGGAACGAAGGACACGTTCTGATTGATCAGGGTGCTCTGATCGTCGGCTAGTCCCGTTTCTCCGCCGAAGTAAACCCATACCACCCCGACGTTCTTGCCTGCTGCCACGTGGTCCCAGAAGGGCGCGCCGACGATGAGATC
>JAYENI010000011.1:0-18153 GCA_034722015.1 Pseudomonadota bacterium
GAATCCACACTGGAATGGGATAAAGGTGAGGACGATGAAGAAGACTATTTCTTCGACGACAGTTCCTTAAGCGTTAATCCCGCATCCGGGCTTCCCATGGTAGATAAGTTTTTCGATTCGGCCGGAAGACTCCCGGTGCCGATCGTACCGTTGCGGCGACTCGCGCGGGCGATCGAGACCCCTCGGCCGAAGCGACCCTTCACCAGTCAGGAACCGGTGGTGGCGCTACTGGCGCTACTCGCGGATTTGGTGGAACCTGTGATCGACCCGAAGGGAGCCTGGGATTTTCAAGGCTACACCAGGGGTATTCCGGGAGAGACGCGTCTGCTGGCCGGGAAGAAGGTCTTTGGCATGATTCAGGCCACCTGGGGGACGAGCCGGGACCTGCCGATGGCGCTCGTCAACGACCGTCAAACGTGTACTCGCTTCGAAAGGGACGGTGCGGGATAGAGCCAGGCCCCGGGTTTCCCCGAAGTTTGTAATGGGAAGGTCTTTGCAAGGTGACCAGCGCGTGGAAGTACCGTCCGGGTAAAACCCCGTCCGTTCACGTTGGGGATATCAGCGCATCGCCCGCTGATCCGGCAAAGTAGCCTGGTCTCCCGAGAACTCTCTCCAGTAGACCATTTCCAGGAAATCGAACGGCCGCTCGTCGCGTCAAATCCACGAGTCGTACGGATCTCATCTCCAATCTACCGACGCCTCTGGTAGGTTCCGGCCTCCCGTGATTTCACTTCGTTGAACACGCCACGTGAACCGGAGGTAGACGTTGTTCGAACAAGCCATGCCCATTCAGGCGCGAGTCGCGCAGTTCGCCCGAGATAGTTCGGGCGAACTGCTGCGCCGCCTGTCCAGACTGGAGGGCGGGGAACACATCCAGGCCGGCATTCGGTTGGCCGTGGCCGGGGCGACACTCCTGTATGTGCATGCCGGGTTCTTCGTCGAATCCGTCGGCGCGGCGCCCTGCATCGTGCATGGGCGCGTGGACCATTGTTACCTGCAAATCGCGCAGGGGACCGCGCTCGTCTATCTCATGATCGCGACGAGCCTGGCGGCCTGGCTCGCGCTGGATCCGGGCGCGAACCACGCCCGGCGTTCCACGGGGTGCGTCGCCGATACACTCGGGGCGACGGCGCTGCTGGCCACGGCCGGCCCGTACGGCGCACCATACTACGTGGTCTATCTCTGGTCGGCCATCTCCAACGGATTTCGTTACGGCACCCGGCTGCTGACGCTCGCCGCGGTGGTCTCCTTCCTGGGGTTCAGCGCGGTCATCGGGATATCGGATTACTGGCGCTCGAACATCCCGCTCAGCGTGGCCGGGCTGCTGATGATCGTGCTGATCCCGCTCTACCACGGCATCCTTCTAAAAAAGATGGCGCGCACCCTGGCGCAGCTCGACGAGGCCAACCGCGCCAAGAGCCAGTTTCTGTCAAACATGAGCCACGAGTTCCGTACGCCACTCAATGGCGTGATCGGGCAGAGCGATTTGCTGCTCGCGTCCGGCCTGACCGGACGCCCTCTGGAGCGGGCGCGGGACATACGCTCATCGGCGCGCACGCTGCTCGGGCTGATCGAGAACCTGCTCAATGCCGCGGGCGTCGTCTCCGGGCGAATCGAGCGTGAGGTGGTGGTATTCGACCTGCACGCCATGGTAAGCGGGGCGATCGAAGACATCGCGGCGAGCGCTCGACGCAAGTCCTTGCGCACCAGCGTACTGTTCGACCCGAGCACTCCGTGGTCGTTGCGCGGGGAAGAGACCAGTATTCGGCGGATTCTGCGCAACCTGCTCGACAATGCGGTGAAGTTCACGCCCAAGGGTTCCGTCACCTTGCAGATCCGTTGCGTAGACCAGACCGCGACCGAGTGCAGGGTCCGGTTCACCGTCTCTGACACGGGGGTCGGCATGAGCGCAAAGGACCGCGAACGCGTGTTCGCGCCTTTCGTCCATGGCGCGTGCGCGGGTCCGCGAACCTTCGATGGTACGGGTCTGGGTGCGACCGTCGCCAGGCATCTGACGGAACTGCTGGGCGGGGAGATCGCGCTGGACAGCAACGTCGGGAAGGGGACCAGCGTCTGGTTCGAACTGCCGATAGAGAAGGCACCGGCAGGCCAGACGAACGACAGGGCGATCTCGCCGGGAGAATCGGCGCCGGCGCTGATACTCGCCGCACCGTCCAAGGCGCATACACTGACCCCGCACCTGAAAGGCTGGGGTCGCGATGTCCGCGTGGTGTCCGAAGCGGTGCACGCGGTGAGCGTACTGTCCGATCCGCAAGTCGAACGGTATGGCGTGCTGCTGGCCTATCGGGATCGACTCAAGATGAAGCCGTCGCAGTTCGCGCGGTGTCTGCGTGACTTCGACGTCGAGATACCTTTCGTGCTGATCGACGATCGCGCGCCGGACTGGGAGGACGAGCATGTGATGCGGGCCGGTTACGCATCGGTCCTGTCCGACCCGGTGCATCCCGCGCTGCTGCGAAACGCCCTGCGCGGCGCTTGTCTGAAGAGCGCCTGGCTCATGCAGGATAGCAGCGCACTACCGGTCTGCAGGGGACGGTCGCACGCAGGCACGCTGCGCGTGCTGGTGGCCGAAGACAACGAGACGAATCGCACCGTGGTCCGCGACATCCTGGAAAGCGCCGGGCACGAGGTCGATGTGGTCGACGATGGCACCGAGGCGCTTGTTGCCATCGAGGCGACACGTTACGACGCGCTCGTCCTGGACTACCACATGCCGGGTCGCAACGGGATACAGGTCCTGCGGGCCGCACGCAGACAACACTCGTTGTGCCGTCACACGCCCGCGATGATTCTGACCGCCGACGTCACGCAGGACACCCGCGCCGCATGCCGCGAGGCGGGGGTCGATGCCTTTCTCACCAAACCGGTCGACGCGCCGGAACTGGTGAACCGTCTTGGCGACATGGTGGCGGGCGACAGGGAATCCGTCAGGTCTCCCGCTCCGACTCGTAGTGAAATGCCGTCCAGTGGATCCGACCCCGAGGCACCCCTGGTCGATGCCGCGCAGTTCGGCAGACTGGCGGCGATGCGGTCGGACACCGCGTTTCTCGAGAGGATGGTCAAGGGCTTCTTCGACGACATGGACGAGCAGATCGCCAGGGTCGGCGAGGCGGTCGAGGCGTGCGACCTCACAGCCACCCGCAAGGCCTTCCACGCCATCAAGGGCGGGGCGCTGCAGGTTGGCGCAATACGGCTCTCGGCGGTATGTCAGGAGGCCAGGAAGCTCGAGCATGACACGATGTCGACCGGCTTACCGCATCGCATCTACCAGACGCTTGGTGCGGTATATGCCGAGACGCGCGAGGCGATCGACGAACGCGTGGCGCAACTGCAGGGCGCAGCGGCCGCGGGTTGAGTGTTTCCGTGGCCGAGAGGCAACCGAGGAACAGAACTTGTTGAGCCACTTTTCGACAAACAGTAGGAGGAATCCGGTGACTATCAAAGGGATACAGTTGCGGTTTTTCTTGATCTATACGTTGGCCGTAATCACGGTCGGGATCACATTGGATCTCGTTGGAGCCGATGGTGGCATCAGCGTGAACATTGCCGTCCTGGCCGGCAGCGTTGTTTGGGCCTGCGCGTCCTTCGTTAGGGCGAATTGCCGGTATTTCTCGCGGCAGGAGAAAATGATGGTTGTCGCCGGGTTCCTTGCAATCGATCTTGCGATACAGGTCCTGCTTGGGGCGGCGGCGCTGGTTCAAACCCCGTCAGGCGTGGATGTCGGTGCGCTGCTCTTTGCTGTCGGTCTTGTCGGTATTCTTCACGGGATCGCGATCTACCTTTTCGTTACGGTGGCGGGGAGGTCGGTTTTGAAACAAGACCCCGTAAACACCTGACCAGCGTTCATCGAATATCGAATATTACACTTCCGGCATAGAGCGTCGTGTCGCTGCATTCCGATGACGCTCGCTTGCTTTTCTCTACGTCATGGATTGTTCGAGTATGGCACGCTGTTGCGATTCTCCGCGTTGATTAAACCTGGCCACTATACCTGTGGCTGTTTTCTTCAACATGAGAGGGTGGATTGGCGATTCACGAGGAAACCGTGTCTGTAGCAGAATCGCTGTCACTCTGATCCACGGAATCATCGACGGCCTGGTCGATCTCGTCAATGGCCTTCTCCACCTCCTCACTCTTGCCCCTGCGCGACGCCGCTTCCATGGCCCGCCCCTTGATCGACATCAGCGAACGGCCGACGACGATCAGGTGGTTCTGCCAGGCGTACGAACCCTCGGTGCGTTGCTTGCCGTCGAGTACGCCGTTCAGCCAGAGTGTGTCCAGTAGCGAAACGAAGCGGTCGTACTGGACGATCAGGCCGAGAAACTGGTTGGCCCTCGGTGAGGTGATCTCGATCCGGACGGTCTTCGGGAAGGAATAGGAGGGCGCCTGGGAGACCGATCGCGCTTCGGCCATCTCCTCCAGACGTTCGATCTCCGCGGCGAGATCGTCGTGGGCGCCCTGGAGCTTGTCGATGACCAGTTTGTCCACCTGGTCGAACTCCTCGTCGGTCCCGATGACCCGCAGGACGACATCGACCACGAACAGCGCTCGCGAACAGGCCACAAAGATCCGGCGATAGACGCGTTGCGCGAATTCGGTATCGAACGTGATTTCCCGCGTGATCGACGGGTTCGAGATGTTTTTCGTCTTTCGCTTCGCCATGCTGCTCTCCAGGATTGGGCGGTTGCCGGTACACGAGGCATCATAGGCATCCCGCATACGGGGTTTGCCCGAGATAGTTGAACGAAACGAGCATCTTTCGGATTTCGGTGTTTTTCCGCCGAAACGGGGGTTGACCCGGAATCGTGGAACCGGTAGGTTAAAAAAACGCAACCATCGAGTTGCCGTATTCGCAGCCCCAGCGCTGCCGAGTCCGGACGGTGTCCTTGTCGGGCACGAGAGTCCCGAAGTCGGCGGAGTCCTCCGCCCGATCAACGGCGTCATTGCGCGCCCTGCCCATTGCCTCCAGGTGTGAAGGCTCGTTCGACGCGAGTCCGGTACCTGAACGAGCGCCCGTGTCATACGCGGTCGCCTCGCCTGACCCCTAGTCCCGTACCAGCGATCCGAAAGGTTCCTTGAACCCGGCGTGCGCCCTGTCGATCAGGGCCGGCTGTCATCGACGGGCGGATTTCGCGTGTCCGAAGGCGATGCGCCGCCGTTCCCGAGATTCCGGTAAACGCCCCCGCCGGAGCAAAAAACCTGTGGAACGCGAAGGCCTTCCTCAGGCTTGGGCAGTCTTCAGAATTTCTCGTCTTCGCCTGCGCGAAGACACCACCCACCGCACCCGTAACGGGTGTCGCCGTCATCGGACGGAGTGGTCAGCGGTCCACTGTGGCCAAAGCCGCCGTAGCGGCCCGCCGGTTACCGTCACTGGCAGACAAGGGGCACTGGAACCGATCCGACGGGATCGACGAGGAAGATGCCACCGGCGCACGCAGCCGGACAACGGGTATCGAGGACGGGCCGGGCGCGGCTCGATGGACAGTGTCGCCGACGGACGCGGTCGGCATGCGGAAGGCATGTAGTCGGGACGGGCGCGTCCCTTTTCCGGGTCCTCTTCGGGGGACTTTCCGGGCGGCTCCGAAGCGGGTCTCGCGGAAAGTCTACCGATCGTGATGGGGAAAGGTTTTCGCAACCGTCCATTCGGGCGGTTTCCCGCGATCGCGCGGGTAAGGCCAGCGGCCCTTGCAAAACGAGCCGCCGCATCGACCCGCCGATTCACGCGATCGGCAACGAGGGTCTTCGAACGATCGGGGCGCCGGTCTGCTTCAGGTCCACGGAGGGCTTATGGAGTTGTTGCTGACGTTGAGCGGCCTTTGGGCCGCGTATCGGCTCGTGCGGCGTCGCGGCGAGCGAATTCGATTCGAGCGCGCGGTCGCCAGGGCGGTCGCGAATGAGCTCGAATCGGACGGGGATTCCGCGGAGGATGTCCCCGCCATGACCACCCCGCACGAAGCGCGGGGCGAACGCGAGGAGATCCGCTACCGACCCGAGGTGGCGTCGTTCCAGTGGAACGACCCGCCACAGGTGGAGGGATTGGCGGCGCCGGCATACGTTCGCCGACGCCGACGACCCTTAGGGGGAGCGGGGGATCGCAACGAGCGGGTCGAATGACCCCATACCGGGACCTCGCCTTCGGGCGAGGCCTCCCGGTCTTTCTCCGCAAGGGAGAATGGATCTTGCCCGACGTCTCGAGTGTCGTCGGTGTGGTGCTGGGGTTTTCACACACTGCCCATAAAGACAGTCTTCTACATTGGCGCGGACAACGCGTGAACCGACGACGTGGACGAGACGTGCATCGTCGTGCCCTGTCTCTGGCGATTGCCGGAAAATGGCATACCGAAAAGCGTCGGATTTTCTTTCGACTTCAAGGCGCGCTCATTGAAGCATGGCGAGCTATGCGACGGTTGGCGCAACGCGGAAGACGGACGAAAAGACAAGCAGGCTGTTATGCCATTCGATAGAAATCGCCTCAGGCTTCACCGGCTTTCGGACGGGCGCACGTGTCGCGGGACAGGCATGGAAATCAATCCTCGACTGGCTGACCTCGCGCGCGCCGCGGCGCGTACCCTTCTCGTTCGCGAAATGTTGCCTTGTGATGTTTGGCGCGAGACCGGAAATCGTTCCCGACCGTGTGGCGGACCTGTGCCGCCGCGGCGATCCGGAAGAGTGATAGAGACCCTGCCCGGGGAGACATGGCTTCTCCCCGACCGAGGGGGAAGGTGCGTCTCCGATCCGGGCTTTTTTCGTCCGGAGGTCGCGCTCCGGGTGTGACGATTTCCCGGTGGCGGCCGGGGGAGGCAAAGCGGATGGCGAGAGCCAGATTCGATGTGGCCACGACCTTCGAGGTCGATGTGCCGCCCGGTGTGGAAGTGCCGGGCAATGAAACGGCGGGGGCGTTCGTGCCCCGGCGCAGCCCGCGTTACCGGTTCCGCAAGGAGACCCTGTCGGACGTCCTCGCGTGGCACACGCGGGGCGCCGTGTGGGGACCGCTGTTCCTGAGCGGGCCGACGCAGTGCGGGAAGTCCAGCCTGATGCGGCAGATCGCCGCGCGGCTGAATTTCCCGGTGCAGATCGGCAACGGCAATGCCCGCCTGGAGGTGAAGGAATTGATCGGCGGATTTCAGCTGATCGGCGGCGACACCTTGTGGGTGGACGGACCGCTGACCACGGCGGTCTGTCTCGGACACTGGTTCCTCTACGAAGAAGGGGATTCCGTGGACCCGGGCGAGAACCTGCGGCTCCACACCGTCCTGGACGGGGAACCGCTGGTGATCGCCGAGAACGGCGGGGAAGTCGTCGAGCCGCATCCCGACTTCCGTTTCGTGCTGCTCGGCAATACGCGCGGCGGTGGGGACCTGACCGGGAACTATGCCGGGACGGTCCGCCAGTCGATGGCCTTCGTCAACCGCTTCGCGGTGGTCGAGATGGACTATCCGGAGCCGTTGCACGAGACCCAAATCGTGCGCGAACGGGTCCCGGACCTGTCCGGCGAGGCGGTCGGTCGGATGGTCAACGTGGCCAACGCCATTCGCAGGCTCTTCAAGGGCGAAGCGGACGGCGACCCGATCGAGGTCACCATGTCCACGGGTGCGTTACTGCGCTGGGCGGACATGACATGGTTCTTCCAGGGGCTGGAGGCGCACGGGGTCAATCCCTATGCCCACGCCCTGGACCGGGCCATGGGGTTCACGGCCGAGCCGGAGACCCGGGTCGCGTTGCACGAGATCGTGCGGGCCGAGTTCGGGGAGGCTGGTGATATTCCCGTCGCGGGCGCCGGCGCCTCGGCGGGCGACGCGAGCGGAGGGGAGCCGTGAAGGCGCACCTTCGCTATGTCGGCGGTGGATTCGACAAGACCTGGACGGTCGAGTCGGACGCCGGTCGGATCGTGATCCGGTACGGACGAACCGGCAAGGTGCTGCGCAGCCACGTGGTGCCGGCCTCCCGGTTTGCCGGGCGCACACCCGAGCAGGAGGCGAGGCGCCGGATGCGGGCCAAGCTGGACGGCGGTTACGAGGTGGTCCGACAGAGCCGCTCGACCGGCCCCGGTCCCGATCCGTCGACCCGGCCCTGGCCGGTGTTGTACGTCACGGTCCGCGACCGGGACCGCGACGAGGTGATCTCGCGGCTGGACGAGGCCTACGAGCGGGCCAGGCAGGTCGCGGGCAATTTGGGCGAAGGCCTCTGCCTGCGCATCCGGGACGGGCACGAACTGCGTGCCGAGAGCCACACGGCACTCGATGCGACGTACGCTCTGGCGCTGGCGCACCGCTGCGTCGATGTGGTGACGGTCGCCGACGACGCCGGCGTGGTGGTGGACCCGGTGGCCTTCTTCCGGGCGCACGAGGCGTTGCACCGGGACGACGCGGCCAGGCGCATGGCCCAAGAACTCGGTCTGCTCCGCTGGCCGGTCCCGAGGGCCAGGAACGTGCCGGTGTGGTTCTACTGAGTGTCTCTTCCGCCCCGGGGTCTGCTCCGGGGCCTTTTCCGGGCGCCTTCGCCGGGATCCTGTCCGGGAATGGGGACCGTCGCGGGCGGACGTGGTGCCGGGCGGAAAATCCCGCCGGCCTCACGGTTCGCGCAATGGGTCAACCATCCTCGATCAGGCCGCCGGAGGGTCTCCGGAAAAGGTTTCTCACGACTGTCTGGTTGGGCAGTCCTCCGGCGCGAGCCGGCAAGGTCAGCGGTCCTTGTAAAAACGAGCCGCCTCGATCGCAATCCCGCCGCCAAGGGAGCGTTGGTGAAACACGCGTCTCCCTGGCGGGGGAGGCGCGCCATGGAGAAACGTGCATGAACAAGGCACAGATCATTGGCCGATTGGGCCAGGACCCGGAAATCCGGTACACGTCGAGCGGCTCGGCGGTCGCCAACCTGCGGGTGGCGACCAACGAGCGCCGCAAGGGCGCCGATGGCGCGGTCCAGGAGTCGACCGAGTGGCACTCGGTCACCCTGTTCGCCCGTCAGGCCGAGGTCGCCGGGGAGTACCTGAAGAAGGGATCGCAGGTCTACGTCGAGGGACGCCTGCGAACCCGCAAGTGGCAGGGCAAGGACGGGCAGGAGCGCTACACCACGGAGATCGTGGGGAGCGAGTTCGAGATGCTCGGCGCGCGCCCCGGCAACGGCGAGGCGCGTCCGGCACAGCCCGCGCCCGCCCGGGCGCCGGCTGCCGCCCCCGCGAGGGGTGAGCCGTTCTACCCGGGGGAGGACATCCCCTTCTAGAACGGGTCCGACGGGACCGGCAACCGGGGGTCGCGCCCCGGTTGTGCCTTTTACGATGATTGCCCGGCGGCGGCCGGACAGGGAGAGACACCATGGCGAGAGCCGACGTGGTGCGGATATTCACACAGGACGGGGAGGTGGTCGAATACAGGCTGTTGTCGGCCCGAATCCCGGAGTTCCGGGAGCGGTATCCGGTGGAACTCGGTTACCGGGTGGAGGTTGACGCGGTCGATGCCGTGTCGGCCAAGGCGGGTCTGCTTCGACTGTATGAAAAGTCAGTGGAAGCGGGACGGAAGCCGGAAGACGTGGGGTTGCCGCCGATCTCCGCCCCGGAAACGATGCTGTTTCGCGCCGTTCTCAGGGATGCCGACGGCAAGGTGCTGGAGACCGCCAGCGCATTGAAACCCATCCAGTCCTACAAGGACTGGGAGTCGGGAGAGACCGCGGCGCGGCAACGCCTGCTCGCCGCACTCGGCTTCGGTGGCGACGTGTTCGATCGGGACGAGCAGTCGGACATACGTGACCAGGGTATCGAGGTCGCCGCTCGCGGCGCACCGGCGCGGCAGACCGCCGGCCCCGATACACAGGGGGCGGTCGCCGCCCCATCCGGGGCCGAGGCCATGCCGGAAATGCCGGCGCGGTCCGAATCGGCCGCAAGCGCCGAAGGGCGGGTGCCCCCCGCCCTTGTGAGGCAGATCGAGCACCAGGCGCGACTGAGAAACGTCGCGGTACCGGCTTATGGTTCGGTGACCGAGGCAAAGGCCGCGCTGCGTTCCCTGCTCGGCTGATGCACTCGTCCCTGTCGCCTTCGGGTGACAGGGACCTTTTCCGGACAGCTTCCCGGGGTGTCCGGAAAGGGTTTCTCACGACTGTCCGGTCGGGCAGTCCTCCGGCGGATGCCGGCAAGGTCAGCGGTCCTTGTAAAACGAGCCGCCGCATCGCCCGCCCGGGGGAGGTCTTCCCCGCCGGGGAAGGCGCCTCCGTATTCCGGGCCGGACGTTCGTCCATCACCCGGGAGTCGCGCCCCGGGGTTATCCGCAATCCCCGACGGCGGCCGGGACGGAGGTGACATGGAGACCCTGGAGAGGGTGGTGTGCATCAACCTGGATGTGCATCTCTACACCGGGCGCAGGAAGCTGCGCCTGGACGATCTGAAGGCCGTGTCGGGAGACCAGATCCCGCCGAGCCAGTTGGCTAGCCTCGGGGCGAAACGGGTCTGCAACCCGCGAGACCTCGACCCGATGGAGCGGATCAAGAAGCAGGCCGAGCGCCTGTGCGAAGAGGTCGGAATGCGCTTCCTGAGGGGCGGGATCTACCTCGTCGCGAAGGAGGAGGCCACGGGGATTCGAGAGCGTCTGGACGAGATCATGGCCCGGGGGCGCGAGGCCTGTGAGGCGTTTCTGGAGGCCTACGAGGAACGCACCGAGTCGTGGGTCCGGGAGAATCCCGAATGGGGTTCCATGATCCGGGCGGCGATCGTGCCGGTCGATGTGGTACGCGGCCGGCTGAACTTCGGCTACCAGGTGTTCGAGATCTCCAACCCGCGTGACGATGCCGGGTCGGCGTCGGGACTCGGGGCGGTGGTCGACGGTCTCGGGGCGCGGTTGTTTCGTGAGGTCGCCGGGCCCGCGCGGAAGTTATGGGAGCGCTCCCTGCGAAACCGCGACGACGTGACCCAGAAGGCGGTGGGCGGTTTGCGCCGCCTGTTGCGCAAGTTGAAGTGCCTGTCGCTGGTCGATCCGCGGGTGTCCCCGCTGGTCACCTGGGCCGAGGACGGCCTGGACCTGCTGCCCGTCAACGGGCGCATCGCGGGCAACGACCTGAAGACCCTGGAGTCCATCGTCTTTCTGTTGTCCGATCCGGACAAGACGCTGGAGATGGCCGAGTCGCTGCTGTACGGGCGCGTGGCCGCCACGGCGTGGGAGGGTGAGGACACGCCCGATCCGGCCCCGGCGTCGGCGGTCGAAGACGAAGATGTAGATGAGGGGGAGGGGGATTTGCCTTCGGATCCTCGACGACAGGAAGAGCGTCAGCCCGAGGGCTGGTTCTACTAGAAAAGGCCGCCTTTGCGGTCTCCCCGCCGTTCCGGGGTGTGTTCGACACACGGCACACCCCGGACGGGGGGCGTGCGTGGAGGATTTTCTACGATGAAGAGCGATCCTTTCATCGGCGCCTTGCCCGTCGTGGCGAAGGTGCTGGGAGACCGGTACGACGTCGAGTTGCGGATCGGTGGCGGCGCGGCGTATGCCACGCCTCGTCTGATCGTCCTGCCGTCGCTGCCGGCGGACGACGCGCGCATGAAGATCCGCGCGCGGGGATTTATCTCGCACGAGGCCGGGCACTCCCGTCACACCGATTTCTCGGTGGCCGGGGACACGCCGCTCGAGCAGGCGGTGCTCAACTGCCTGGAGGACATCCGGGAAGAGGCGCTGATGTCCGCCCGGTACCCGGGATGCCGCCATCACCTCGATCGACTGCGCGAGCTGATGGTGGCGGAAGGCGACATCACCCCGGCACGGGTCGGCGACCCTCCGGGGCAGGTGCTGCAGAAGTTCGTGCTGCATCGTCTGAATGTCGATGTGCTCGGGCGAGGGAGTCTCGCGGGCGTTGCCGCGGAGACCGGGCGGGTGTTCCTGCGGGTGTTCTCGGAGGGCGTCGCGACGCGTCTCGCCGCCCTGGCGTACGGCGTCACCGAACTGGCGTCCACCGGCGACGTCAAGGCGCTGGCGAAACGCCTGTTGCAGTCGCTCGACGACGAGGGCGCCGAGCCGGAGCCGCAAGACGATAGTAAAGGTGCTTCCGGTGGATATGGCTCCAGTGATGCCGGAGAGGACCCGGCGTCTTCCATGCCAAGTGCGGCGGGAACGACCGATGACGTGTCAGGCGACGGCGGGTCCGCCGCGCAAGGCGAGCAGGCCGATGCGCGGGGCACGGAGGACACCGCGGGCGACGACCGGGGCGGACCCGGTGGGGACGCCGGGGAGGAACTGCGAAGGACGATCCGCGAGGCCCTCGGGGCCGAAAAGAAGGATCTGGAACAGGACCTCGGCGAGAAGGTCGCCGCCCGGTTGATCGCGGACGGCCGGCGGGCCGGGGTGAACGCCGTCGGCATGGCCGGGGTCGACGAGACCCCGGGGTCGTCGGGCGCCGCGCCGCCCCTCGACGAGGTGCGGCGCGCGACCGTCAAGTTGCGCACGCGCCTGTACGGCCTGGTGCAGGCCACACGTCCGTGCCACGAACGGTATACCCGCAGCGGCGTGAGGCTCGATCGCCGGCGCTTGTATCTGCCCGCCCTGGGCGACGGCCGGGTATTCCGGGCCCGCCGGGAGAGAGTGGCCGTGGACACGGCGGTGTTCATCCTGCTGGATCGTTCCACGTCCATGGAGGGCAGGGCGATCGACATCGCCCGGCGCGCGGCGCTGGCGACGGCCATGGCGCTGGATCCCATCCGCGGCGTGTCGGTGGCCACGGCGGCGTTCCCCTTCGGGAACGATTCGCATACCGCCACGGACATCCGCTACATGACGCGGTTCGGAAGACCCGTGAGGGCCTCGGACTACGCCATCGGTGCGGACCACTACACACCGATGGCCGAGGCCCTGTGGCGGGTCGGGTACGAACTCCTGTCCCGCCCCGAGACGCGCCGGGTGGTGCTCACCGTCACCGACGGGTTGCCGACGCGGACCGGGCATGAGAACGAGGCGTATGCGCGGCGCACCCGCAACGTGGTGGAGCGTCTGTCGGGCGCCGGGTTCGAGATGCTGGGCCTCGGGATCGGGACCCTCGCTGTCGAGGACCTGTTTCCCGTGAGCCGGGTGATCGAGGACGTGACCCAGTTGCCGGGCGCGATGTTCACGATGCTGGAGCGGCGGTTGCCGAGCCGAAAGGCGTCCTGAAGCGCCGACGAGATCCCCGGGGTACGCCCCGGGGCCTTTTTCGGGCGCCTTCGCGAGAGGGTCCCGGGAAAAGGTTTCATCCACTGTCCGTAAGGGCAGTCCTCCGCGGTTGCGCGGACAAGGTCGGCGGTCCTTGTGAAACAAGCCGCCGTATCGCCCGCCCGGGGGAGGTCGTCCTTCCCCGTCGCGGGGAAAGTGCCCCCTCGTCCCGGGTGGATCGATCGTCGATCGCCCGGGTGTCGCGCCCCCGGAGCGTCAATCGCAACGTGACGGCGGCGGCCGGAGAGGGAGACATCATGAGACTGAGTCCGAGCAGGATCCTCTGCTACGAGGAGTGTCCACGCCAGTATCACTACAAGTATCTGGCGCGGCTCGAAAGGGAAGTGCGTTCGGCGAACCTGGTGTTCGGCACCACGGTTCACGCGTCCTGCGAGTCGATCTTGCGGGCGCAGGCGAAGGGCGAGTCTTTCGACGCGGCCGGGTGGTTTCGTCGGGCCTGGGCCGGGATCACCGCACGGGAGGAGATCGAATACACCTCCCGCATGGGGCCGGATGACCTCGCCGCCACGGGCGAGGCGCTGTGCGCGCGGTTCCTCGGGGCGTGGCGGGCCGGCGGCCTCACGCCGCTGATCGACGCCGACGGGGAACCGGCGGTGGAGCGGTCGCTGTCGGTGGAGATCGCCGAGGAAATCGTGCTCTCGGGCAGGATCGACGTGGTGGCGATGAACGCCGTCGGCGACGCCGGCCCGCTGGACCTGAAGACCCCGGCCACCGAGTCCCTGGAGGGGTTCGAACGGGTGTCCGACCAGCTCACCGCGTACGACATCCTGGTGGATGGCAACCGCGAGGCGCTGGGGTTGGCGCGCGTCGGCCTGAACGGCTTCATGGAAGGCATCAAGCGCAAGGTGCCCGCGCGTCGAACGCTGGACGCGGACGAGACCCGACGGTTGTTAGAAGTCTGTGATGCGGACCTGGGCGACCTGGTACGCGCGGCGCTCGCGACGGGGTTGCCGGTGAAGGCACTGGTGGTGCTCGAGGTGCGTGAAGCGCCGTCCCGCGTCGGGGCGGTGTCGGCGGAACTCGCCGGGATCCTGTCGCGCCGCGGCGCGGGCCTCGGGGCCGACGACCGGCTGTTCCGGGTCGGCGGGAAACCGTGGACCACCGGTACGCCGGCGCGCCGTTTGAAAGCGGCCTGCGGCAAGGCCGGCATCGACCCGCCGGTGACCTTCGCGGATTTCAGGACCCCCGAGGGGGGACCGGAATTCAGGGCGCCGGTGCTGACGGGAGGCCGGTCCGAGGCAGAGCGAAGCGAGTTTCGCCGGAAGGTGATCTGGATCGCCCGGGACATCGCTGACGGCAGGTTCCCGAGGCGATCGCGGATGGCGCACAACACGCCCTGCGCGATGTGCGATTTCCGGGGGCTCTGTCACGACGGGTCGATGGAGGGGCTGGTCGAGCGCGAGCCTTACCAGCGGAAGAAACAGGCGGCGTCCATCTAGGTCGCCGCCGATACGGACAGCCCCGCCGGAGCCAGTGCGCCGCACCGGAGCCGGCGGGGATTCGAGGAAAACGACCGGGGTCGCACCCAGCCCCGGTCGGGGCATGGGCGACCCCCGAGGGGGGAGGACCCATGCAGGGGAAAGAGAAGTCGGCGCCTGTCGCCATGGACCGGTTCCACGGGATCGACGCAGAGGCGCTGAACGCGGCGGAACGCCGCTCGGTCGTCGCCCTGGCGCTGAAGGCGCTCGAAGCCGATTTTCGGCCGGGAGCGTCGATCGCGCGGCCCGACGACGCGCGCGAGTACCTGCGCCTGCGTCTGGCGGGCGAGGCGCGCGAGGTATTCGGGGCGATGTTTCTGAGCACGCGGCATGCCGTGATCGCGACGGAACATCTGTTCCACGGGACCATCGACAGCTGTTCGGTGTACCCACGTGTCGTGGTGCAGCGCGCGCTGGCGCACAACGCCGCTGCGGTGATGCTGTTTCACAACCATCCGAGCGGCGAGACCACGCCGTCCGGCGCGGACACGGCGCTGACCGCGAAGCTGCGCGACGCGCTGGCGCTGGTGGACGTGCGCTTGCTGGACCACCTGGTCGTCTCCTCGCGGGGGACGGCCTCGCTGGCCGAGCTGAATCTGCTCTGAGACGAGATGCCCGGGGTCACGCCCCGGGTGTTCGCCCGCACGCCGCCCCGCGGGGATTGGCGTGCGAGAAATATTTTCCAACCACTGTCCGCAAGGGCAGTCACACGCGGCAGCGCGGGCAAGGTCAGCGGTCCTTGCAAGACAAGCCGCCGTAAACCCCGCCGGGGAGACTCGTCTCCCCGGCAGCGGGACGGATGCGTCTCCCGTACAGGCGGATTGCCATCGATCCAACGGGAGACGCAAGAAGATGAAAGAGCTCTGGAGAGATTTCTACAACTGGCTGGACTCGGCGCGGATCGGAGAGATCTTCTCCGCCCGCGACCGTGCCTACGAGAAGACGCGGGAGTTGAGGTCGAAAGACCCCGACACCCGGAGGGACCTGAGAAGGATGGTCCGCCTGATGGACGAGGAACTCGTCATGCGTTCCGAACTGGCGGCGATCTTCGCCCGGTGGAAGGAACGTCCCGCGGACCGGCCCGACGCGAAAGCGTACCGGAGATCTCCGGGAGCCGTTCCAGTGATGCATCGTCGTTTTCAATGATGCCGTAGATGGCGCAGCGCAGGGCTTCATTGCGAAGTCCTGCGCGATCGGGAAGCAAGCCCCGCCGGGGAGGACGCGAATCTCCGCCCGGCGGGGAGTGTGCGCCTTCGGACCCCGGCGGCTTTTTCACACGACACGGAAAAGGAATGGACACGATGATCGAATCCGAAGCAGTGCGCTGCGAGGCGCGGGGCCGCTGGGTCTATATCCTGGGCGATCTGTTGCCCGGGATCCGCCCGGCGCTGGAGAACCCGGGGCGCCATGTCGATTGCCCCTTCCACGGAGGCAGGAAGGACTTTCGGGTGTTTCGCGACGTGGACGCCTCGGGCGGGGCGGTCTGCACCTGCGGGGCGTGGGGCGATGGCTTCGCCCTGCTGATGTACGCCCGCGGGCAATCCTTTCCGGACTCGCTGGCCGAGGTGGCCCGGTGGCTGGGGATTGCGCCTTCGACCGGCACCACCCGGGGCCGGTGGTCGGCCCTCGAGGCCGGTCCGCGCAACGCGTTGCCGGACAGGGTCGCCGCACCGCGCCGGCCATCCGACGAATGGCTGGCCGAAACGATGCGCGAGATCTGGAACGCGGCGAAGCCCATCGAAGGCCGCGAGCCGGTGCTGAACGCCTATCTGCGCGCCCGCGGACTGAGCCTGCGCCTGTTGGAGGGCGTGCCGAGCGTGCGTTTCCACCCGTCGCTGGCGTATCGCGACGACCGCAACAAGATCACCGGCCGGTATCCGGCGCTGGTGTTCGCGGTGACCGACCCGCGGGGTCGGGGCGTCACCATGCACCGCCTCTACCTGGCCGGGGATGGCCATGGCAAGGCGCCGGTGGAGGCCCCCCGGAAGATGATGCCCGTACCCGCGGGCAAGACCATCCTGGGCGGGGCGATCCGGCTGGCGAGGTTCGGCCCCGTCCTGGGCGTGGCCGAGGGCATGGAGACCGCCCTGGCGGTCCGGAAGGGTTCCGGCCTGCCGTGCTGGTCCTGCGTCAGCGCGGACGTGCTGGCCGCGTTCGAACCTCCGCCGGGGGTTCGTCGCGTGGTCGTCTGGGCGGACAAGGACCGTTCCGGAAAGG
Organism: Pseudomonadota bacterium; assembly: GCA_034722015.1. Lineage (GTDB taxonomy): Bacteria > Pseudomonadota > Gammaproteobacteria > JAJDOJ01 > JAJDOJ01 > JAJDOJ01. The sequence continues at coordinate 16,892 of JAYENI010000011.1, forward strand.
GCGAGTCGGTGGCGCGCCGGCTGGAGAAGCGGTTGCGGCAGACAGGCGTGGACGCCCTGGTCCTGCGCCCGCCGCTCCCGATCGCCGACGCCGAGAAGGGCGTGGACTGGGCCGACGTGCTGGCCGGGCAGGGGGTCTACGGATTCCCGAATCCCGCCGTCTGGAGAGTGGCCTGAACCGGCGGGTCGTCGCAAGCGGATTGGCATCCCCCGGAGCGAACCGCTCCGGGGGATGCCCCCCCTGGTTTCAGAGGCTGTGTCCCGTTGGGAGGACGGGGCCGGGTGCCATAAAGCGGAGCCTCTTTCAAAACTCTCGCTGGTCTGCGCTCATCGTTTCCAACTCGCACCCGGTAAATGCGAACCACTCTTGTTCGTGCGTTTCACCCGTTGTGATTGCATCGTTTCTCTCAAATAACAGGGAAATCCCGAATTCAGCGCAAGGGTGTCCACGACACGACTGTTTTGGCGTTTTTTCAGCGTAGTAAAATTACTTTTCTGGCTGACTGGCAAGTAGCTCGGATTCCGGGGGATAGCATCCTTCAGCAGCCGCGGGAAGGCATTGTGCGGGCAAACTGTCCGATACCGCACAACTTATCGGCGTGGGACATTATGTGAACGTAGCCGCGTACTGCCCCTCTGGGTGAATCCAGAGGAATCCAAAGGCGAACGGCGTGAGGATCTTCTCAGCTCCGCCGGCGGGTAGGCGGCCACTGTCTGGTCGCGTGGAGTACGCGAAGCACACGCACCAAGTCACCGGCTGTGTCATAGATCAGGATATAGTTGTGATGGACTAGTTCTCTGGTGCCGGCGACACGGCCAGGACGGCCAAGGCCGGGATGATCGGTCAGTCGCGAAGCCTTTTCCGAAAACAGTTCGTCGAGCACCAGCGCAGCGGCCGGGTTATCCTGGGCAATGGACGCACGAATCTCTTTCCGATCAAGGATGGCCGGTCGTGACCAAACCAGTATCACGCGTCAGCGTCGTTCATCTTGCGGCGCATTTCCGCGCGCCAGGCGGCCGCGTCCGCTTCGATCTCTTCGGCTGGAATGAGTTGGCCAGCATTGGCCGCGTCTATGCCGGCTTGAACCTCTCGCCGGAACCAGACGTCATGCTCGGCCGCTTCCTGCTGCTGCCGTACGAAGGCGCGCATGAAGTCCCGGAGGAGCTGCGCGCCGCTACGGTCGCGGGACTTCGCGGCCGTAGTGAACTCGTGTTTCAGGACCTCATCGACGCGGAAGGTGAAGGTAGCATCGCTCATGGTTG
>JAYENI010000012.1:0-18024 GCA_034722015.1 Pseudomonadota bacterium
TTCCGTCATCTCGATCGGCAGCTCCTCCAGGACGCCGCGTACGTCGTCCACATCCAGCAGGTGCTTCTCGTCGACCGCGCCGTGGAGCAGCAAACGGCTGCAGATCATATTGATCCGTCGGGGAATCCCCTCACTGAAGCGGTGGATGAGTGACGCCGCCTTCCCGGTGATCTCCGGATCGCCGTCCCAGCCGGCAACCGTGAGCCGATGGAGTATGAAGTCCCGGGTCTCCTCCTCGTTCAGTGGTTCGAAATTGCTGATTGCGACGATTCTCTGGCGTAGCTGCTCCATCGAGGGACCTCTCACGAGATCCTGCAATCCGGGCTGTCCGAGGAGGAATATCTGAAAGCGATGGTTGCTGTCGCGTTGAATATTGGTCAGCAGCCGCATTTCCTCCAGGGAATTCTCATTGAGGTGCTGTGCTTCGTCGATGATCAACAGGACCCGGCGTCGCGCGTCGTATTGCTGGTGCAGGTACTCCTCGATCCGGTTGAGAACCGTGGGCTTGTCCATTCGATCGGCGTTGATCCCGAAGGCATAGGCCACCATCCGCAGCAGGTCATTGATCTCCAGCTGCGTGGTCTGGAGGCGGGCAACCTGTATGTTGTGCTGCTTCGAGTACTGTTCCAGTACGTCGTTGATAACCGTCGATTTCCCCATGCCGGGCGCGCCCGTAACGACGACAAGCCCTTCACCCCGCAGCAACCCGTATTCGAGATGGCTGCGCGCTTTCGTATAGCTGCGGTGAGGATATGAGAACCGGTGGTCCGGACTCATCATGAAGGGGTCAGCCTGCAACTTGTAGAATGCTTCGTACATAACGCTTTTGCCGATGGGTGTAATCTGATGATGATCGCTTGCGAGACACGTCGACCGTTTACCGTCGCGTCAATTTTCGGGACTCTGCCCCGATTTCCTACGACGATAGAGTATATATAAATCTTCGGTCGTTCTGAGAGCCCTGTCTCTATGGACGAAACCTGGATCCCCGTCGAACGGTCACAAGGGGTGAATCTTTTGTCGGTTGCGGTCCCGCGGCTGCCGGTTTTCCCTTGCGGGCCGGTTCACCTGCCCGATTATGTCGAGCCGGACACGATGAGTGCCGGAATTGAGCAACTGGGCGAAAGATTAGAATATTATAATATAAAACTCGGATTGATGGGGTTCGGTCGCCCGTCTCGTGGTTATATTCTACGCGGATGGTAGTCCTGACTCCTCAGCGTGCTGCCCATCCAGCGTGCAATGCGCAACGATCGGTCCCGGTGAGCGGTCCGGACGCGTCCGTGGACGGAACACCCCTGGATTGTCGTAGAACGCTGCATCCTGCCGGGCGAAATGCCATCCCGGTATCCCGAGTATCGGCAGGACTCCGAGATCGTGAGGTGTCTTCAATGGGCCGGTTGTGGCGATCATGCTCGCAGCATGGCGGTCCAGAATTTTGATTTGGGAGTGCAGATCCAGCGAAAAGAAGCGCTGATCAACCTGTAGCAGCAGGGTGCGTCCCGTTATGCCGGGGTAGGGTGACAGTGCCTTCTCGTAAAGGGCATGCCCGACGATGAAGGCGCGAACAAAGTGGTTCCAACGCGCCCGACCCCGGTGAAACACGGCCTTCCAGCGGTGGTCGCGCAGTGCTTCCAGGTCAGCCCGATCACTGGCTGCCACAATGACGCCGGATTCGTCGAGGAGCGTCATCGCGTCTCGCAGACGGGATCGGTTCGCACCCCTCAGCGTAGACATCTCGCGCACGTGTGCGGCGTTCATCGCGGACTTCAGCTCAGGCCACAGTCGCCACATCAGGGCATTGAACAGGTCGTGCCAGTTGCGCTCCCTGGTGCTGATTACCCCGGTGCGGTAAACGCGTTCCTCATAGGGTATCCCGGGTAGCGGCAGCGTGTGGTCTTGCGGCGAGAATCGAACCCGAATACCGCTCAGGGTGACGACCTGGTTCGCCAGCAATGCGTTCAGGGCGTTGCAATCTGGCCAGTCCGACCAGGTGCTCCGTCCCACTATTCTGCGCAGATCCGCGAATATCGGGGCAGAATCCGCATAATCAGGCTGCCAACTGTCGATGGGCGTCACCCGATCGATTTCCGTTTTGTCCGATTTTATTGCTTTTTGAGGTGACGCGGCAATTCGAATTGCCGTGTTTTGGCGCGCATGTCGGGCAAGGGGGGGGGGGCGATCGGGTTGCCCGGTTGCTACCGGGCGCGGCGGGCCACCTGAATCGAGGGGGCGGGCCGATGCGGTACCGCGCCCCTCGGGGTTGCACCGGAGAACTATGTCATTTGACAGAAATCGCCTAAGCCCTGGGGACCGTCAGGGCCAGGAATATGGCGTTGCTATCCCTCTGGACGAGGACGGGAACCGGCTTGCCGCCAGGCAGGGAATCCAGACGGCCTTTCAGGTCGTTTACGCCGTCGACGGGTTTGTGATTGATACTCACGATCACGTCACCCGGGCGGATACCCGCACGCGCCGCCGGTCCGGATTCGACGCTGGTTACCCTGACGCCGCCGTTTGCAAGCCCCAGGGACTTGCGCTCATCGTCACTGAGCGCCGTGACCGACATTTCCATCTTGTCCATCTTGTCGGTTGACTCGTTCGGACCTGCCTCGGCCACGCGATCCGGGTCCTCGAGGGGCCGAATCTTGACCCGGAGGGTCTTTTCCCTTCCGTCACGGAGGACCTTGACCCGCACCTTGCTGCCGGCACGCGTACTGCCCACCATCGACGGGAGTTTCGCCGACTCACTGACAGTCCGACCGTCGTATTCGAGAATGATGTCACCGCTCTTCAACCCCGCCTTGTCAGCCGGACTGCCGTCGCTGATCTGGGCGATCAGCGCGCCGCGGGGGCGATCCAGTCCGAAGGATTCCGCCAGTTCACGGGTGACCGGCTGTATGGTAACGCCCAGCCAGCCCCTGCTGACATGTCCGTGTTCCTTCAATTGCCCTGAGATGTTCATCGCCATGTTGATCGGGATCGCGAACGACAGACCCATATAACCGCCGGAACGGCTGAAGATCTGCGAGTTCATCCCCACGACCTTGCCCTTGGTATTGAACAGAGGTCCTCCGGAGTTGCCGGGATTTACAGCCGCATCGGTCTGGATGAAAGGAACGTAGGTCTCGCTGGGCAGGTTCCGCCCGATGGCGCTGACGATACCCTGGGTGGCCGTATGCTCGAAACCGAACGGCGACCCGATGGCGAGTACCCATTCGCCGACTTCCAGGTCGTCGGAGTTGCCGATCTTGACCACCGGCAGATTGGCGGCCTCCACCTTGATCAGCGCCACGTCGGTTCTCTCGTCGATACCAAGCACCTTTGCCGGCAGTTCCCGTTTGTCCGACAGGCGCACGATGATCTCCTCGGAATCCTTGACGACATGGGCGTTGGTAAGGATTTCACCGTCAGCCGAGACGATGAAGCCCGAGCCGACGCCGCGCGCCCTTCGCTCCTGTGGCGCTTCGGGCCGGGATTCGAAGAAACGTTTGAAAAAATCGTTGAACGGGCTCCCGTCCGGGAGATCCGGGAGCGTCTCCGGCCCGATACTGATCCGGCTGTTACCGGCATCCTGGACCGTGCGGATATTGACCACCGCTGGACTGTTTTGCTGCACCAGTCCCGTGAATTCGGGCAGTGCGGCCTGCACGGTCGCCACCACCATCGTCAGGCCAAGTACCCAGACAATCTGTAAGGGCCCACTACGTTTCATGTTTTACTCCTGGGGAAAATTTGATTTTCGGTTTCTTTTACTGCGATTCCTGCAGTACCCGGTATAGACAGGGTGGGAGTCCGGGGAGTTCGGGAAACTGACGACACATTACCAAGAATTAATATTTCAGCTTCCCGAGTCTGGCGAGTCGATGTGCCGCAACGGCGCAGGGTATGGGGGATCAAAGACCGGGAGAGGCAATCGCAAGGGGATGCATACGGCGTGTGAAGGGCGGTTCCCGGTGATTACGGGCCAAACGGCCGTTCCGTGGAGCGGACGGGCCTCAGAAGCCCCGGAATTTGCTGCCCGGTTTGAATCCGAATACGGTCTCCAGGTCGAATTCCCGGATCAGGTCGTCGACAGCGGCCTGTCCGTGTTCTTTCTGGACCTCCGCCAGTATCAACTTTGCGCCGTTACGGGTGTAGCCACCGGTCACCTTGACCTGATTTCCCAGGAGTTCTCTCGCCTTGTCCAGTGTCATCGTCGCCGCCGCGCGGGGAGTTGAGTAACGGAATCTCCCGGGAAAGCGGGCGTTTCGGCCCGCTCCCCGGGAGCGGCAGAATCAGAGCTTTACTTCAAAGTCGTCCAGTTTGCGCGGGGCGCCGATGTTCTTCAGTCGAACGTATTGCGGCATGCCATTGTTGTAGGGAGGGTAGTCCTCACCCTTGATCAGCGGCTCCAGATAGGTACGGCACTTCGCTGTGATGCCGAACCCGTCGCGGCTGATGAAACCGGCCGGCATCATCTTTTCCTTGTTGGCGACCTTGGAGAGGTCGGCCTCGCCGATCTTCCAGCGGTAGGGTTTGTCGGAGGTGCGAATAATCGCCGGCATGACGGAGTTCTTTCCCTTGAGTGCGTATTTGACCGCCGCCTTGCCGACCGCGTAGGCCTGGTCAACGTCGGATTTCGAGGCGATGTGGCGCGCCGCACGCTGCAGGTAGTCGGCGACGGCCCAGTGGTATTTGTAACCCAGTGCCTCCTTGACCATGCCGGCGACGACTGGCGCCGCTCCGCCGAGCTGGGCATGTCCGAACGCATCCGTGGTTCCGGCCTCGGCCAGGAACTTGCCGTCCGGCCAGTGGGTCCCCTCTGAGACGACGATGGTGACGTAGCCGAAGCGCTCGACGAGTTCCTTGGCACGGGCGAGAAACTTGTCCTTGTCGAACGTCACCTCGGGGAACAGGATGATGATCGGGATCTCGGTGTCCTCGTCCGAGGCCAGCCCACCGGCGGCCGCAATCCATCCGGCATGCCTGCCCATCACCTCAAGCACGAAGACCTTGGTCGAGGTCTTGGCCATCGAGGCGACATCGAAGCTGGCTTCGCGGGTCGATACGGCGATGTACTTGGCTACCGAGCCGAAACCCGGGCAGTTGTCTGTGATAGGGAGATCGTTGTCGACGGTCTTGGGAACGTGGATCGCCTGAATCGGGTAGCCCATGCTCTTGGACAACTGCGAGATCTTCAGGCAGGTGTCGGCCGAGTCGCCGCCCCCATTGTAGAAGAAGTATCCGATCTTGTGCGCCGCGAATACCTCGATCAACCGCTCGTACTCGGCGCGGTTCTCCTCGAGGCTCTTGAGCTTGTAACGGCAGGACCCGAAGGCGCCCGATGGTGTATGGCGCAACGCGGCGATGGCGCGCTTCGATTCCTTGCTCGTGTCGATCAGGTCTTCGGCCAGAGCACCGATGATGCCGTTGCGGCCTGCATAGACCTTGCCGATCTTGTGCTTGTGTTCACGGGCGGTTTCGATTACGCCACAGGCCGACGCATTGATGACGGCGGTGACTCCCCCGGATTGGGCGTAGAAGGCATTTTTCTTGGACATACTTGTCTCCCTGAGAGTGTGTGTTTGTCTGGTGGCTCTGCCCCCGGCAACTAGCCGGGGAATCCTTCGTCCAGTGATCTTGCGCAGTCCGCCTGGGTCTGCAGCAGGGTGACCACGCACTCGGCGACATCGTCGTACTCGTCGATGCCGGTGCCCATCTGTTCCAGATTCTTGCTGCTGAAGAACTGGCAGCGGTAGCGATTGCCCGCCGATTTGAGCACAACGAAATTCCACTCCTCGACGTTCCAGAACAAGGCGGGGCAGCTGGTGAGTCCCGGGTCGCCCGGCTTCAGCCTGACGTCGACGTCCGCTTCCTGGGGTTCGGTGTTACCCTTACCCCAGCGCTCGTCGGCGGTTGTCTGGATCGTCCAGCGTTCGGTTTCTGTGAAGTCCGCAATTCCGGTCATAAGGCTCGGCGCCACGACAGCTGAATTTCTAACCGCGCGAGAATACCGTAAAAGCCCTCCGTGATTCCACCTGCGGGTCGCGTCACACGACTTCGGGACGACGGGGTTTTATCAGGTGTTGTTCGGGTGCCGTTGGCGGTGTGGACTGTGAAGGAGGGTGGGAGTGTGTCAGAATCCCGCCGTTTTCACACTGACGGAGATCTGACATGCGCGTCATTCTGCTGGGCGGCCCGGGTGCGGGCAAGGGCACTCAAGCCAATTACATCAAGGAAAAGTACGATATTCCCCAGATTTCCACCGGGGACATGTTGCGAGGCCACGTCAAGCAGGGGACCGAACTCGGCAAGGCGGCGAAGAAGATCATGGACGAGGGTGGACTGGTGTCGGACGATATCATTCTGGGGATGGTCAAGGAGCGCATCGCGGAACCGGACTGTGCGAACGGGTTTCTGTTCGACGGGTTTCCCCGTACGCTGGCCCAGGCCGAGTCCCTGAAGACTCAGGGCGTGCCGATCGATTCGGTTGTCGAGATCGATGTCGACGACGAGGAGATCGTCAAGCGCATGAGCGGCAGGCGTGTGCACCTGGCTTCCGGGCGCACCTACCACGTGGTCTTCAATCCGCCGCGCGTACAGGGAAAGGACGATGAAACCGGCGAGGACCTTGTTCAACGGGACGACGATCAGGAAGAAACGGTGCGCAAGCGGCTCGCGATCTATCATGATCAGACCGAGCCCCTGGTGCGGTACTACTCCGACTGGGCCGCCAGCGGCGAGGCCGGTTCCCCGACCTACATAAAGATCGACGGAATCGGAAAGGTCGATGAGATCCGGGACAAGATCTTCGCGGGCCTCGGTTGACCGGGACCTGAGGTCAGCGGTACAGACGAACCCCCGGCTCGCATGACCGGGGGTTCCTTCGTTATGCCCCTCGGGAAACCATGTCAGCCGTACAGGGTCGCATCCCGGTCGCGTCGCACCGTCCGAGGCGGCACCACGGACCCACTTAGACCGAACCGGCATATCTGCGATGGAACAGACCTTTATCGACGAAGTCCTGATTCTCCTCTCATCCTCCGTGGTGATGGTGATGCTGTTCAGGCGCTTCGGCCTGCCGCCGATACTGGCGTACCTGGTCGTCGGTGTCATCGTGGGTCCCAATATGCCGTTGGGATGGATCGAGGATTCCCATTCGATCGAACTCCTCGCGGAGATCGGTGTGGTGTTTCTGCTGTTCACCATCGGAATGGAATTTTCCCTCTCCCAGTTGATGGCCATGCGCGGGACGCTGCTCGGGCTCGGAGGTGCGCAGGTCCTGGTATCCACGGCGGCGGGGGCGATCATCGCCCAGTGGATCGGATTGCCGTTGGGTTCGGCAATCGTCGTGGGCGGACTGCTGGCCATGTCGTCGACGGCAATCGTCGTCCGCCAGTTGACCGAGCAACTCGAGATGCAGTCCCGACATGGCCGGCTGGCGCTCGGCATCTTGCTGTTTCAGGACCTCGCGGTGGTTCCCCTGCTGGTGTTGATCCCCATCCTGGGCCTGGAGGGGGGGGGCGGCATCACCATCCCGCTGCTTCTGGCGCTGCTCAAAGGGGCGCTGGCGTTCGCATTTATCCTGATATTCGGTCGTTACGTCTCAAGGCCTCTTTTCCACGTGGTGGCAGGGTTTCGGTCCACGGAGCTTTTTACGCTGACCGCGCTACTGGTGGCGTTGTCCGCTGCCGTATTCACCGGCCTGCTCGGACTCTCTCTGGCGCTGGGGGCCTTTCTCGCCGGCATCATGCTCAACGAGACGGAGTTTCGCCATCAGATCGAGAACGAGATCCGACCGTTCAAGGATGTCCTTCTGGGTCTTTTCTTTATCTACGTCGGGCTGCATCTCGACCCGGTTGCGATCGGTGAGAACTTCGGGGACGTGATGCTCCTGGTGGCCGGGCTGGTTGTCGGCAAGGGCGTGCTGATCGCTTTACTCGCCCGTGCGTCGGGTAACGATCCCGGTGTGTCGGCACGCACCGGCATGGTGCTCGCACAGGGTGGCGAGTTCGGATTTGCCGCCCTGGCACTGGCATTGTCCCATTCCGTGTTGTCACTGGACGACAGTCAGCCGATCATCGCGGCCATCGTCATCAGCATGGCGATCGCACCCCTGCTGGTCCGGTACAACGGTGATATCGCCAGGCATCTGTTCAAGGAAAGTTATCTGCGCGACCGCGAGGTGCAGGAGGCCGGGATACGTCGTGCCGCCAAGCAACTTGAAGATCACGTCCTGCTCTGCGGATTCGGGCGCATCGGCCAGAACCTGGCACACTTCCTCACGGAAGAGGGGTTTCTGTATATGGCCGTCGATCTGAACCCGTCGCTCATCCGGGACGCGTGGGAAGCCGGTGAGCCCGTATTCTACGGCGACTGTACGCACATGGAGGTGCTCGAGGCGGCGGGGCTGGAGCGGGCGAGTGTTGTCGTGGTGACCTTCGACGGGACGCACGCCGCGTTGAAAACGGTGCGAATCATCCGATCGCGTTATCCTGAACTACCGGTACTGGTTCGTACCCGTGACGACTCCCGCATGGACAGCCTTGAACTTGCCGGTGCGACCGAGGTGGTTCCCGAGACCCTTGAGGCCAGTATGATGCTGGTGACGCATCTTCTCAAGGTGCTCGCCGTGCCCGATGCGGAGATCATGCGGCTGGTCGAGAAGTCGCGCGTTGATCACTATGAGTTGTTGCGCGGACGGTTTTGCGGGGACGAGCCGGAGGCGCTGGAGGAACCCGGCCGTTTTCACCTGCATACGGTCGTATTGCATGAGGGCAGCAGGGCGGTGGGTCATACGATCGGCAGCATCGACCTGGACCGGGTCGGGGCGCGGATCAGCGCCTTGCGTCGGGGCTCGGTGCGAGGCGACGACCCAAGCGTTGATCTCGTATTGCGCTCCGGGGACGCGGTCGTCCTGCTGGGGACCCGTGAGGCGATCCGGGCTGCGGAGTCGCGATTGCTGTCTTGATGCCGGCGTGAACGGCTGGTCGTCAATCTGTCGCCGGCTACCATCATATTTTCATCTCTGTGCGGGGATCGTGGCCGTTTATGAGTACCGGCATCGGACTACTGATGATTGCGTTGCTGACCTGGTTCTGGGTCGACAGTCTTCGTGCGCGCGAAGCGGCGCTGGATCGCGTGGCCAGCCTGTGTCGCGAGATGGACATCCAGTTGCTGGACCAGACGGTCAGACTCGGGCGCCTGAGACCCGGTCGGGATCGCAGCGGCCGGATGCGATTCCGCAGGTTCTATGTCTTCGAATACAGCCTCAATGGGGCAGATCGGTGGCACGGCGTGGCCATCGTACTCGCCCGGTTTGTCGAGTACGTCCATATCGAGCACCCGGACGGCCCTATCGTGATGGATTCCCGACCGGAAGTGGATCGTGTGGATCATCCTGAATCGACCCGCTAAATCGGTGCGACGGTCTTTTGCCCGCCCCTGAAAAAACTTCTATACTTGCTCTCGAGTCGCTGTGGTGGCGAGTCTTCCGTATCTATTCTGTATCTAAAGAACGTTAATTAAAGAAAAGGGGCTACAAATGAAAGTTAAAGCGACCAGAATTCTGACCATTGCCGGCGTGGCGCTGGTGCTGGGTCTGTCCGGATGTGCGACCAGTCAGCAGCTTGAAAAGGTCAAGCAGCATCTTGGCGAGGTCGAGGCCACGGCAAACGCCGCGAACGAGGACGCCCGGGCGGCACGCGACGATTCGGCTGCGGCCATGGCGATCGCCGAAGATGCCAAGGGGATTGCCGAGGAGTCCGCGGTCTGCTGTATTGGAACCAACGAGAAGATGGACCGCATGTTCGAGGAGTCGCAGCGCAAGTAAACGGCAGTCGAACGCTTCGTTACGGGACCCCGGCGGGCGCGGCGCGAATCGTCGCAGCCTTGGAGACGGCATCACCGTCCTCCCGCCGGGATGTTCCCCCTCCCCGCCATTGCAACAGTAGGCATTTACGCGCTGCTGGTCCCTCGTCCGGTAGACGTCAAAAAATCTCCGGGCTGATTTCGTCGTCGACCGGTTCACCTTCGCGGGTCGCAGTTTTTACTGTCTCTTCTCCGTCGCCGGACGGCTCATCGGCAATGACCGACAGGGAAACCGGGACCGGGATTCCGTTCGGGTAGCTCGCAAGGTTCCTGGCGAGGGACCAGTCGAGTTTGTATTCCTCGAGTTCGGCCGTTTCATCGATCAGATGCCTGACGAATGGCGTCAGGTCCCTCACGCCTTGTTCCCCCGGATCCAGGGTCGGGTGAACCTCGAGATAGAGTTCCCCATTGAGCCATCCGGTCTTGTAGGGCTGGTTCACGATTCTCACCGGCGTCCCCAACGGCACACCCTCATACAGACTTTCGATGTCTTCGGGAAACAGTCGGATGCAGCCGTGGGTTACCTGCATGCCGATCCCGGCCGGCTTGTTGGTGCCATGCATGAGATATCCGGGGATGCCGAGGCGTAGCGCATAGGCCCCGAGGGGGTTGTCCGGTCCCGCGGGTACGATCTTTTCCAGTGGGTCGCCGCTGGCTTCGTGTTCCGCCCGGATCGATTCCGGAGGGTACCAGGCGGGGTCCTTGTCCTTTCTGATCATCCGGGTCAACCCCAGGGGTGTGCGCCAGTCCTGTCGCCCGATACTGATCGGGTAGGTGATGACCTTTGCCGATACCCCTTTTAAGGCCCGGGGATAGTAATACAACCGCATTTCCGGCACGTTGATGACGATTCCCTCGTGCGGCGCGTCGGGAAGAATGTATCTTGAGGGAATGGCGACTCGGGCATCCTCACCCGGGATCCAGGGGTCGACACCGGAATTGGCGAGCTGCAATTCCCGGTACCCCACGTTGTTTTCCCAGGCAAGATCGACGAAGGTATCGTCGTATTGCGGCATGACGTGGAATACATGTCCGATGACGCTGTCGCCATCCGGCGGCAGTTCATATGTCGCGGCTTGCGCATTCAGCATGAGCAGCATCGCAAGGCCTGTTATTCCGGAGAGATACGTCAAGTTCATGGGACGGGTCGACAGGTTATCCTGGATAAACGGCGTAAAGTCTACATGAATCAACTGCTTTCCTCTCGATTGCGCCGACCGAACGTGAAAAAAACTTCGCCGGTGCGTTAATGTACGGAGAACATGACGATGAACGCCAATCAAGAAATTCGTTCTGGTTCGACCGGCGTGCGCGTCGACTGTTCCCGGAGCGCCTTCACCAAGCGGGAACCTGCCGGATCCGGCATGGTCCCGATTGATGGATACACCCGGTCACCGGTCCGGTTCCTCGAAAAAGGACCGGAGGCGCAAGCGCTGCATTTTTGTCGATTCGACCTACCCTGGGGCGGGGCCGTGGCGGGGGTTTCAGGCGAGCAACTCTGTGCCCTGATATTTGTTGATGCCATGACGGACCCCGTTCCCGAACTGGCCCGTATTCGCCCGAACGCCGTCTGGCGGGAAGATCCGGCGGCGTGTCACTCGCTTGTCGGGATGCTGCAAGGTGGCGTGGCGGATCGGGGGCGGGTGCCGGTCGAGGTTCGCGGGACACCATTTCAGTGTGACGTGTGGCGGGCGCTGTGCGACATTCCTCCGGGTTGTATGATGACCTATGGCGATCTCGCGGGGATTGTCGGACGTCCACATGCCGCTCGCGCGACAGGCGCCGCCATAGGGGCGAACCCGGTCTCCTTGCTGATTCCCTGCCACCGGGTCGTGCGGGCGGACGGCGCACTCGGGGGATATCGCTGGGGTGTCGGAATCAAGCGGGCAATTCTTGTCGCCGAGGGCGCCGTTCATGCGGATGGGAGGTACGATTGCCAGCCGGGGATTTGATTCGACCGGCGACCATTCGAATCGTGTCCGGAGGCCAGACCGGGGTAGATCGCGGCGCGCTCGACGCAGCGCTCGATCTGGGTGTGTCCGCGGGGGGATGGTGCCCGCGCGGGCGCCGGGCCGAGGATGGTGCCATCCCGGATCGCTATACCCTGCGCGAGCACCGTTCGTCCACGTATTCACGTCGCACGGAGCAGAATGTGCGGGACAGCGACGGGACCGTGATTCTCCATTGCGGGAGGCTCGAAGGGGGTACCCGATTGACGGCAGAGTGCTGTCGGCGGGCGGACAGGCCCTGTCTTCAGCTCGACATGGCCGCACTTGCGGAAGAAAAAGCCGTAGATTTACTGCATGATTTCGTCGCGGGACGGTCCATCCGCGTCCTGAACGTGGCGGGGCCCCGCGCAAGCGGCTGGTCCGATGCGTATCGGGTTACCCGGGGAGTGATCAGCACGTTTCTCAACGGCAGGTCCCCGGATTCCGGGGCGACATCCCCCTGAGCCACCGGTTTCGATCCGGCCGTGCCACGGTGCGGTTGAACCGGATTCCGTGGGCCCGAGCGGAGACGACGTTTCGGCCGGGGATTGCCGTCTTGCCCGCCATGGTCTATATGATCACGCAATGGGCGCCGGATCAACGCCATCGGCGGTGGGGCGTCCGAGGAGGCGGTAATGAAACGACGACTCTACTTCCTGTTTCCACATGCCGATCAGGCGAGCACGGTGGTCCACGAGCTGGAACAGACCGGGATCGGGCGTTCGGACATCCATGCGCTGTGCCGGGACGAGCAGGCCCTGGGAGACCTTCCAGCCGCGACCGCTCACCAGAGAAACGATGACGGGAAACGCCTGGAGCAATTCGCCTGGAACGCCAATCTGGGGATATCTTTCGTCGCGCTGGGCGGATTGCTGTGGTCCGTCGGCGCAGGCTCACTGCTCTGGGGTGTCCTGTGTCTCGCGATCATGGCGCTGACGTTCTTTTTTGGCGGCTGGTTTACGCTTCACGTTCCGAATGTCCATCTCGACGAGTTTCGTGACGCGCTGTCGCACCGGGAGATCCTGTTGATGGTCGATGTCCCGCTACATCGTGTCAGCGAGATAGAGGAACGCGTGCACACCCGGCATCCGGAGGCCGCCGTGGGTGGCGTCGGCTGGACGCCGGGACACCTGGGAATTTGATTCCCTTTTCCAGCCGCGAATACCGGGCTGGCACAGGACCGCCGGGCCCGGTGTGACGCCCGCTGTTGCGGGTCGGGCGCCGGACGGTTTGCGCCACGCGGCGACGCCTCCAATGCCGAATCCCGAAGGTTCGATATGAATCGTTTTGTCCTGCTCGCCGGGGCGATATTCCACTCTGATTTCAGTGACCGGATGCAGATGATCCTGTTTATGAAGAATCTCGCGATCGCCGGTGGGTTCCTGGTGCCGGGCGTTAACGGACCCGGCGAAATCAGCCTGGAAGCGCGCACAAGCTGACGATCTCTCGCAAGACACTCCGCCCGGCTCCGGAGCGGGGTCTTCGGGTCTGGAGGCTGTTCAGTGCTGATACGTACCCATCAACTCGGCCTTCTCCAGGACGTGACCCTTCATCGCGTCCAGGAGGCTTGCCTTCGTGGGTGCGTCCAGGTCCGGCAGCACGCTGTCGAGCGCATAGAGCTTGTGGAAGTAGCGGTGCCGTCCGATCGGGGGACAGGGTCCCCCATAGCCTCTTCGTTTCCAGTCGTTGGTTCCCTCCAGCGTGCCGGACGGCAGGCCGGATGACGTTACACCCTTCGGCAGCCCGCTGCTGTCGGTCGGGATGTTGTAGAGGACCCAGTGCACCCAGGTCATTTTCGGGGCGTTCGGGTCCGGCGCATCCGGGTCGTCCACGATCAGCACGAGACTCTTCGCGACACCGGGTACGCCGGACCACGACAGGTCAGGGGAGACGTCGTCGCCGTCGCAGGTATAGACGACCGGAATAGTGCCATTGCTTTCGAACGCCGAGGATTGGATGGTGAGTGACATGGTTCCCTCCCCGGTCGATACCGGGCTTCCCATCATGAGTGTAGACCCGCCGAGCAGGGTCGCTGCTTTATTTCCAATCATGTTCAACGTCCCCCGGTCGGCGAATGACGGTGTGACAATGGCCCCTATATTATCAGCACGACCTTGCCCTGAACGTGGCCCTGTTCGACGAGACGGTGCGCCGCTACGGCGTCTTCGAGGGGAAGCTGATGGGAGACATGGATCCGAATCTCGCGTTTATCGAACAGGCGCTCGCAGTACTCCAGAATCTCGCCGTGATGAAGGCGTGCCCCGGGTAACGCTTCCAGCATGGGGGTGAGCATCAGTTCGAAGGAGACGCGCAGGTTTTTCCTTCGGGCTTCCTGCCAGTCGATGTCGGGACCCGGGGCGAGCACGGTAACGAGATCACCGTAGAAGGCCATGGCCGACAAGGTCCGTGCAAAGGTCTCACCACCGACCGTGTCGAGGGCAATGTCCACGCCTGCACCGGATGTCCATTCCTTCACGGCCTCAACGAAGTCCTGGTCCCTGTAGCATATTGCCTCGTCGGCGCCCAGGGACTTCACGAATTCCGCCTTTTCATCGGATCCCACCGTGGTGCATACGGGACAGTCCGCGAACTTCGCGAGCTGGAGCGCCATGTGGCCCACGCCACCGGCACCGGCGTGTACCAGCACGGTTTTTCCCATGCCGACTCGCGTGCGATCGTGCAGCGATTCCCACGCCGTGATCAGGACCAGCGGCGCTGCCGCCGCCTCGTCGAAGGCAAGTGAAACAGGTTTGGGTTGCGCCACGCTTTCCTCGACAACGGTGTATTCGGCGTAGTTTCCCTGTTCACCCCCGAGCCCGCCGTGACAGAACCAGACCGGGTCGCCTTCCTGGAATCGCCTGACGGAGACGCCGGTCTCGACCACGACCCCGGCGCCATCGCATCCCAGTACGGCGGGCAGGGCGTCGGGGTAGAACACACCGCGCGAGCGCAATTTCGTATCGACCGGATTGACGCCCGCTGCCTTGACCTGCACCTTGATCTGCGTCTCGGTGCGGATCTCGGGCTCCGGAATGTCCCTCAACTCGAGAACTTCGGGACCGCCGGTGGCGGTCATTACGACAGCTTTCATTTGTCTGGCTCCCTGTCTTCATTGTGGTTTGTTTTCATTGCCCTGCCGCCTTTGGTCGTGTCGTGGGTTCCGATCAATTTCCCAGCGTTCTGCCTCCGTCCACGGCGAGGACCTGTCCCGTGATATAACCCGCGTCCCGGACCAGAAACAGCGCCGTTCGCGCAATATCGCCCGGCTCACCTTGCCGCTTCAGTGCCGTGCGTTCGGTGATCTCCCGGTGCATGTCCGCGTACTCCTCGCGCTCCGGCCACAGGATCGCGCCAGGCGCGATCGCGTTGACGCGCACGTCAGGACCCAGTTCGCGGGCCATCGATTTCGTCAGTGAGACCAGGCCGGCCTTGGCGATGCTGTAGACGGTGTAGTTCTTCAGCGGCCGGTCCGCGTGGATGTCGACCATGTTGATGACGCATCCCTGGCTGGCCGCGAGCAACGGTGCCGCCGCCTGCGTGAGGAACAGCGGGGCCTTGAGATTCGAGCCAACCAGCTCGTCCCAGCTGGTTTCCGTGATCTCGCCCACGGGGGTCGGGTAGAAGCTGGAAGCATTGTTGACGAGAACGTCCAGTCTTCCCCACCGGTTGTGCGCCTGTGTGGCCAGGTCGGGCAGGGAACCGGTGTACAGCAGGTCGGCCTGCAGCAGTTCGACTGAATCGGGTCGCGTGGTCTCGAGGGCGTCGCGCAGGCGTTCCGCGGCGTCCCGGGAGCCACGATAGTGAATCACGACGTTCATTCCCGCCGTGTGCAGGGTCCGCGCGATGACCGCACCGACCCTTCGCGCCGCGCCCGTGATCAATGCGGTTTTCCCGAGAAGATCCGGTGTTGTATTCTGCATCGCTTACTCGTCCGATGACTCCCGGGAGATGTCACCCGGGATAGATTCGATGTGAACTGACAGATGGGGCATACCTTGAGAGTGTCGATTATCCAACACCACGAGCCACTGCGTCATCGACCAGATGGCGATTGACTCGATATCCGGTCGCGCCGACGGGGGTCCGCCGTCTCCGGGAGAAGCGGCGCTTGCCCATAGTCGGGATCTCCTGGACGTCATCCTCGGTGAGATAAGGGGCTCCGGTGGCGAGATAGGATTCGACCGATACATGCAGATGGCGCTGTACGAGCCGGGCCTCGGGTACTACAGTGCCGGGGCCGAAAAGCTGGGTGAGCACGGAGATTTTGTGACCGCGCCGGAGGTGTCGCCGCTGTTCTCCGCCAGTCTTGCGAATCAGTGTGCAGCGGTGCTCGAGGAACTGGGTGGTGGCGACATCATGGAGTTCGGCGGTGGCTCCGGCGTGATGGCGGCCGATATGCTGAACACGCTGGGCGAAACCGGCGCCCTTCCCGGAAGGTATGCAATCCTCGAGGTGAGTGGTGATCTGCGAGAGCGCCAGCGGAAAAGGGTGGCCTCCCGTGCGCCGGATCATGTTCAGCGCACGACCTGGCTGGATTCCCTCCCCGGGCCGGGGTTTCGAGGGGTGGTCGTGGCCAATGAAGTACTGGATGCGATGCCGGTGCATTGTTTCCGATGGGGAAAGACAGGGATTGGGGAGCGTCGGGTCGGTATCGAAGAGGGTCTCCCCGCCTGGCGAATTGCGAACGCCGATCCGGCGTTGCACGATTTCGTCGAGCAGATCGCCGAATCACTCGGCAACCCCTGGGACGAGGGCTATGACTCCGAGGTGAATACCGCCCTGGGGCACTGGCTCGGGGCACTGTATCGGGTCATTGATACGGGAGTCGTGCTGCTGATCGACTACGGGTATCCGCGCGCCGAGTACTACCACCCGCAACGTCGCATGGGCACCCTGATCTGCCACTACCGTCATCGGGCGCACGAAGACCCGTTTTTTCTTCCCGGTCTGCAGGACATCAGTGCGAACGTCGATTTCAGCGCGGTGGCGGATGCCGCCGTGGCGGCCGGGTTCAGGATCCAGGGTTTCACGACCCAGGCGCAGTTTCTTCTCGGCGCCGGGATCGCGGGATTCGTTGAGCGTGCCGGAGACGATCTCGAGAGGCTGCGTTACGCCCAGCAAATCAAGCAACTGACGCTGCCGGGCGAGATGGGCGATCGTTTCCACGTGATGGCGTTGTCGAAGGGAGTGGCAGGGTGCATTTCCGGGTTTTCGTTGCGGGACTTCCGCAAACGCCTGTAAGTCCAAGCGGAGGACACGAGTGGATCTGACACAAATTGTCGTGCTGGCCGTCGTTCAGGGGCTGACCGAGTTCCTGCCGATCTCGAGTTCGGCACACCTGATCCTGGTGCCGGTGCTCACTGAGTGGCAGGACCAGGGTCTGGCCTTTGACGTGGCGGTCCATGTCGGTACCCTGCTCGCCGTCGTCGCCTATTTCAGGGACGATCTCCTGCGAATGGCGCGCGACTGGCTGAGGTCCTTTCGCGGCGAGTCGAGCCCGGACGCGAGGTTGGCCTGGGCGGTACTGATCGGCACGGTGCCTGCGGCACTGGCCGGACTGTTGTTCAAGGACCCGATCGAGACCTACCTGCGGTCGCCGCTGGTCATCGCGACCACCACGATCGTCTTCGGGCTGTTGTTGTGGTGGGCGGACGCGCGCGGGCGCCATACGAGGGACGAACACACCGTGGGCTGGAAGGACGTGCTGATCATCGGTTGCGCGCAGGCGCTCGCCCTGATTCCCGGTACATCGCGTTCGGGCGTTACCATGACCGCGGGTCTCGCCATGGGCCTCACGCGCAAGGCCGCGGCGAGATTTTCCTTCCTTCTGTCGATCCCGATTATTGTGCTTGCAGGCGGATACCAGAGCCTGCAGCTTGCCACGCAGGCCGAACAGGCGGACTGGGGCGTCATGATCGCCGGGGTCCTGCTATCCGGTGTGAGCGCCTATCTGTGCATTCATTTGTTCCTCAAGATGCTCGATCGCATGGGGATGTTGCCCTTTGTCGTTTACCGGCTGCTCCTCGGGGCGTTTCTGTTCGTCATGTTTCTTTAGGCACCGGCACACCGGGGCGAGACACGGGTTCCCATCGGGAGATGCTGAGGCGATTGCCGGAAAATAATGTACCGGATCACGCCGGATTTTCGTTCGTCTTCAAGGCGCGGCAACGGGCGCATCGTCGAA
>JAYENI010000013.1:0-17876 GCA_034722015.1 Pseudomonadota bacterium
TAAACCGACCTGGCTGAGTCTTGATCGACGTCGACAGATTATTCGGACTTGCCCGCCGGTGCGGTTTCATGAGACTTCTCGAGAACCTCTTCCACCTGTTTTGCGTCGCGGACCTCTTCCTGGGCGATACCGGAATCGGTAGCCTCCTTCGAGGCGATCGAATAGATAATGCCGGCGGCGATCAGGATGGCCAGCACAACGAACGGAACGATGTTTTTTGCGGTCTTTGGCTTGTCGGAACTCATCGGGACTCCATAGGCGATTTCTGTCAAATGACATACCATCTTACTTGTCTTTTCATCCGTCCTCTGTGTTGCGACAACCGTTCCATCGTTCGACGATGCGCCTGTTGTCGCGCCTTGATGACGAACGAAAATCCTGCGCAATCTGGTATGTCATTTTCCGGCAATCGCCTTATCGGGTCGGTGTTGAAGATTTTCTGGTTTCGGTCGTTGCGATGTCGATCATGTAGTCGACGGCGGCCTTCACACGGCCGTCCGAACACGGGGGGCAGCCGCCTTTTGCCGGCATGACGCCGTCACCCCGGATGGCGATCTCGTAGAGCCGGTCTTTTCCCTGATTCAGCAGGTTCTCCCAGGCCTGCGCGTTGCTGACCTCCGGCGCGCCGACGGCGCTGACCGAGTGACAGACCTGGCAGGTCGACTCGTAAAGCTTTTTCCCCGCCTCGCGATCCAGGGGCGTGCCGCCGATGTCCTCCACCGGGGGTGACTCGCTCTGGACCGATCTGAGGTAGTTGGCGACGGCAAGTGCGTCGTCATGGGTCAGATAGCGCAGGCTGTTGTGTTCGACGTCGGCCATCGGGCCGCCCAGCGGGGCGTCGGTCGGCATGCGGTCCTCGCTGAAGATTCGCGCGACATCCGGATCGTCGAGCCCCTCGAGTCCGCGGCTGGTGATGTCCGGGGCGTAGTAGTCCTCGACGAAGGCGCCGGCGAGATAGTAATCGCTCCTGGGGACCCCCAGGCTGTTCAGCTCCGTGTGGCAGAGCGCACAATGCCCCGGTCCCTCGACGATAAAGGCGCCGCGGTTCCAGGCGTCGGAGCGGCTTTTATCGGGGGTGTACGCTTCCTCGTCGAAGTCGAAATACAGCAGTCGCCAGCCAAACTGCAGAAACCGGTAGTTGAAGGGCCAGGTCATCTCCTGCGCCTGGTTCGGCTTGTCTACCGGAGGGATGCTGTCCAGGTACGCCCTGATGGACAGCACGTCGTCCCGGCTCATCTTGCTGAAGTAGTTGTAGGGAAAAACCGGGTAGTAGTACGAGCCGTCCGGGCGGACCCCCTCGCGCATGGCGCGCACGAACTCCCCGTCCGTCCAGCCCCCGATCCCGGTCTTCGCGTCGGGGGTGATATTCGGCGTGAACAGGTCACCGAAGGGGGTCGCGATCTTCAATCCCCCCGCAAAGGGCGTACCCATGTGGTCCGTGTCCGTATGACACGCCATGCAGTCGCCCAGCTTGACGAGGTACTCACCGCGCCGGATCACCTGTTCCCGTGCAGGGTCCGCGGCAGGCTCTGTTTGCGGATAGGCGGGGTAGCTGGAATCCGTGCTTCCCTGTCTGGCTACGCTGTTGGCGAGCGAAACACTTGCGGGCCCGGGCAGTGCGACCAGGGCTGCGAGTGACACGGCGCAAAACAGGATCGAGGATCCGGTTCTTTCCATTTCGATTTATTCCCCCGAACAAGCGAGCGATTCTACCCGGGCGGGGCGCGCGGATCATACACCCGATTGGCGTTCCGATGCGAACCCGGCCTGCCCGTCGAACCGCCGGTGGCGATGATCCGGGCGCGCTTGCGGACGCCCGCCATGTCCCGTCAACAGAACCGCGGCCGGTATAGCGGGAGACAGCCGTTCCGGCACCCGAAGCCGGAAATGCGGCGCAGGTACCACGTTGCAGCGCCGGCATTGGCGATAATAACGATCAACAGGCCCGGAAAAACCCTGCAGCAGGCACGGACAATCCCCTCCGGGCAGCCGATGCAAAAGGACTGATGCCATGAAGGCCCGACATCGCGAAGGACACCGCCCGATCCCGCCCGTCGCCCCGCCCTGGCGCTGGCTTGCCGTCCTGCTGACGGTATTCCTGCTTCCGGCCTGTGACGGAGACAGCGGCGAAGCGGCCCTCCTGATGGCAACCAGGACGCTGCGATTTGCAACCGTCGACGAACTGCCGGCCTACCTCCGGACCGGCCAGTCCGCAGAGGTCCCGTGGACGACCGGAGACTCGATCGCAACCCTGGCCGTGCCCGGCGCCCCGCAGGCCGAATCCGCGGCTTCGTCGGGAGCGGGATATTCCTCCGTCAACCTCATCGAAACGGGCGTCGACGAGTCGGACCTCCTGATCAGTGACGGTCGGTATGTCTACACACTGGCGCCGCCGGGGCCCTTCGCGCCGGGTCCCGAACCCGTCCCGCCCAACCTGACGGTGGCAGGCACCCAGAAGGTGCGAATCCTGAATATCGGATCGCCGGCCACGGAACTCTCCCCGCTCGCCTCGCTCGACCTTGCCCGGGTCGGTGAAAATCTCCCCGAACCCACCGGACTCTACCTGACCGCAAGCACCTCGGAACTCGTCGTTCTGGGGGCGGGCCGCGAAGACCCCTGGCGTGACTGGCATAATCAAGGTTCGCAGGCACCTTCGGAAACGGCGGTCTGGGTGGCGGATGTATCCCGGCCCGCGGCGCCGCGCGTGACCACCGAACTGCGATTCACCGGCAGGCTCCTCGACAGCCGAATGATCGATGACGTCCTCTACCTCGTCACTCGCTACGCGCCGGATCCGACCGCGGTGACGGGTACTCCCGAAGCAGCGGACGGCGGGGACCCGACGAACCTGCTGCCGAAGGTCAGCGTCGACGGACGGGCATGGCGAAATGTGTCGTTATCGGGGTGCTACGTGGAGGACACCGGGACCGCCCGTGACGCCAGGATGATCTCGTTGACCGCCATCGACCTGTCGGACCCGAATCACCGGTTCGAATCGATCTGCTACGCCGGGGAGGCGCTCACCCTGTACGCCTCCGGCAAGGCCCTGTATCTCGCCTCACCCGACTGGCGAACCGGGGCGCCCTATCCAGCCGACGACGAGGCGGTGGCTTTCCGGACCCGCACGCTGATCCACAAGTTCGCCTTCGAGGGGACCGACATCACCTACCGGGGCAGCGGTGTGGTCGCCGGCGAGCTGGCCGACTCTCCCCGGGAGGCCGCCTACCGTTTCAGTGAACAGGGCAACGATCTCCGCATCGTCACGCAGGCCTTCGAACGGCCGGCATTCATCGAGCCCCTTCCGGCGCAAACCGTATCGGCGCCGGCTGTCGACGACACCGGCCCCGTGTCACCGGTCGTGCTGACGGTGCTGCGGGACACCGGTTCGGGCGATCTGGAGCGGGTCGCAATGCTTCCCAACAGGCACAGGCCCGAAGCCATCGGTCTGCGAGGCGAACGACTGTACGGTAGCCGGTTCGCCGGGGACTTCGCCTACATCGTGACCTTCCGGGTGATCGACCCCCTGTACGTGATCGACCTCAGCGACCCCGCCGATCCGTTCATCTCGGGGTCGCTCAAGGTCGACGGTTTCTCCGACTACCTGCACCCGCTGGAAGGCGGGCTGATGCTCGGCATCGGCAAGCACGCCGTTCCCGCCGGGGACGGCGAGTTCCGGGGCGCCTGGTATCAGGGCGTGAAGCTGACGCTGCTCGACGTCGCCAATCCCCGGTCTCCCGCCGAACTCGACCAGATCGTCATCGGCGAGCGCGGGACCGAGGCCTCGGTGCTGGTCGATCACCGCGCCCTTGCCCTGCGCTCGGGCAAAGACGGAGTCCACGTCGCCTTCGGCGTCGCCCTGCACGACGACGCCTCGGCGCTCCCCGATCCGCCGCAGCCGTGGGGCCACTACGGGTTCACCCATCATGGACTCTACCGATTCGAGGTCGATGTGAACGACCGCTCGATCCGGCAACTCTCTCCGCTGCTCGCCGCCCCCGGGGTTGACGCCGCGTACGATCCCGTGGAAACGGACCGCGCACTCATCGTCGACGATGCGGTTCACTATTTTCACGCCGGGCAGTTCACTTCGGGGGATTGGGGTGGATAGATCGCCTGAAAGTCGGGTTACGCTGCATTAACCCGACTCACGAAGCGGGCCTGGTTTGCTGCGCGACATCGCGCTACGGATCCCGGGAGCGATACGCAGCAATGCGGGCAGCAGGGTGAGCGACGACAGCCAGCAGACCAGGATGCCCAGGGCGGTGATGGACGCGAACTCCACCACGGCCGGGTGCCTCGACAGGCAAAGCGAGAGGAACGCGCCGATGGTCGTGATGCTGGTGATCGTGATACCGCCTCCGGCCTGATCGAGGATCTCTCTCCAGCCCTCTCCCTTCGACGCCCGCTCGATGACGTGCAATGCGTCGTCGATCCCGATCCCCAGCAGTATCGGGGTCACGGCGATCGTCAGAAAACTGACCGGGATTCGCAACCACCCCATGACACCCAGCGTGATCAGCACCGAGCAAAGCAACGGCAGCATCGCGAGAGCGACATAACGCAGGCTGCGGAACTCGATACTCAACAGCGCCAGGATTACGCCGAATGCGATCGCCGCCGTGCGCACCGCCTCGGTACCCAACAGTCGGGCGTGCCCGAGGGACCGGGTGGCCTCTCCGGTGACCCGAACGCCCTTCAAGCGACCGCCTCCCTCGCGCTCGAAGGCCTCCAGAAAGGGGGCGACCGCACGCCCGGACCACGGGAGTTCGTTCAGATACACGTAGGTGACCACCTCGAACCGTTCACCCGACCTGGCCAGGTGTCTGTCGATCTCGGGCCCCAACCCGTGTTCGCGCAAGGTCTCGAGTGTGACCGGTTGAAGGTCACCGATCCCTTCCAGCACGCCTGCGACGCTCTCGATGTAACCTGGGGCGAGCGCGGTCCTGACCTTGGGCGTTCGCTCTATCAGCGTTTCGAAATTGCGCCTGAAACGCTCGGCGGAAAAGAGATCGGGGTTTTCACCGGCGTAGGCGAGATTGGCCTGTTGAAGCCCGACGTCGGGAAGCAGTGTGGTGAGAGAGCGGAAGAACGCGATCCCCGCCGCTTCCCGGACGTGGTCGAGGATGTCCACCACCTTTCGATCCAGCGTGAGCGCCGCATCGGGTGTGTCCGCCTCGCTGATTACCAGCAGCGGCGTGAGGTGCGTACCCAGTTCGGAGGCAAGCTGCTCGAGTTCCGCGGCGCGCGGGTTGCCGCGCACCACGGCGCTCCAGGGATGGGGCTCGTAGACCAGTTGGGTCATGCCCGCGACCGCGACGGCCCCGAAAACCAGCCAGGAGAGGAGCACGAGCCGGGGATGCTCCGCGATCCCGCCGAACACCCGGCGCAACGCGCGGAGCAACGGGGGTGCGCGGCCAACCGGGCGCACCCGGGACAGCAGGAAGGGAAACACCGTCAACGAAACACCCAGCAGGATGAGGATGCCGGCCCCGGTCAGGGCGCCGATCTGGGCCAACCCCCGATAGTCGCTGGCGGTCAGTGCGAAAAATGCCGCGCTCGTGGTCAGCGTGCCGAACACGATGCCCCTGCCCGGGCGTCGAAGCGCGCTCGACAGCACCTCGGCCGCAGACCCGGACGGGGAAACTGTGCAGTACGCGTACGAGGCCGCGATATGAATACAGAAATCGATGCCGATTCCAATCAGCACCGCGGAGAACAGCAACGCGAAGAGGTTGATTTCCCCGGCCACCAGCGTCGCGACCGCCGCCGTGAGCAACAGACCCATCGCCACGGTGGCGACGATCGCCGCGGGTATCGCGATCCCCCGGTAGAACAGCACCAGCGCCGCAAAGACGAACAGGGCCGAGCCACTCACCGCCAACCAGCTGTCGGCGAGCAATGTCCTGAATCCCCAGGCCACGATTCGGGCGCGTCCTGCCACGAACGTGGAAAGCCGGTCATCGGTCCCTGCTTCGAAATCCCGCAATACGCCTTCGACCCCATCGAGCAGCGCAATCGCATCTTCACCGGACCTCACGGCCCTGGCGGGCTCCACCAGCAGGAAAAGTTGCCTGCTGTCGGTCGAGGAGAAAAAACCCTCCCGAAACCAGATCCGGAAGCCCCCCTTCCAGTCGCTCACCCGCGACGCCAGCAATCGCAGGAAGGCCAGCGGGTCCCGACGCTCCATGCGGTTCGTCACGGGAATCCAGGAACGAACGCCCGAGTCCGCCTGCACCAGCAGCTCCCCCATCGTCACCGGATCGAGCCGACCGGCGTAGCGTCGCAATTCATCTCCGGTGAGATAGAGAATCAGGCCGCGCGGCAGTTCGGTTTCGAGATAGCGTCGCAGGGGTTCGCGGACACGATAGACCACCTCGCGGACTTCCGGCAGGCGCGCGAGTCCGGCCGCCAGCGAGTTGACGCGGGGGGCGAGCTCTTGCATGTCCAGGGGCGCATCGCCACGTACGCTGATGACGAGCGGATCGGTGGTGTCAAACCGTCGCGGGATGGTGTCGGTCCCGAACTGCGAACCCGGCTGGTTCGCAGGATAGAAATCCGATGCCCGCAGACCAACTTCGAGACCTGTGGCGATGAGAAACGCAAGACCGGCCGCAAACACCATCCCGGCAAGCCAGCGTCGCGGACCCACGAGGACGGACCGCGCGATCGCGTCCCATACGCAACCCGGGGGTATCACCTGCACGCGTTTCCGCGCCTACCCTGTCGGCACCCGTTCACGCTTGCCGCGTCGACATCCCGGCGGTAAAGCAACCCGCGCGCCGGGACCGCTCGAACTAAAGCCGGCGCAATCTGGTATGTCATTTTCCGGTAATCGCCCAAGCAAAAAAACGGGACCGGGTCGTTACTGACCCGGTCCCGCCGGCTGTGCGAAACGCAATCGATTACGGGCACGCAACCGGCGTCAACCCGGAGTTGAAGCAGGTGCCCAGCGGCACATTGAGGCTGGCCGCGAGATCCCCGGTACCAAACACGGTGATCGGGCCTCCCGCCGTCACCTTGATGACCGGGTTCTCCGCAGTACCGACAACGGTCAGCACAGTGCCTTGCGGAATATCGACCGCCACCGTCCCGGTCTGGGGCGTCCCCGACAACAGTCCGGATGCGTCGTTCAGATTGACGTCGATATTGATCGCCTTGACAAAGGCAATGGTCTGGGCGGTTCCGTCGACCGTGATGTCGGAGTTTGTGAAAGCCAGCCCCAGCACCTCCAGTCCGTTCACCTTGAAGCTTGCCGGCGACCCGCCGATACCGAGCCCGGTCAGCTGCAAGGTGTTGCCACTGTTGATCAACGCGCCGTTGGCCGTCAGACCGGCAATCGACAGTTCGGACGGAAATGCGTTCTGCCCCTGATCCGTCACCGGGAACTTGGCAAGGATCGAACCCATCGCGACAGTGAAGGATGCCGATGCGTCGTTTTCATTCACCTCCGTCTGCAGCAGGATCCCGGTGTCCAGCGCGAGGCTGACCGGCTGGCCGTTTGAGGTCCCCTGAATATTGACGGGCTTCGAGACCTCCGTGGTCGTCCGCCCGTGGTTCGTTCCCAGCACTTCGACGGTTGCGGCGAGCTCGCCCGTCATCACGGCGGGGAGTCCGGCATCGGTGCCTGGATTCAGCACCTCGTTGAACGCGATCAGTACCTGCTTGAGTTCCGCCAGGTCCGTACTCAATCTCACCCTGTTGGGCGAAACCTCCGCCGTGAGGAACACGTTGTCGTCGAACTTGAAGCGGATGATGCTGTTGTTCTCATCGACGATGACGATTTCTATCGTCCAGTGACTCAACAACTGCTCACACGTCGCCTGATCGAGAGCAAGGGTAGATCCGGCGGCCTGAATGATCTCCTGGCAGACCGCCGATTCAAGCGGATCGATCGTCACAACGTTACCTTCGCGCGTCACGGTCGCATTCGGATCGTTGAGCAACGCGTTGACAACTTCCTGGAGCTGCTGTGTGGTCGTCCCGTCCCCTACACCCAGGGACGACAGGTCGATCCCCAGCGCTTTCCTTACCGCCTCGGCCGCCGGTGCGTCCGCGGCCGAACCGATACCACCCCCGAGGGTCGCGATGGAGTCGTTGAGATTCCTCGACGCGCTCTGCTGCGCCTGCTCGGTCGTGACACTGGCGCTATCCGCGGGGCTACTGCCGCCACCGTCGTCGCCGTCACTGCCCGAGCATGCCGGGAGCAGGATGCCGAGTGAGATGGCCGCCAGAGAAACAACAAGAAAGTTTAGAAAGTCGCGAGCCAGCTTTTGCATGATTCCCTCCCCGCGCCAGCGTGAAAAAATTCATCGTCCGCTACCACATCCCGAACGGAGCGTAGCGCTTTGATATACATTATAGGCGTACAAAATGTCGCTGCAGAGTGTGCGCAACTGATTTTTGAGGTCGACATTATTTCTATTTAGTTAAAATAATCATAATGCTGCATTGTATTTCTCACCTTTCTTATTGCATTTGCGCCACCCGGTTCCATTATTTTTCTGCCTTTCAAGTGATATAGATCAACCGCCTCCATGCATCGCAGGGAATTTCTGAAAATTGCCGGCTCCTTCGCCGCCTCCGCGGCGGTCGGCGGAGGTCTTACCGCCTGTGGTAGCGGATCCGCCTCGGAAGTTTCCGTGACGTTTCCGCAAGGCGTGGCCTCCGGCGATCCTCGAGCGACCTCGATCGTCCTGTGGACCCGCGCCGAACCGCTCGGCGATCCCGCAGCCGCGGTCTCCGTGACCCTCGAAGTCGCCACCGATCGGGCATTCCAGAACATCCTGGTCCAGAATAGCTATCCCGTCGACGCACCCGGTCACCACACCCTGCGCGTCCTCGTCGAGGATCTTCAACCCGACTCGGAGTATTTCTACCGATTCGTGCCGGTCAACGGCGGGGTCTCGCCGACCGGCCGTACACTGACGGCTCCGGATCCGGCGGACGAGCGCCCGGTACGGTTCGCGGTGGTGAACTGTCAGGACCGGCTGCACGGTTTTTACGGCGCCTACCGGCGCATGATGAATGACGACCTCGCCGCACCACCCGGGGAACGGATCCGCTTCGTCCTTCATCTCGGCGATTTTATCTACGAGACGCTCAACGACCCGCTGCAGCAACCGTTCGACGAACTGAACAATCCGGTCCCGGGCGGACTCAGCGACCGCAACGGTGTGCCACGAACGATCGGGCCTTTCCCGGACGGAGGCCAGTCGAGCGACGGCGTCGTATTTGCCCGCACGCTGGACGACTACCGGCACCTCTACCGGACCTTCCTTTCCGATCCCGACCTGCGGGCCGCACGGGCGCAATGGCCGTTCATCCACATCATGGACGACCACGAGTTTTCCGATGACAACTGGCAGACCGAAGCCAACTACGAAGACCAGGGCGCGAACAGCAGCGTTGACGAACCGTCCCAGCCGCGTAAGGTCGCGGCGAACCAGGCATGGCACGAGTTCACGCCCGCGAACCTGATCGGGGGCGATCCCGCGTTCGACACCCCGTGGCACGCGCACGGGTTCCGCCAGGTCGACGTCGGGACCACGGTGAACGACACCATCGACGAGGACAATCAGGTGACGAATCCGGACACCATCAATGCCCGCAACAGCCTGACGATCTACCGGAGCCTGCGCTACGGCAAGCTGGTCAATCTCGTACTGACGGACAATCGCTCGGGTCGCAGCGACCACGCCATCACCGAGGACATCTCCGGAAACAATCCGTTGTTCTTCGCCTCGCGTGTGGCGCTGCCGCTCGAGTTTGTGAACGACCTGGACGCCGGACGGAACGCCAACAACGGCAATCCGGATACGTTCATCTTTCTCGGGCAGGTCCATCTGAACCCACGTCGCAACAGCCCGCCCGGCACAATGCTGGGACCGGCACAAAAACAGTGGTGGAAAACGACGATGCGCGCCTCCGCGGCGCGCTGGAACCTCTGGGCGAATTCCGTCCCGCTGATGCATCTGCGCGTCAACGCCACCGAACTGGGCGAGGGCATTCCCGATCTCGTGCTGTCCGGAGACACCTGGGACGGGTACAACACCGAACGCATCGAACTGATGCGGTTCCTGAAACAGTCGGCGATCCGTAACGTGGTGTCGATTTCCGGGGACCTGCATGCCCACATGGCGGGCACCGTGGCCGAGGACCCCGACGCGCCCGGGGGCGCATCGTCGCCGGCTGCGGTCGAGGTCATTACGGGCTCGGTGAGCTCGGTCTCCCAGTTCGCCGCCACGGAAAGGCTCTCACGGATTACGGACCCCACGCCGACCGAACGCCTCGTGCGGCAGTTGATCGTGATCGAGGGCGCCGCCGGTGAGGGTTTCACACCCAATATGAACAACACGTTGATGAACGGTGTGCGATCCGGTATCGCAGCGGCCGGGGGCGCGGCGCGTGAGGAGATCCTGTCGCTGAAGGACCCCGTGGTGAACGCCCACCTGCGCTACGCGGACACCGCGGCGCACGGTTACTCACTTTTCGCCGTCTCACGGGACCGAATCACCGTGGAGCTGGTAAACGTCGCCTCGATCGTGGAGGACTACGGTCCCTCCGGCCCTCCGGTCGCTCTCATCACCCGGTTTGACATCCCCCACCCCGGCGACGGCGGTGTCCCGTCGATCTCCGACCCCGTATTCGAGGGTGAGCCCCCCTACCCGTTTACCGCCTGAAGGCGCCCCCCTGGCGCCCTGTCGGGTTACGCTGTGCTAACCCGACCTACCCCGGTCATTACCCACTTCTCATTATCGTAGGTCGGGTTAGCGCAGCGTAACCCGACGCATTGGGTGGTGGTGCGGACGTCGCCACGCCGCGGTCCCTCGCGGGATGGCACAAAGTACCGTTGAACTAAGGCGATTTCTGTCAAATGACATACCATCCTGCTTGTCTTTTCGTCCGTCCTCTGTGTTGCGACAATCGTTACATAGTTCGACTATGCGTCGGTTGTCGCGCCTTGAAGACGAACGATAATCCGGCGCAATCTGGTATGTCATTTTCCGGCAATCGCCTAGTAGGTTCCCCGGACTGATCAGGGCTCGATCTTATTGAGGAGACTCCGATACGGGTTCCATTCCGACATCTCCCGTTACCCGCGTGTCCCTGGGCCTCGAGACGTCACGGAAGAAGAGCATCGCCGGCAACCTCGACGACGCCCCCTTGTAGAACCCGACCTCGCCCCCGGCGGTTTCCGGGTTTCGAAACGTGCCGAATATCATGTCCCACAGGGGCAGGTCGGCGTAGTTGTCGCGATGGATACCGCGGCCATGGTGGACGGCGTGGCTCTCCGGGCGCTGGATCAGGTAACCCAGCCATCTCGGCGTACGGAGGTTCGCATGCTGGAACATGGCGTTGAAGGTCAGGAAGACCGCTCCCAGGGCGCCCGCCTCGGGCTGCAAGCCGAGCAGCGGGAAAAACACCAGGGCGCTCCATGTCGTGAAAAAGAACGTATCGACCGGATGCAGATAGTAGGCGCCGAAGGCGTCCAGACTCTCGGCGCTGTGGTGCATCTGATGGGCGAGGCGCCAGAGAAAGTCGGACTGATGCGCGGCACGGTGATACCAGTAGTGAATGAATTCGTAGACGAACACGCCGAGCGCCGCACCGCCGACGATCCCCATACCGCTGGCGTCGAACAGGCTGTGGTTCGCAAGCAGGTCTCCCCAGAACAGTGCGATGGCGATGGCCAGGAAAAAGGTGAATACCGTCACCGCCAGGGCGCGCAGGCGCCAGAACCGTGTGGTGTCGTAGCGTCGGTGGCGATAGAGCAGATCGAGCAGGATGAATCCGGGAATCAGCCCGATCGCAACCATCTCGAGTATTGAAGTCATGGCGGGTTTCCTCGCATTTGCGTGAATCACACTCCGGAAGATACCTTCCTGGCGTCACGGACCGGCTCGGGAAAACGTCAAACAGGCGCCAACGCGGGGAATGGCGCGACGACGCCGGGATTCACCGCCTCGCACGGTGGGAAAGGACTTGCAAAAAAAACGTGCCCGAGCGTGTCAAGCCGGACTACGAAGCGGTGACAAGGAGTCGGATTCAGCGTACGCGATCAACTGATTCAGGTGGGAACAACCCTGTTGACGACCAGCGGTGACGGGCCCGTTTGCCCAGGGCGGTCCGGCCCGGACGCCTCTCGCGGGGCCGTGAGATGCGCCGGGGTCTCGAGCACGCCGTCCCTGACGAAGCCGGACGGTTTTCCCAGTTCGTCGTACCGAATGCAGGTATCACCGAGCAGTTTGAAGTCGCCAATGTACTGGTGGGAAACCTTTCGTTTCAAATTGGCTGCGTAGTCGAGTCCGGCGCACTCGCTCACCAGGCCCCTGATCACGCCGGCATGCACCACGACCAGGACCGTTTGACCGGGGTATCGCTTCGCCAGGGTGCGAAAGTAGCGCACGCTCCTGTCCTGCATCTGGCGAAAACTCTCGCCGTCCGGATACACAAAGTCCGGGTCTATCTTGTGCTGGGGAATATGGGCCGCGACCCAGTGTTTCTTCTTGCCGTAGAGCGCCCCGTAGTTGACCTCTTTCAGCTCGTCGGCCTCATGCACGGTCGACAGACCGAATTCCCTGGCAAAATACATCGCGGTGTTCCGCGCCCTTTCCAGACTACTGGTGCAGACTGCGTCGATACACCCGACGCGTTCCCGAAGGACCGCGTCAATCCGCTCCGCGTCCTCCCGCCAACCTTCCGCGCCGGGTGCGTCCTGCCACCCCATGATCGTCTGGGTCGCGTTGAAAAGCGTCTTGTAATGCCTGATGACAATGGCCCGCGTTGGGGTCTGCATATCAGCTCGTCCATCCATAGTTTATGATTTTGAAGTGGCGCCTGCTTCCGTGCGCCGCCCGAAACAATTCAAACCCGCTGATCCTGATAGCCCACACCGTCGTCGCGCCGACTTCGATATCCCATGGCGACGTCACCCGGAACCGGCGCCCGGACAACTGACATGGCGTCGACTCCTGCTCCTCGTCGCCGAGAACCCCAGGCGCGATAACGGTATTTTGTTCTGATAGCACGAACCGGTGGGTAAATCCAGCATTCCGGCACCGAATTCACCGGCATTGGCGCGAAACCGTCTCCACGATGGCCGGGGCGGAAATGGTGATGGCTGGGGTAACGAGGCGGCCAAGGTAGTTCGCGGCCGTCGTGGAAATACCGAAAGGTGTCACAATACTGCAACATGAACCGCGTATGACCTTATAATGGGTCAACGCAATACGCTGCGGTTCCATCGCCTGCACAGCCCCTGTTCCCTCCCTCTTCTGGGCTGGCGCGCACCCGGGTTCGAACGAACACCGTACGGGTGAACCGGAACCTCGCCCAAAGAGGTCATTGGTATGGCAAAGCTGGTCGTGATCAAGGAACCGGAGGGTGACCGCACCCCCTATCTGCGGGGCATTCTCACCCAGTCCCTGGTCAACGGCGGCCTTTCGTTCGACGACGCCTACGAGATCGCCCAGACGCTCAAATCGGAGCTGAAAGAGGCCTCCGAGATCACCAGTTCGGATTTGAAGGAACGTGTCGGGGGGCTGCTGAAAGAAAAATTCGGCGCGGCGTTGTCGTTGCCCGCCAAGAAAACGGCCCCGCCCGCCCCCAACATCATCGTCAGGACGCCGGGACGGGCCAGCCCCTTTTCCGTAGGAATTCTCTCCCACTCCCTGATTGCGTGCGCCATTCCTGAAAAGGTCGCGCGAAAGGGCGCGCACCGGGTCTTCGCGACCCTGCGGACCGGTGGATACACCGAGATCGACCACAAGACCCTGCGCCGACTGACGCATCGTTGCCTCAGGGAACATTGTTCCACGGAAGCGGCCGACCGGTATCTGTCCTGGAGAAAGTTCGAACGTAGCGGCAGACCGTTGATCATACTGATAGGGGGCGCCACGGGGACCGGCAAGAGCACGGTGACCTCGGAGGTCGCCTATCGAACAGGTATCGCCCGGCTCCAGTCCACCGACATGATGCGCGAAATCATTCGCGCCTACCTGACCCACCAGGCCGTACCCACGCTCGGGTATTCGAGTTTCGAGGCCTGGCGGGGGATTCACGCGCCCCCCGAGGGAATGGAAGGCAACGGGGAAACAGCGCTCATCACCGGATTTCTGGCGCAGTTCACCACCATCAAGCCCGCGATGGAAAAAGCGGTCGCACGCGCCGTCACCGAGGGCGAGGACATGATCATCGAGGGGGTGCACATACTCCCCATGCATATGGACCTGCAGGATGCCGGGGAGAAAGCAATCCTGGTGCCCGTGATGCTGGCCACCCTGAAGAAAAAACTCCTCGGCGAACAACTCAAGAGACGTTGCAAGGAAAACACCGAACGCAAATCGTCACGCTATTCCGAGAGGCTGGATGACATCTGGGAACTCCAGTCCTACCTGCTCAGCGAGGCAGACAGGTACGGCGTCCCGATCATCGCCAACCGCAACGTCTACGCCACGGTTTTCGAGGTGCTGGACCTGGTCGGGAACGAGATCGAGCAGGCGTTTCCCGCCCGCAAACTGGATGTGGAAAAGGACCTCTAGGAGCCTGTCGGATTTAGGCGATCGTAGCGAGCATGGTGGGAGAGTGAGACAAAATGTTCACGATTTCGAGGCGCATAGTGGGTCTACGCAACGAGAAATCGGGGATATTTTGGCCGCTCTCCCATCAGCGCAGTAGATTGTTCCTAAGTCCGGCAGGCTCCCAGGAGGCTGCCGGGAGGCTATCGGCAATCTCTGCCGGTCCCGTCGCGGGCGCGGATCAGATCGGCTCCACCTTCAGGTTCACGATTGCCCGTTCATTCGCCTCTTCCACGGTAAACCGGTACCCCGCCTCGGTCACGGTTTCCCCCTTGCGGGGAATGTGGCGCAGTCTGGACATGACCAGTCCCCCGATCGTGTGCGATTCGCCAATCGGCAGGGTCGCCCCCAGCACCTCGCTGGCCTCCGAGATGGGTAGCCGCGCATCCATGATATAGGTGTCTTCCCCGACGACCTCGACCTCACGCCTGCGCCGGGGCAGATATTCCTCGAAGTCGTAACCGACGTCGATCTCACCCACGACCTCTTCCAGTATGTCCTCCATGGTGATCATGCCGATCGCGGAACCGAACTCGTCCACGACGATCGCCATGTGATCTTCCCGGTTTCGCAGGATGGGCATCAACTGGTCGATGGTCTGGTACAGCGACACGTAGTACGCCGGCTTGATCAGGTCCTTCAGGGGCTTGTCGGGCAGGTCCGGGTCCATCAGGTCCCAGGTTGTCAGGGTAACGACGCCGACGATGTTGCTGACGTTTCGGCTGTAGACCGGCAGGCGATTGTATCCTCGCCGGCGCACCAGGGTAATCGCGTGCCGGGTTGCCCGGTTCCGGTTGATCGCCGTCATCTCGGCGGCGGGTATCATCGCCTCGCCGACCGAGGTCTCCGCGAATCGGATCGCGCGTTTGATCCTGGCCCGGTCGAAGACATCGACGCCGGCGCTGCGGTCGGCCATCTCGATGACCATGCGAATCTGTTCCCGGGTGATAAATACATTCTGTTCGGTCTTGCCGCCACCGACCAGCCGGGCGACCAGTCGCGCGATCCGGGAGAACACGAAGACGATCGGATAGAAAAGCACCGAGAAGACCCGCAGGGGGTAGACCACGGCGGTGGCGATCTCATCGGATTTCTGCTGATAGACACTCTTGGGGACGACCTCGCCAAGAATCAGAAACACCGGTGTGAACAGCAGGACCGCATAGAGGTCCCCGGCATCGCCAACGTAGTGGATCAGGAGCATGGTGCCGATGGTCGTGAGCGCGACCGTCGATATGTTGTTGCCGACAAGGGTCGTCCCCAGCAGCACGTCCGGGGTCCGGAACAGCTTCAACACCAGCGTCGCGCCACGCTCGCCCTGATTGGCCTTGTGGTGCAGCTTGAGCTTGTCCGAGTTCACCAGGGCGATCTCGGATCCCGAGAAGAACCCCTTCAGCAACAGAAGCAGGACCATCCCCGCAAGTATCAGTGCAATTTCCATCATTCAACTCCGCCCGGGCAGTCTGTTTGTCACGTCAATGAAACCGTCTTGTTGACGTTTGACCGGCGCCCGCGTCCTCGCCCTCGTCCGGGGCCACTTCACCGGCCGCGGTAAAAGGCTTGCCTTCGACGTCGTCCGCGCCGCCTTCACCGTTTTCGCGAATCGATTCCGCAACCGCGGCGCCGTTCGCTTCGGCGCCCGGAGACATATCACCGCCAATGACAGCCAATGCCTTGCCGGCTTCCCGACGCCGCGGTTCGTTCTCCGGCTCGATAGCCCCCTCTGACTCTTCCCCCGTCACCTCTTCCGCCGCGCCGCCCCGGATGACCCGGACCCGAGCGATCCGATGCACATCCATTTCCAGTACCGAAACGGTGATGTCCTCGACGCGGACGGTGTCGCCGACCTTGGGCAGGCGGTCGAGGTGCCGGAACGCCACGCCGCCGATGGTCGTCATCCGGGGGTCCTCGATACCGAAATTGGAGAGATTGTTGAAATCCGTCAGCTTCATGTCGCCCTTGACTTCATAGGCGTTGTCGTCACGTTCCTGGTACAGTTCC
Source organism: Pseudomonadota bacterium (assembly GCA_034722015.1). Classification (GTDB taxonomy): domain Bacteria; phylum Pseudomonadota; class Gammaproteobacteria; order JAJDOJ01; family JAJDOJ01; genus JAJDOJ01. The sequence continues at coordinate 16,578 of JAYENI010000013.1, forward strand.
TGTCCGGTGACATCCCCGGAAATCTGTCCGAATATGAAGGTGAGCACGTCCTTCATCGTCAGGAAGCCCTCCACACCACCGAACTCGTTCAATACCGCCGCGGCGCGCGCGTTGTTCGACTGGAAGAAGTCGAACATCTCGTCCACCTTCTTCGTCAGCGGTACCACGACCGGCGGGTGCATGATGTCTTCGAGACTCAGCCCTGAAAGGTCCACCTTGTCCAGCGTCAGTCTCAGGATGTCCTCGGCATGAATGAAGCCGACCAGGTTGTCCCGGTGAACCCGGAACACGGGAACCCGCGGATGACGATAGGAACGAAAGCGCTCGACAATCTCGGGGGTGCTCATCTCCGCGTCGAGAAACGCCGTGCGTGTCCTCGGCATCATGATCTCCACGACTTCCGTATCGCCGGCCTCCAGCAGGTTGTAGATCAGGGCGCGCTCGGTGGCGTTGAGCTCCCCCTCCCTGGACACCTCCTCGACCAGGGAACGGAACTCATCGAGTTGCAGAATGTTCTCCGCGGCCGGTTCCTCACCGACGATCATGCTGGTCAGCTTGTCCGCGATACCGCGGATGGCCCATACGAGGGGCGCGACCAGCTTGACCCAGACGCCCATCGGTGCGGCAACAAGGCGTGTGCTGATTCGCACCGGATTTGAAACCGATATGGTCTTTGGCGTGACCTCCCCCAGCAGCAGCAGAAGAGGCACCATTACGATCAGCGTGACCCATCCCGCGCGTTCAGGCCCGTAGAGACTGAACAGGATCCCGGTCATGTTGGCGGCCGCGGCGATATTGACCACTTCGTTCCCGCACAGTATCGAGATGATCAGCCGGCGTGGCTGGTCGAGCAGGGCGTGCAGGGTCTCTGAATGCCGGTTGCGCTCGCGACGCAGTTTCTGAAGGTCGAGCCGCGAGAGCGAGAACAGCGCCGTTTCCGAACCCGAAAAAAAGGCCGACCCGGTCAGCAGCAACACCTGCAACACCAGGCGCGCAACCATCCCCGGCTCGGAGAGCCGGGCGGTATCGAAGGCGAAGAACTCCTTCACCTGCACCCAGAATTGCGCCAGATCCGCTAATACATATTCCATCTGAACCTGTCCGGACTGCCCTCTTTCACCCCCCGACCCGACAACAGGACCGGGATGGGGCCAACTTCGCGACGTTCTCAGGCCTTAAGGCGATTTGACAGAAATCGCCTGACCTGACCCACCTGCGGCATAACCGACCCGGCAACCCGCTTGGCAAAGTAGTATATGCGCTTTGGCATCCCGATGACCGCGGCGGCGCCTTCGCGAT
>JAYENI010000014.1:0-17792 GCA_034722015.1 Pseudomonadota bacterium
GACCGTTGGCGACCTCGATATCCCTGCACGGATTCCCAGCGATTTGCGTACACTGTGAAACAGGTCGAAACTCCTATGCAACAGCTATATCACTGCAATTCACTGGTTGGGAATTCCGGATATAGCCGAGAGATTGATCTGGTGAATGGACTGATGCGTACCTATTGGGCTGTGTATGCCAAGGGATGGCTTTCGCGCGTCGATGCCGCGGTCGGACATGGCCCGCTACAGCCACCGCATCACGATCAGCGATTAAGGCCGAACAACGACTCCACCATCAGTGCTGCAGCCAACGCGCAGTACGGAAGCGAAGTTCACCAGTTTTCAAAAGTCCGATAGCCGTAGATTACGGTCTGGCCGATTTGTCCCCTTGGGAGGCAACAGCGTGATAACTTCCGAGAACGGTAACGTGAAGCAAAGCGAACCGGAGATCAATTCCGTTTCCGGTGGGTGCCCGCGCACTCTTATGGATGACTTGCGCAAGGCCGGGTCGTGGATTTCCGATTTGCTGGTGACATTGTACCGGAAGGCCTGCTCGGTTCGCCCCGGCGGAACGTTCTGGTCACCTGGAAAAGCCGAACTTCGGAAAGTCGTAATACCCGGCGTACTGAGCCTGTCAGTCTGGCTCATTCTGGTACTACTCGATTGCCGACTTTCCGAGATCGGCGGGTTCTCGATTGTCGATCTGGAGTTGGCGCAGGAATCGGAGACCGCCGATCGAATACTGTCCCTCTGGCAGGGCTCGGGGACGCTGATCTACGCCCGAGGGAGCGTCACCCTCGATTACCTATTCATTTTGCTTTACTCGTTATTTCTATACCGGGTGGCGAAGCGCGCAATCGGGGATTCCGGTGGTGTTGTTCGATACATCCCCTGGTTGCCGCCGATAGTGGGGATGCTCGATGCGATAGAGAATATCGGATTACTGATGATCCTTTTCTCCTCACCGTTGCACGCGAGCGATCCGGTGATCGGCGGCACCACCGTTGTCGCGATTTCGAAGTTCCTCCTGCTCGGTGCTTTTCTGTTGTGCCTGGCCTGGGTGTTGTCGAACCACTATGCGGCGAAGATCAAGGTACACATCGCGGATGCGCGGGATGTCTGGAAACTCGTCATGCTGGTTCGCTTCAGCGTATTGATGTTGCTCGTCGGGGTATCTTTTCTGTTCGTGGGTCAATGGCAGGAGATGTTACGAGCCATGACCAGCGGGCATGCCGTCGCGCTGGCGGCAGCCAGTGTCCTCGCCGCGCTCAGCTCGTGGTACACCGCGCGAGTGATGTACATGCTTCGATTCGACGGGGTACCGGTGTCCGAGACTGGGCACGAGTGCCTGAAGATCCGCCTGCCGAGAGTATTGGGCGCCCTCATGCCGGTGTTGGTTGCGATCAACGTGCTCAAGGCCTGGCCCCAGGAGGATCATGTCCTCTTGATCTCGATACTGGGGCAGGTTGTGGCGCTCCTCGTCTTTCTGGTGTTCGTGGTTTACAGACGCCTGATGATCGGGGATTCACCGGAAAGTTATGGTTTTGGAAAATACCGGCGCATGATCGATCTTGTGCGGGGAGAGCATGATACCGGCTTGGCAATCGCCGCCCTCGTTGTCACCAACGTCGTCATGTTTGTACTGTTCTGGAAATGGCCAGGCATCGCGGCCTCTGTCGGTGGATCCGGCGTGGTCCTGGCGGCGGTTGCGACTATCCTGCCGATGGGAGGCTTCGTCGTTTATCTGGGCAATCGCTTCCGGTTTCCCGCTGTAACTGCGGTATTTGCGCTGATGATCCTTTTCAGCCTGTTCAATGACAATCACCGAATCCGCCTGTATCCGGATATGCCGTCGACGCTGGGGGGGGTGCTGCCGGTTGTCAGCAATGAAAACCGGAATTCACCCTTTGAGTCTCTCGAATCCTACATTCTCGAATGGGCGGCCGACCGCTGCGATGAGAGTGAACCCGTACCCTTGTTCATCGTATCTGCGGAGGGCGGCGGAATCCGGGCTGCCTACTGGACCGCGCATGTTCTCGGTTCGCTGGCGGATAATGCGGTAGACGGAAATCGGAGATTCGAGGACCATGTCTTCGCGCTCAGCGGGGTTTCCGGTGGCAGTCTGGGAGCGGCGGCATTCGTCTCCCGGTTGGCTGACCGGCCGCCGGACAACGAAAAAGAACAACAGGCCAATTACGTGGATGGTTTGCATGGATTTCTCGGGCGGGACTATCTCTCCCCGACCATCGCCACCCTTCTTTTCCCTGATTTGATGCAACGCGTATTACCCATCGCGTTATTCAACGACCGGGCAGTTACGCTGGAAAAGTCCTGGGAAGCTGGTTGGCAAAAATCATTTGCGGATTGTGCACTTTGCAAGCCCCGCTTTGAACAACCATATTTGGAGCTCTGGTCGAACGGAAACACGAGAATCCCTTTGCTGTTTCTAAACAGCACCGTCGTTGAGAGCGGTAAACGGTTCATTGTACATCCGTTGCGATATGCCGGGTCCGGGTTTGCTGACGATTTCAACAACGCCTGGGATGGCCACCGGTTGCTCGGCAGCGAAATACCACTCAGCACCGCGGTACACCTCAGCGCGCGCTTCACCTATGTCAGTCCAGCCGGAACGGCGGCCAATCCCGACCCAGGTGACGGCAAGGCTGTCGATTGGTACCGTCTTGTGGATGGTGGCTATTTCGACAACTCGGGCACGGTGACCGCAGCCGAACTGCTAAAAGCGATCATTCGGGTTCGCGATGGCGGCGGACTGCGATGTAAGGTAAGTCCCTTTGTCATTCACATCAGCAACGATCCGGTGGAAAGGCCGAAGGCTGTTGGTAACCGAAACGAATGGATGAGTGAAGTGCTTTCGCCGGTGCGTACGCTGCTCCACGTGCGACCGGCGCGGGGCTTTCAGGCACGTGATGCTTTACGACAGGACATCCGGGACGAGGTTCGACGATCCAATCCAGGTCGGACAAGCGAAGATCAGGTGCGTTTCGTGCATTTCCGGCTTTGCGAGTCGAATGTCGATCTGCCGCTGGGCTGGATGCTTTCAGAATCGACAAAAGAGGAGATGCATCGCCAGTTCGGTGGTCCGTATGGCGAAAAGCGTAAGGGTGGGATTGCAACTTACAATCAGGATAACCAGAGACTGGTCAAGCAATTTCTGGAGACCGCCGAGGCGTCGGGTGAGGATCCCGCGGTTCGTGAAACCAGGATTCAGGGGAGCTGCTGGAAATTGTCAGGTTAGCCCGTGGTTCAGGATTGATACGGGTGACTTACCTTGTTCCATATAGTTTCCCGTCGTCCAAACAGATAACGCTTCCGGGCGTTATCTGGTTAATGATATGAATGTCTGACTATATCTACACTACATCACCCCGAGTCAGTCACCCACCGGCAATCCCCGACAAACAGAGAAATTTCCTCAAGAACAATGGGTTGCATATACTTTGTCTGATGGATTCTCGAAACGTATGCTAACCCGCTAATTATCTTTTCAGTGGAGCGCGTTACGTGGCAACCCATTTACCCAAGCTACGCCAAGATCTCTCCATGCCGGGCATGCTGGCCACGGTGCGCCGGTGTTTCGAGGCAATCGCGGATCCGCGAAGCCGCCGGAACAGCATTATGCATACGCTTACCGACACCCTTATGTCGGCGCTGGCGATGTTCTCGCTGAAATATCCGTCGTTGCTGTAGTTCGATTCCAGGTTCCATGAGGACGAAACCGTCCGTCACAACCTGCGCACCCTTTACGGGGTGAGCGGTGCTCCCTGCGACACCCAGATGCGTAGCATCCTCAATCTGGTCGAACCCGGTGCATTGCGTCTGCAGCAAGGCCTGTGCACCGACTGGGAAGAGGCCGATGACGCAACCGGCGCCACACGCGGCTATCGCTTTACCCATCAAGTTCCCCTGAAGCAGGCACACCCGGATCTGGCCGTCAATCTCCCGGAGTACAGGGAGGTCGATGCCAAGGGTAAGGAGCGCATAGGGAACTGGATCACCAACCTCGCCATCACCCACGACAACGCCCAGACGTTGATACGGGCGGGGCGGCGCGGTGGAAGATCGAGAATGAGACGTTCAATACACTGAAAAACCGGGGCTATCCCTTCAAGCACGGCAAACAGTATCTGTGCAGCACGCTGGCCGGCTTGATGCTGCTGGCGTTCCTGATCGACCAGATCCAGGAGCGCGCCTGTCGCGTCTTTCAGCTGGCCAGGGCGCATTGCAAATCGCGACTATATCTGTGGGAACGGCTTCGAGCGCTGTTCCTGACCTTGTACATCCCCAACCGGGAGGCGCTGATGAGCGCCTGGGCCGATCCTTCCCGGATCAAGTCTGTTCTGACCTCACCGGACACTTCATAGCCGGGCGCGCTTCGCCGCCGTACCGCGTTGTGCCCCGAGCGATCGCCTGAATTCAGTGTCCGACAGATGAGGCAGTATGTTCAAATGCCGCTGCCTTCGTGGAAGGTTACTCTATGGTTCACGACAAAACGGGCGTCGTTCAGCATGGGTGGCGTTCATTCGCCGGGAGCGGCTGCGTGATCAACCATACGGTTGCAGATAATTTGGTATTCAGGATCTGGACGGATATGATATTGCATTTGGTCAAGGCTCTGAAAAACGATACAAGCGGTAACGTCATCACGTTAATGAGCGAAAATGCACAACCAGTCGCTAAAGCTGACAGTCGCGACGCGACGCTTCTCAACGGCATCCTGGCTCGGTTACTATGTGCAGCGAGTTTCTAGTGCAAGAGAATTGCACTAAGGCGATTGTCGGAAAATGACATGCAGGATCGCGGCGGATTATCGTTCGTCATCAAGGCGCGACAACAGGCGCATAGTCGAACGATGGAACGGTTGTCGCAACACAGAGGACGGACGAAAAGACAAGCAGGATGGTATGTCATTTGACAGAAATCGCCTAAGGCTTTTGTTGAAGGATGGACGTCCAGCGTACATGTGGTATCAACCTAAAGAGGAAATCTCATCATGAGTAAGGGTACAGTAAAGTGGTTCAATGCAGACAAAGGTTTTGGTTTTATCACTCCAGACGATGGAGGAAAAGATCTTTTCGTGCATCATTCGGAAATTCAGAGCGGGGGCGGCTATGCCACGCTCAAAGACGGTCAAGCGGTAGAATATGAAGAAGGCCAGGGTCAGAAGGGCCCGTGTGCCAACAACGTTGTGCCGCTCTGACTGCATTTTGAGCGTGTCTTCGAACTTCTGATATGTGTTGGGACATTCCAGTCCCAAAAATGCACTCGATCTTCGACGACCATTGGTGCTCAGGCCGCCCGGCGTCCGTTGACTTGCTACACGCTCCGTTGCGTCGGGTAGCAAGACAACCCTCTCAAATGGCTGGATGCCGTGCTCGTATGTGAACCTGGCTTCCCCCTTCGGCACGCAAGCGCACGTCGGGGAGGCAGTCTCACCTGGCATCTACCGTGGACTCCCGCTTTCGCTTAGCTTTCCCGGTAGATGCCGGCAGGCGGTAACAGGTAACTGGTAACCCATACCTCGTGATGCCCCCATCTCAAACAAAGTTCTTCAAAATGAGACATCTATCCTGACACGGGGGGACAGGGATGGAGACCACGCAAATGAACCCGGTGCAGGTATCACGGGCAAAGTAGTGTACTGCAAAAAGATCCAGCATCAGGCCCGCGGCTGGACGACTGTCTTTTCCATCCTCTCGCCGGGTTCCTTCCTTGGGGGGAATGGAGAGAACCAGCCGATCGCCACCAGCAGACCGCCCACGGCGAGGAAGGATACGATCCGTTCCACGGTCCCGTGCGCGGCGAGGTCGACCAGGAAAAGCTTGATGACAACGGCTGCGATGATCGACGCCCCCGCGATCCAGGCGCTGCGGGAGCCGAAACGCTTCGCCGCAAGAAGCAGGGCGACCCCGGTCACACCCCACAGCACCGCCACCGCCATTTGTACCGAATCCGATAGAAACATCGCGTAGGCCTCCCAGGGGACTCCGGCCCAGTGGTGCATCGCCCGCAGCAGGGCCAGGTTGATCCAGAGAAAGCACAGTGAACCGAGCAGCACCCGGGCCGCCCGATCAGTCTCCTCCTGACGGGTGGATTCGAGCCCGCCGCAAACGGACTGCCACCACTGCCACAGCGTCAGGATGACCACGGCGCTCGTCAGGTCAACGGGATTGACTACGGGCAGCCAGGGCAGGGGTGCCGAGCCGCCTGGGGAACCGATCGACAAAAGCAGCCAGATCAGGATGACGCAAGCGAGTACCCCGCCGACCACCACACGGTAAGCGGATCGCCAGGCCTCAAAAGGCCAGCATCGGGCACGAATCGTCACTTGCAGCATTACCAGTGGGACGACAACTTGGGCGAGGACGCGCCAGCCCTGCCGGGCGCCGAATTGTTCGGTGGCGCGCCATATGAACTCCCAGTCCAGGACCGCGGCAATCAGAAGCGCGGCCGCAACATGGCCCGCAGCGAGAGAACCATGCGAATCACGTTTCTCGACGCGGTAGAGGACCAGGTAGGAGGTCAGGAAGAACAGCGGCCAGACCCATAGACCGCCGGATTCGGCGGGATGGTCCAGCGCGGGAACGCTGAAGGCGATTGCGGCGAGACCGGCCAGCGGCAGTCCGGTCCCGGCCCGGTGGAGCAACCGCCAGGGCCATCCAAGTGCAAGCGCCTCGGCCAACAGCGCGCTCGACAGGGCATAGAGCAGAAAACCCGCCGGCATTGCCTCGGGCGGATAGTATTCGGAGAGTTCATGGTATCCGGCGCCAAACCACCAGAGAAGGCCCCAAACAAGCAGCCACGACGCCGCGTCGGCCTCCGGGGGGCGCATGTCCCCGGAGGCGCGGTCCAGGACAAACGCGCTCAGGGCACCGGCGACCGCGATCATCCCCGCGGCCAGAAACGGACCGTTCAGAAAGGCCGCTGAAACCGGATAGGGAGATCCGTCGAGGAAGAACACCGCCGCTCCGGCCTGCAACAACAGGCCGAACATCCTCGCCCCCCACCTTGATTGTCTGACGCCGATCCAGACCAGCCCCGTCCCTTCCAGGGCCCAGGCCCCGGCGGTCTCCTCGGCGTCGAGCGCGAACGGGATGGCGAGGGACAGGAACACGACCCCCAGTGCAACAAACGCCTCGGACAGGAGCTGGTGTCCTTCCCGGGAGGTGCGCCTTGTCAGTTTTGCGAGGACGAGATAAAAGGTGCCCATGGCAAATGCGGACCATGCGATGCCGTATTCGATGTGGCGAACCAGTTCCATCTGGTAGGTGAACGCCAGCAGCGGGGTGCCGAAGACCAGCGTCGCATCGACAAAGCCCCGGTATCGCGGCGGCTGCCGTACCGCGTAGAGCACGGCGATCGCGACGTAGAACAGGAAAAAGAGCACCATGAACGGCTCCGTCGACGCAAACCGGGACGGTTCGTAGCGCAGCACCCCCCAGGCCCCGGCGATGCCCCAGGTGAACGCGAACCCGAGCAGGTTCAGCGCTCGCCAGCTCCTGAACCAGGCCACCGCCAGGATTGCTGCATTCAGAAACGCGTAGTAGCTGAACAGGACGACCTGATCGTCGCTGCCGCTGGAGGTAATGACGGGCGCCAGGAAGCCGCCGGCAAACCCGAACCAGGCGAGCGGAGAGGCGTTCTGCAGGAGGGCCAGCGTCGCGGCAAGCGCGCCGACCAGGAACAGAAGGACAAAGGCCGGGCCGGAATCGATCAGGTGATAGACGCCAAAGGCCCCGTAGACATTCAGATACAGTAGTCCCACGGCCGCACCCTGCAACAGCAGGCCGTAGTCACGTTTCCTGTTGCGCACATGCCAGCCGATGCCGAGCAGCAGGAAGGCGCCGATGGCGACGGCGGCCAGACGCCTCTCCAGGGTGAAGACCATCAGCTTTTGATCGACGGCATATTTGATCAGGAAGCCGACGCCAAGGAACAGTAGCAGGATGCCGACGCGCACGAAAATGTTGCCGTCATTGAACCAGTCGCGGATGCGACCGAAGATGACGGTGACGCCGGGCGTCCGGATCGTCGAGTCCGCTTCCGCCCGTAATGGGCGCAAGGCGAGTTGATCGCGAGTCGGCGGGGCCGCTGTCTGTTCAGGAACCATGCCCCCGGTCAGCGGTTTTGCCAACGCAGCCGGTTCCGGTTGCGGCCTGTTCTCGACAGGGGCCTGCTCGGGAGTGACGGCGCCGGACTTGCGAGCGATGTTTTCCGGCCTGTTCCGCTTCTCCCAGTCCGCCGCGAGCGCCTCGCGCAGGCGGGTCAGCTCTTTGCCCAATGCCACGAGGCGTATATCGAGCGCGAAGACGCGGCCCAGCACAAACCCCACGATGCCGTAGAGCAGCAGGTCGTCCAGGGCCAGGCCAAGCGCCAGACCCAGCACGGTCAACACAATGGTTACCGCCAAAGCGAACTCCCGGTGTCAGATGAGGGATTCTGTCGGGGCCGCCGCGACCCTGCCTTGCGCGAGGAAACGTTTCGAATTGAGCACGCCGACGATATGACTTTAGGCGATTGCCGGAAAATGACATACCAGAATGCGCCGAATTTTCGTTCGTCATCAAGGCACGACAACAGGCGCATGGTACGAACGATGGAACGGTTGTCGCAACACAGAGGACGGATGAAAAGACAAGCAGGATGGTATGTCATCTGACAGAAATCGCCTTAGCGAATATCGCCGTGTTCGTGCGGTTGGCGGCACTGAATGTCTCGTCGAGGTGGCGACGGGAGGCTCAAAGGCCCTCGGCCGGAACCGACTCTGTTTCCCCTGGCCCGTCCTGAAGGTGCTACATTGGGATCCCGATTCCACGTGACGGTGTTCGGGTGTTTTTCTCAACGCTTCGGGCCGGACAACGGCTCGCGAAATCCAACAGGGAGAGGCGATTATGCTGGTGACATTCTCGTGCGAGTCCCATGTCAACATCACGATGTTCGGTAATGTCGCGATTCATTTTCTCCAAATGATGGGTCTGGGCGGCAGGGTCCCGGGCATCGTCCGTGCGGAGGCCGTTCCTGATGCGCTCGATCGATTGAAACGCGGGGTGTTGGAGGAACAGGCCGTCACGGATGTCCTGGAGAGCGAGGGAGACGTCGATGATGATGAAGAGGACAACGTCAGTATCTCGACACGCGCCCTGCCGTTGATCGATTTGATGATTTCCGCGGCTGAAAACCAATGCGACGTGTTGTGGGAACAAAGGGGTTGGTGATGCGAGCGCCGTCACACGGGAACCACCCGCCGGCGTGTCACTCCAGGATCCCGTAGCGCGCGAAACGCGCGAGGAGGTCCCGGCATGTCGTGTGCATTCGCTTGCGCAGTTTCTCTTCCGACCACTTTTTCGCGTTGATCCCTGCCGGCGCCGGCAGACGGCCGGAGCGCACGTCGTCCAGCAGGTCTTCCGCAATCCGGTCCGCTGAGCGCCTGCCGTCCGGGAGTTCGATCAACTTCGCCGCGAGGCTGTCCAGATCCAGGGTGGCGTGGCAGGCGGTGACGACGTGCCCGGATCCGGCGGCCACCATGGCTCGGGCCAGCGGCGAGGCGGAGGGTGCGGCGCTATCGTGCCGCGGCGCGTGCCGGACGCTGGTGCACGCGATCAGGGCGCGGCGCGCAAACAGCGCAAACAATTCCATCAGGCAGGGCTGGGTGTCCGCCGCATACCGGGCGGCGCCGGTGGCCTCCAGCCTCGCCCGGGCCGCGGGTAACCAGTCCGGCAGCGCGAGGCACGACGGATGCCGGGCGCTCATCTCAGCCACCATGGCCTTGGTCAGGGGATGACTGATCATTACCCGTGTGCCGTCGACACGGGAAAAGGGGGCGGGCTTCTCGCGGCGCAGATCCAGCTTGGCAGGTGGAGCGAGATCGGCGGCGAAGGTCAGGTCTGCAAAGACGTCCAGGGAAGGTTCGCTGACCGTGTGGGCGTCATCGCGGCACAGCACGCTGCGGCGAAAGTTGCGGTTACCGATGAAATCCATCCACTGCTCGACGTCATTGCCGTGATCGAGATCCCCGAGGGCCTGTTCGGCTTCGCTGCCCAGGCTGGCGGGAAAGCCGGTAGCCATTTCGGTGTCGCAGAGATAGCGCAGGCCGTGTCGTTCGATGTCTGCGACAAATTCAGTGAACAGGAATGCCTGGTTCTCCTGCGCCAGGTATTCGAACAGCAGGTAGCCGGGGTGGGTGCTGCGTAATTGCCTGATCTCCTCGCGCAGGTACCGGGCGCTCAGTGCGTCGAGCCCGGTCACACCACGCTCCAGCCGGTCCATGGCGCGGTTCGCTGCATCCAGCCTGGCCTGCGCGCCGGTCTCCGCGCGGGTGGCGTACAGAAGGATATCGCGCAGCATGCCGCGCATCCGCCAGCCCGGCAGTGTGTTGAAGCTGAGGTAGAACAGTCCCAACAGGGGTCAGTACATCGCGCGCCAGTGCGAGGAGCCGTTCGCGCACCGGCTGCGGTACCCATGAGTACACGCCGTGTGCGATGACATAGTCGAATTCGCCGAGGTCGGCTCCCAGATCGAGAATGTCGGCGGCCCGCAATTCGATGTTGTGCAGCCCCAGCGAGTCGATGAGGGTCTGGCCGGACCCGACCTGGGAGGCGGAGAGGTCGACGCCGACGCAACGGGTTTGCGGGTGCCGCCAGGCCAGGGGGATCAGGTTGCCGCCGGAGGCGCAGCCCAGTTCCAGGATGTGGGCCCCGTCCGGCGGGGCCGGGTTCAGGCCAAACAAACGGCCGAGCACCGCCAGGCGTTCGGGGCTGGTATCCGGAAAGGGAATACTCTGGTAATGAAACTGATCGTACGGGTCCACGGCTAGCCTCTGGCATTGTCGGGCGGGTCCGACCATTGAACGTGGGATCCACGTTATAGGGCGGATCCCGATGCGTGGCAAACGAATCTTGCCGGTTTGTGGTTCGCCTGTTTCGAGAGGTGCGCGGAATCGTTCCGGCCCGGTTTCCGCTCGTGTCCGACGCACCGGCAGATCGCCTCAGGTCCTCAGCATGATCGGTTCGGCCGATTCGTCGCGTTCGCGGACTTCACCGATGATCGTCGTGGCAGGGTAACCGAGTCGCCGAAGTTCGGTGACGCATTCCACGACACGGTCCCCGGGTATGCCCGCCAGCAGCCCGCCCGCCGTCTGCGGGTCGAACAGCAACGGATAAAGCGGGTGTCCGGCTACCTGCTCCAGGTCGCGCACGGCGCGGCGCAGTCGCAGATTCTGTGGTTGCAGCGAGGAGAGGATGCCCGCCGCGACGGTTTCGGCGGCGCCGTCCAGAAGGGGCACTTGCTCGATCCGGACCTCGGCGTCGACATCGGCTGCCCGCGTCATCTCGACCAGGTGACCCAGCAGGCCGAAGCCGGTGACGTCGGTGCAGGCCGTCGCCCCGGCGCGGTGCAGACATCGGGCTGCGTCGAGGTTCGAGACCAGCATCTGGTCGATGGCGTTGTCGATCCAGCGGCCCCTGGCGCGATGGCGCATGTCGGCCGCGAACAGCGTTCCGGTACCCAGGGGTTTGGTCAGGACGATCGCATCACCTGGCTGCAGGCCGCCCTTGCGCAGCAGCCGGTCCGCATCGATCAGCCCGTTGACCGTCAGGCCAAAGGCGAGTTCGGCGCCTTCGCTCGAATGGCCGCCGGCCAGCACGGCGCCCGTGGGTTCCATCGCCTTGAGCGCCCCGCCGAGTAGATCGTGGAGTGTCTCCTCCACGACGCGTTCCCGGCCGTAGGGGACGGTGGCGATGGCCAGCACGGATTGCGCCTCCGCTCCCATGGCGAAAACGTCGCCCAGGGCGTGATTGGCCGCGATCCGGCCGAAGGTCCAGGCATCGTCGATGAAGGCGCGGAAATAATCGACGCTCTGTACCATGACCCTGTCTTCGGGTACCCGGAATACCGCGGCGTCGTCCGGAGCATCCAGGCCGATCACCACGTCCTCGCGGACCGGTTGATCGGGGAGTTGCCGTATCACCCGGCTCAGTACCGTGCTTCCCACCTTCGCACCGCAGCCGCCACAGCGCATGGCCAGGGTCGAGAGTTCGCGAATGGCCGATTCGTCCGCGATGCCGGTCGCCAGGCCAGGACGCCGATCTTCGGCCATCTCCGGCAGCCGGTTGAAACGATCCATGAAGCGCCGGTCGATCCAGTCTTTCAGCCGCCAGAGCGACTTTCCTTCCAGGGACCAGCCGCCCCGGGAGGCTACGGCATAGCGGTCGCCGGTGCTGATGAGTCCGAGGAAACTGCGCTGTGCACGGTAGCGGGTGAGACGCCGGCCAGTCGCCGCGCGGCGCAGGTTCTCAGTGAGTACGGGACCCTGGCGCACCGCGAACACACCGGACTTCGGTCTCGGGTCCGCCATGGCGGCGATATCGCCCGCGGCGAAGACCTCCGGGTGGGAGATCGACCGCAGGGATTCGTCGACCCGGATGAAGCCCTCGCCGTCGACCGCCAGTCCGGCCTCGGCGGGCCAGTCTGGCGCCGAGGCCCGGGTGACCCACTGGACCGAGTCTGCGGGCCGTGCGCCGCGTCCCTCGACGATGACAGAGTCCGGAGTGACCCCGATCACCCTGTGCCCTGTCAGAAGCTCGATGTCCCTTTGTGCCAGCACCCGCTCGAACCGGCGCCGCACCCCGGTGTTGTGGGTGGGAAAGATTGTCGGGACATCGGTCAGAAGTTCAAAGTGAAGTCTGCCCGGATCGTCTCCCCGCTCGGACAGGAGCTGCCGCAGCCTGTGCTGTGTGGAAAGCGCCAGTTCGACGCCGCCCGCACCACCGCCGACCACGGCGATGCGGAACACCCCCTCGCTCGCCAGTACACGATCCTGTAAAGACTGCCAGCGGGTCAGCCATTCATCGATCGGCTTGACCGGCATGGCATGTTCCAGGGCGCCGGGTACGTCTACCGTGCGGGGACGCGATCCGGTGTTGACGGAGAGCAGGTCGAAGCCGACCGGTGGCCGTTCGCGGACGAGGACACGCCGTTTGGTCAGGTCCAGTCCTTCCACCTCGCAATGATAGAGCCGCGCGCCGGCGAACCGGGCCAGTGGTCCCAGGTCGATGTGACACTCGTCATAGGTGTAGTGCCCTGCGACATAACCCGGCAGCATGCCGGAATAGGGCGTATGGATGTCTCGGGTGATCAGGGTCAGACGCAGGCCGGACACGGGTTTCATACCGAAACGCCTGAGCACGGTGACATGGGCGTGTCCGCCACCGATCAGCACCAGGTCCTTCGCGACCGGACTTGCAGTACCCGGCTTCACTTTGTTCAGGGATTTCCTTGTCCGGTTTCGAACTGAGCGCGGTGGCCGTTAGCCGGGTGCGGCTCCGTGAGGTCGCCGATACGATCTGTCAGCTGTCGTCGTGTTGTAGATGCTTCCCGATGTATTCCTTCAACGCAACCGCATTGTTGAATTTCAGTTCCCTGGAACTGAAGACCAGCGTGACGACGTGACCTCGAAGATGACGCTGAAACTCCGGGATAGCTTCGGAATTGGCATTCAGTTCAGAAAAGTAACGATCCCTGAATTCCTGCCATTTCCCAGGCTCGTGGTTATACCATTTTCTCAGTTCATCGGTCGGCGCGATGTCCCTTGCCCAGAAATGGATATCGGCCTTCTCCCTGTTCAGTCCACGGGGCCAAAGCCTGTCCACGAGAATCCTCGTGCCGTCGGACACATCGGAAGCCTCGTACACACGCTTGATTCGGATGAGCATGTCGTCTATCCGGTTTCCGGTCAGGAAATGCCGGTCTACCAGATCGCGGTAATCGCGAAACTGCCGGTGTTGTCGTCATAGGGCTGGTCCTGAAACTGGAACCAGAGGCCTTGCCCCGTGCCGACGGTCTGCCAGGTGTATTGGTGCGTGGGATTGAAAACCGGTGGTTGAGGATCGAACGGGCCGTTGCCTGTCGTTATACCCAGCCGGCGCCTGGGTGGATTCGCGGGATAGTAACTCGAGCCAGGCGGTGCGTCATAGACATAGGCGGCGTCGATACCTCGAGACCATCCGGCCCAGATACCGACGACCCCGCTGATTACGACGGTGACAGGCGAACCGGCGGGGATCGCTTGAGTGGTGATTGTCTGTCCGCCGCTGGGCAGGACCAATTGCTGGTTCATGAAAACCTCCGATATCTGTCCATTGGATGACCGGCTATTCCCATACCTTAGGCGATTTCTGTCAACTAACCTACCATCGCACATGCTTTTTTTTCACCTGTCTTCGGCGTCTACAGAGCGGCCCGATTGGCAGGCATTTTCGATGCTTACATGCTTTCGAATACGGATCCGCTTCGGGTGTCCTGAAGTCGGACCATTCCGCTCCGTCCGAACGCCGCCTCTATCCACTGGTGGCGGGGTGGTTTCGTATCCCGGAAATACAGGGTCCGTCAGCAAACGACCGCGCGAACGCCGGAAAGGGTCGAACCGACCGGTGCCGGGTTACTATCAGTAAGATGTCTGTCCTGCAATACCTTCAAGCCGTTGTTGAATGCCCCCACACCGGCGCCCCGAAGCAGCACCAGGGGTTTGGATCGCTGTTTGCAGACCTGCTTGAGTCGGGAACACGCGTTGTGACTGATGCAGTCCAGTGGACACATGACCGCATCGGCCTGCTCAAGGGCTCCATTGAGCGTTGCCCAGCCGTCGCTCAGTCCGCCGTCGTGATGAACGAACCTGCCGCCGCGGCGCGATACCAGACGACGAAGGTGGGGTGTGAGCTTCGAACGGCCACCCACGTACAACACACACCGGCCGCGAAGTGCGTCCGGAACTTCCTCCGTCGAGGTGCGTTCCTCGCGCTTAGTGCGCGCCTCGTCACAAGGACGTTCACCGGGATCGTCTACCGGACCCGCGATGTGTGACGCTTCGACGGCTTTCCGGCGCCAGGTCTCCGCCTCGAGTTCCGCGGCTTCGACCCGGTTAGTTGACAGGGCGAGATCACGTTGCAGACGTGTTACGAGGCGCTGAAGGGACCGAAGCTGCCCGCCGCTCTCGAGTTCGGCAATGCGTTCTCGCATGCCCTCGAACTGTCTCCCGGATTCCCGGGACCGCTCGAGATCCATCGCCAGTTCGTCGACGCGTTTCTGTCGCTCGCCGAGTTGCCGGATGGTCTGAAACTTCAGGTGACGGAGTTCCCCCTCCAGACTGGCATTTCTTTCCTCCAGGGCGGGCAGCCGAGCCAGATTGACGCGCGTGGCGGCGCCCGCCAGATGGGAAAGCATATGTACCTCGCCATAGATACGGTCGAGAAACGCCTCCCCGGCGCGGGGATGGGTCAGCAACGCCCAGAAAGCGCCGGCAACGTCGCCCCGTGCCGCGGCCTCATCCCAGAACCCGGCCAGGTCTTCCGCACTCTTCGCGTCCGACAGACGCTTGATCGTGATCTGATACTTTCTGTCGAGGGTCTTCTGTACGAGTTTCGATGGCCTGATGCGATGTGCGGCGGCGCCGACGAACATGAGATGAAAGTCGTAGTCGGTCTTGAGGTGGCGTGTCGGTTCCATGCCGGACTGACGATAGAGACGACGCAATTCCCCGATCGTCAAACAGGTGCCGACGATCGGGCAATGATACTTTGCCGGCAATTCCCACAGTTTTCGCCGTCCCCTGCGCAAGGGGGAATGCGTGTCGGATAGCCCCGGGTTTTGATGGTTCTCACACATGATCTGACTCCATGAAACGATAACGAAGGATCACGCATCCGGGGACGTCACCACCCCGTGCAGATACAGCGCGATACGCGAGAGATTCTTGACCGCCCTCACCGACAGCGTCGCGCCGGAGATATTGTCGATGTGGACGTCCAGGTCGGATCGCTTGTCGAGTCGCGCGTCGATGAACTGATCGGTGAAGAAGTCGTGCCGGACCTCCCAGCCCCGGCTTTCCCTGAAGACTAGCACCCGGGTGCGCTCGATCGCGCCGTCGCTGATGACGAAGCCCGTCGTGATCGGCCGTTCCTTGCCGACCTCTTCCAGTATCCAGGCGCTGCGCCCGTCCTTGAGCCAGTAGCGGACGCGGATCGTGCGATAGCGATGTCCCAGCATCTCCTTGACCGTCTTTTTGGTGGCTCCCTTGAGATAGAGGACGCCGGGGTCCGGTGGATCGCCGCCGAACGTCTGCTCGATGAAGGCTTCGGGTCGCTGGTAGACCTGTTCTGCCCGGGATGGGGTGCACGCGAGGGCCGCGAACAGTGACAGCACAAGTATTTTCCCAGTCAATGATTTCATGTTGTCAAGAAAGCGCCGCCGACATACGCCGGCGGTGATTGGTGAACAGGGGCTAGAACGTATATCCGAGTCCGAGATCGAACCCGGTGAAGTCTTTTCCCCTCTGCGAGGCGTCGGCGTGCGTGCGATCGCGGTAGTCGAATTTCAGCACTACGTCCGGATGGGGCCAGTAGTTGAAACCGACCTCCCACTGGTTGAATTCGTCCTGCGCGCGTGCGGCGTCCGGGATGTCCTCGTAGCGGTAATAGAACCCGAGCTTGTCCTTGAGGTAGGGGGCAAAGGTGTTGCTCCACCACTTGACACTCGGTTCGACGTACCAGCCCTGCTGGACGTTGGCGCCGGCCGCCTTGACCGCGTCGCCCTGGAAGTCCCAGCGCCCGTAAAGGCCCCGGATGGTGAACATGCGGTAGTTGTACATGGCGTGTGCCGAGACCAGGGTGCCGGAATCCAGGCCGTCTCCCGATTCCTGGCTGGCATCGGCCTGATACTGGAAGGCAACGCCGAGTTCGAGCCCCGGAAAACCGGTGTATTTCAGCCGTGTGGTGCCCGCGCCGTCGTTGACCACCGCCTTGCCGGTCTTCTGCCGGCCGCTACGCACGCGGAAGGCATTGGAGCCGCTGGTCGGTATCTTGAGTCCTTCGTGGATCCCGAAGTCCCAGGTAAATCCTTCACCGAATCGCAACTGGTAATTCGCGCCGCCGGCCCACCAGGTGGTCGGGATGATGATGTTCTCGACGTCGTTGCGCTCTACGCCGTAGAACGTGGTGGGCTCGTGTGTGGGGTTCAGAATCCCGACGGGCAGAAGATAGATACCACCCAGGATGTCCTGGTTGCGCGTGATGTCGTACTGGACGTAGGCCTGCTCGAGTTCCCACTCGCCCTCGTCCTGGAAGGCGTGCTCGAACTCGAGTTCGGAGTAGAATCGCAGGCGGTCGGTGAAGTCGTATCCGAGATAGAGCACGAAGCGGTGAAAGTCGAGTTCCCGCTTGTCGTTCTCGGGGTCCTCGGCGTTCAGATTGTTGTAGTGCAGTTCGCCGTAACCACCGATGTGCAGCCTGTCCCACTTGCTGTCCCGGCCTTCGGTCTCGTCGACGGCCTCCGTGAGGGCCTCGATCTGCTCCTTCATCTCTTCGACTTCCTTTTCGGTAGCCGCCGCATCGACCGTTGTGGCCGCGCCTGCCGATGTCTCCAGGCTGCGCGTCAGCGCCTCGACCTTTTCCTCGAGTTCCTTGATACGGTCCTCCTGACTGTCGGCGCCGAGCACCTGCGGGCTGGAGCAGGCAAGGGCTGCCGCGAAAATCCCTGCGGCGTTTCGAATCCTGGCAAGTTGCATTGATACCCCCGTAGGCCCTAAAAGATAGAAGTACGAATGAGAACGATTCGTATTATCCATGTTAAAGGTGCGATTGCAACCATGAGTTTCCGGATGGGGCGTACGGCGGGGACCGGACAGGAATCCCGGATTTCGCACGGCTTCATCCAGGCTACGAGTACCGCATGCGGCGAGACAGCGCCGCGCCCGGTTACACCGCGCAGGTACGGAAACCGGCAAGTACGTCGTTGCGTTCGGG
>JAYENI010000015.1:0-3886 GCA_034722015.1 Pseudomonadota bacterium
ACATGCTTCTATACATCTTGCCTTCACTAACTGCTTGTACGGTAAAACGAGTCTCTCTTAGGATAACTTCCATCTGGTCAAGAGAGTTATTTATATATGACGGGTCCCGCAACCACTGTCTTCGAGGGGGTCATTGCCCTGTGATAAACGTATGAGCAAAGAGCGAAAATCCAATGGCCGGGGGACCGCGCCTTCCGAGGCCAGCATACTTCACCACCTGAGCGAAAACCCGGATTTCTTCGAGCGCCACGAGTCGGCCCTGGATACGCTGAAAATCCCGCATCCCACCCATGGCGCGGTGTCGCTGATAGAGTATCAGGTATCGCGTCTGCACGGTCGGAATCAGCGCCTCGAGGACAGGCTGGAAGACATGGTGCGAACCGCGAGGGAAAACGAGGGCCTGGGGCAGCGGCTTCACCGCCTGGCCCTGGAGTTGATCGAGGCCGAGGAGATCGACGACGTCCTGGCGGCCACCGGCGATCTCCTTCGCAGCGAGTTTCCCGGCACCGAGGTGACGTTTCGCCTGTTTGACCACGAGGTGCCGGGAGATCCGGCGGCAAACGAATCCGGTGGCGGGATGAGCAGGCAAGTCCTGCTGGAATTTGCGAAGTCGCAACGTCCCGTATTCGGCGCCAAAGCGGACGCACTCACCGTGTCACTGTTCGGTACCGGGTCCGGCATCAGCTCGGCGGCAATCATTCCCCTGTCGGACGGCAAACCGATCGGGCTGCTCGCGCTCGGGAGCCGTGACGCCCGGCGTTTCAGAAACGGACTCGGAACGCTGTTCCTGAGTCACCTGGGCGAGCTGGTGAGCCGTGCATTGAGGGTGCGTCTGGACGCACGCGTCGCCAGCCCGTGACCCACACCGAAGCTTCGGGCCCGACCGGGGCGTTTCTCGCGCACTTGCGGGAGGAGCGACGCCTGTCTCCACACACTCTGGAGGGATACCGGCGCGACCTTGAGGACTTTCACCGGCATTTCAATCAAGGTGGCGGTGAAGGTTGGGACACGGTCACCAGTCACGACCTTCGCAGTTTCGTTGCGCAGCGGCATCACGAGGGACTGTCGGGGCGCAGCCTGCGCAGGACACTGTCGGCGCTGCGCACCTTCTTCTCCTTCCTGATGCGGGAAGGCCACATCCCGCTGAACCCTGCTCTGGGTGTGCGAGCGCCGCGATCCAGATCCAGTCTGCCATCGCCGCTGGACACCGACCAGGTCCAGAGACTGCTGAATTTCGCCCCCGCCGATCCGCTCGCCGTGCGGGACCTCGCCATCATGGAGCTCACCTACTCTTCCGGCCTTCGGCTCGGTGAGCTCGTCGGCTCCGACCTCGACGCCCTGGATCTGCGCCAGGGCTTGATCCGCATCGTGGGCAAGGGCAACAAGACCCGCGATGTCCCGCTGGGTCGGTTCGCCCGCGACGCGCTCCGGCACTGGATCGAGGTCCGCGCCAGGATCGCACCCCCCGGGGAGACCGCGCTGTTCGTGGGTCGCGGGGGAGGAAGATTGTCGGGCCGGTCGATCCAGAAGCGCATGCGGCACTGGGCGTTTATCCGGGGCCTGGACCGGCACGTCCATCCGCATATGCTGCGCCACTCTTTCGCCAGCCACCTACTGGAGTCGTCCGGAGACCTGCGCGCCGTGCAGGAATTGCTGGGTCACGCCGACATCTCCACAACGCAGATCTATACCCACCTGGATTTTCAGCACCTCGCGCAGGTCTACGACAAGGCCCACCCGCGCGCCCGCAAGTCCTGAAGCCACGGCACCGGTCCCGAGTGGCGCACTTTCGGGGCGGTTCATTGCGTGTAGAATGGCTGTTTTTTCCCCAAGGTACCCGGACCTCAGGGTGCATCAATCGGCAGGAATCATATGGAGCAATACAGAGGCACCACGATCTGTGCCGTGCGCTGCGGCGATTCGGTGGCGCTGGGTGGAGACGGCCAGGTCACCCTGGGCGACACCGTCATGAAAGGAAACGCCCGAAAGGTGAGACGGCTCTACGAGGACAGGATCCTTGCCGGTTTCGCGGGAGGCACCGCTGATGCGTTCACGCTGTTCGAGCGCTTCGAGGCAAAACTCGAGAAGCACGGTGGCCAGTTGACCCGCGCCGCCGTCGAGCTGGCCAAGGACTGGCGCACGGACCGCATGCTGAGGCGCCTCGAGGCCCTGCTCGCGGTCGCCGATCGGGAGACCTCGCTGATCATCTCCGGCAACGGCGACGTTATCGAGCCGGAGGCCGGCCTGGTCGCCATCGGTTCGGGCGGCCCCTATGCCCAGGCGGCCGCGCGTGCGATGCTGGAGAATTCAGAACTCGGTGCGCGCGACATCGTGGAAAAGGCCTTGAACATCGCGGCCGATATCTGCATCTATACCAATCGGAACCTGACCATCGAGTCACTCTGACAGGCCGCTGAAACTGGGCGGGCCGGATGCAGTTCCCGCCAGGAGCGTGGTTCCATTCGAGAGTAATGACCAACATGTCCAGCATGACACCCAGAGAAATTGTCCAGGAACTGGACAAGCACATCATCGGCCAGGACAACGCGAAACGGGCCGTTGCCATCGCCCTGCGCAATCGCTGGCGCCGTCAGCAGTTGTCCGAAACCCTGCGCGCCGAAGTCACCCCGAAGAACATTCTCATGATCGGCCCCACTGGCGTGGGGAAAACCGAGATCGCACGCCGGCTCGCACGGCTCGCCCGCGCACCGTTTATCAAGGTCGAGGCGACCAAGTTCACCGAAGTGGGCTATGTCGGACGCGATGTTGAGTCGATCATCCGTGATCTGGTCGATGCGTCCACGAAAATGACGCGTGAGGCGGAAGTGGAAAAGGTGCGGCACCGGGCCGAGGATGCCGCCGAGGACCGAATCCTCGACGCCCTGCTGCCGCGCCCGCATTCGGTCGGCTTCACCTCCGATCAGGAACCCGAGGAAGACAATGCGACCCGCCAGAAATTCCGCAAGAAGCTTCGTGAGGGCGGTCTGGACGAAACCGAGATCGAGATCGAGGTCTCGGCGTCCCCGGTCGGCGTCGAGATCATGACCCCGCCCGGCATGGAGGAGATGGCGGGGCAGCTGCAGGGGATCTTTCAGAACCTCGGCAGCGGCCGTACCAAACGCCGCAAACTCAAGGTCCGCGACGCCTTCAAGCTGCTGACCGACGAGGAGGCATACAAGATGATCAACGAGGATGACATCAAGGCCCGGGCCGTGGACGCGGTGGAGCAGAACGGCATCGTGTTCCTGGACGAACTGGACAAGGTTGCCCGCCGCGGCGAGTTCAGCGGCAGCGATGTCTCCAGGGAGGGAGTACAACGCGACCTGCTGCCCCTGGTCGAGGGCTGCACCGTCAGCACCAAGCAGGGGATGGTGAAGACCGACCACATCCTGTTCATCGCATCGGGCGCCTTTCACCTGTCGAAGCCGTCGGACCTGATCCCGGAACTGCAGGGGCGCCTGCCGATCCGGGTGGAACTGGAGGCCTTGTCTACCGAAGACTTCACCCGGATTCTCACCGAACCCGACGCCTCCCTCACCGAGCAGTATTCAGCGCTGATGGAGACCGAGGGGGTGAACCTCACGTTCACCGAAGACGGGGTCGAACGCATCGCCCAGGTCGCCTGCGAAGTGAATGATCGCACGGAGAACATCGGCGCCCGCAGGCTGCATACGGTGCTCGAGCGCCTGATGGAGGAGATTTCCTATGCAGCGCCCGACAGGGACGGCCAGACGGAAAACATAGACGCGGCGTATGTGGATCGGCATCTCGGCGACCTGGTCAAGGACAACGACCTGAGCCGCTACATCCTCTGAATCCATCATTGGGGGTCAAATCTAGCAATATATAGTTATCTCGATAACTATATATTGCTCCCCCTCGGCGT
>JAYENI010000016.1:0-3882 GCA_034722015.1 Pseudomonadota bacterium
CCCAGTGATAACCCGGCGTGGTTTCCTGTGGTTGATGAGTTTACAGATTTAGCCAAAGAACATTGTTTAGATTGGTATTATTGCGGGGGGAGCTGGATTTCGACGAATATGCAAGAAGGTATCCGGACGCGAGCGGTTTTCTGCTTGACAGTCATACCGCTGGTGCCGCCGGTGGCTCGGGTGAGGCATTCGACTGGGGAACGTGGCCACGAGGGGAGTCAAGGCCACTGATCCTCGCAGGTGGTCTGTCGTCGGACAATGTGGCGGAGGCGGTTCGTCAAACCGCGGCCTACGGGGTTGACGTGAGCAGCGGTGTGGAGTCCACAAAGGGTGTGAAGGACCCAGGGAAAATGGCGGCGTTTTGCCGCGAGGTACGACAAATCGATGCAAAGCTTGATTGAGAGCACACAGCCCCTTTGCGGGCGAATGCCGGATGCCGAAGGGCATTTCGGCATCTACGGAGGACGTTTCGTTGCCGAGACACTGATGGAGCCCCTCGAGGAACTCCGTCTGGCCTGGGAACGGTACCGGAAGGACGCGGAGTTTGTTGCCGAACTGGATGCCGATCTCGCCCACTATGTCGGACGGCCGAGCCCCCTTTACCACGCCGAGCGCTGGAGTCGCAAGCTTGGTGGGGCGCAGATTTACCTGAAGCGGGAAGATCTCAACCACACGGGCGCGCACAAGGTCAACAACACGGTCGGGCAAGCGTTGCTGGCGCAGCGAATGGGCAAGGAACGGATCATCGCCGAGACCGGGGCGGGGCAACACGGTGTGGCTACCGCCACGGTGGCGGCGCGACTCGGACTGGAGTGCGTCGTATACATGGGGGCCGAAGACATCGAACGCCAGGCTCCCAATGTCTACCGTATGCGCCTGCTCGGGGCGGAGGTCGTATCGGTCACCTCGGGTTCACGCACCCTGAAGGACGCGCTCAACGAGGCAATGAGGGATTGGGTGACCAATGTAGACAACACGTTCTATATCATCGGCACGGTCGCCGGTCCTCATCCGTACCCTGTCATGGTGAGGGATCTGCAGGCCGTCATCGGGCGTGAAGCGCGCGCGCAGATCCAGGAGCAGGCGGGAAGACTACCGGATGTGCTCGTTGCCTGCGTGGGGGGCGGCTCGAACGCCATCGGCCTGTTCTATCCCTTTCTCGACGATACGGCGGTTCGGATCGTTGGCGTGGAGGCCGCCGGGCTCGGACTCGACACCGGCAGACATTCGGCGCCGCTATGTGCCGGGGCCTCGGGTGTCCTGCACGGAAACAGGACCTATCTGATGGAAGACAGGGACGGACAGATCATTGAAACGCACTCTATTTCCGCGGGTCTGGATTATCCGGGGGTCGGGCCGGAACATGCCTGGTTGAAGGACGTCGGCCGGGCGGAATACGTGGCCGTGACCGACAGCGAGGCGTTGTCGGGGTTCCATGAGCTGACGCGCGTGGAAGGTATTATTCCGGCGCTGGAGACGAGTCATGCACTGGCATGGGCGGGCAAACTGGCGCCGCAGATGCGCGAGGACCAGATCATTGTCGTCAACCTGTCAGGCCGGGGTGACAAGGACATCAATACCATTGCCCGGATCGAGGGAATGGAACTATGAGTCGCATCAGCGCCGTATTCGACAGAAATGCAAGTCGTGGCCGCAAGGCGCTGGTCCCTTATATCACTGCCGGCGACCCGGAGCCTGGCGTGACCGTACCGCTCATGCACGCGATGGTCGAGGCGGGGGCCGACATCCTGGAACTTGGCGTGCCGTTTTCGGATCCGATGGCGGACGGACCGGTCATTCAGGCCGCATGCGAGCGCGCTCTGGAACACCATGTCAGTCTCGGCGACGTCATTTCCATGGTGCAGGAGTTTCGCAAACGTGATGACCACACCCCGGTTGTACTGATGGGGTATCTGAACCCCGTCGAAGTGATGGGTTACGAGACATTTGCTTCATCGGCAGCCGCAGCGGGTGTCGATGGTGTTCTGACGGTTGATCTGCCGCCCGAGGAAGCTCATGACTTGCTGCTGGCGCTGCGCGAGCATGCGATAGACCCGATTTTCCTCATCGCGCCTACCAGTCATTCCGAGCGGATTTCCCGGATCTGCGCTGCCGCATCGGGCTTTGTGTACTATGTTTCTCTCAAGGGCGTGACGGGATCAAGCGCCCTGGACGTGGCATCGGTCGCCCGGAGGCTGGAAGTCGTTCGCAACCTTACCGATGTGCCGGTCGGTGTCGGTTTCGGGATCAAGGATCCTGAAACCGCGGCAAGTGTCGCCCGGGTTGCGGATGCGGTTGTTGTCGGTAGCGCGATAGTAAATCTGGTGGCGGCGCATGCCGGTGACCCGGCAACGACCCAGGCGCAAATCGCCGGGCTGCTGTCCTTGATGCGCGAAGCGATGGACGCCGATTCCCCCGACGCGGACGCCGCTTGAGTCACGATCCGACGGAGCAGGCGCTGCGGCTGCCGGCCTACGCCGATGTCGGGTGATTGCCGGGAACGAATTGGCGGTATTTATCGGAAATCCCGAAACCGTCACGATTGGCACCATGGGTAACAGGTTATGAGCTGGTTCGAAAAATTGATGCCGACGCGGATTCGCACGGAAGGTAGTGCGAAGCGGAAGGTGCCCGAGGGACTTTGGGAAAAGTGCGGCACCTGCGATGCGATCCTTTACCGGGCGGAGCTGGAACGCAATCTCGAGGTTTGCCCCAAGTGTGGAAACCACATGCGCATCGGGGCCAGGCGTCGACTGGATACCTTTCTGGATCAGGAGCCAAGGGAGGAAATCGGTGAAGAGATCGAACCGCAGGACGTTCTGAAATTCAAGGACAGCAAGAAGTACAAGGACCGCCTCAACGCCGCGCAGAAGGCCACGGAAGAAAAGGACGCGCTCATCGTCATCAGGGGCGCCGTGATGGGAGTCCCACTGATCAGCGCGGCCTTTGAGTTCAAGTTCATGGGCGGCTCCATGGGTTCGGTGGTAGGGGAGCGGTTCGTGCGTGGCGTGGATGCGGCCCTGGAGGCCGGTATTCCGATGGTGTGTTTCTCCGCCAGCGGCGGAGCGAGGATGCAGGAAGCGCTGATTTCTCTGCTTCAAATGGCAAAGACCAGCGCGGCGCTGGCAAGGCTTTCGAGGGCCAGACTGCCATTTATCTCCGTGATGACCGATCCCACGATGGGCGGCGTATCGGCAAGCCTTGCCATGTTGGGCGACGTCCATATTGGCGAACCCAATGCACTGATCGGATTTGCGGGTCCCCGCGTCATCGAGCAGACCGTGCGCGAGAAGTTGCCGCCGGGTTTCCAGCGGAGCGAGTTTCTCCTGGAGCATGGCGCGCTCGACATGATCGTGGATCGCAGGGACATGCGGGAGACGGTTGCCAACCTTACGACGATGCTGATGCGCAAGCCGGCTGTGAAGGGCATCTGAGAGTTCCTGAGTACCGGTTCGGCATCGACCGGACGGGGGGCGGCCGTTGACTTCTCGTACGCTGGCGGACTGGCTTGCCTGGCAACAGCAGCTCCATCCCAGGGAGATCGATCTCGGCCTGCCGAGAGTTGCCGCCGTTGCCGGGAGGTTGGGTCTGACCCGCCCGGCGAGACGTGTCGTGACGGTTGCGGGGACCAACGGTAAAGGCTCGTGTGTCGCGTTGGCCGAGTCCATTCTCACCGCCGGCGGCTATCGAGTCGGTGCGTACACCTCTCCGCACCTGGTGCGTTACAACGAGCGTGTGCGAATTGAGGATCGGGAAGTATCGGACGATGCGCTGATCGGGGCGTTCCAGGCGGTCGATCGCGCGCGAGGTGAAACGACCCTGAGCGAATTCGAGTTCGGTACGCTGGCTACACTGAAGCTGTTCACCGAGGCGAAACTCGAT
>JAYENI010000017.1:0-3866 GCA_034722015.1 Pseudomonadota bacterium
ACGTCAACGCGCCGAATTCGAAGGTCTACATCGACGGTCGTTATGCCGGCGATGCCGCGCCCGGCAGCCCACTGAATCAGCGTAACCTGTTTCCCGGCGAGGTAACGGTTCGGGTGGAGGCCGAGGGTTATGCCCCGGTGACCCGGCGCGCGGAGGTCGCTATGGGCAAGTGGACGCAGGAGTCCGTGCGCCTGAACCGGATCGAGCAGAAGGCCTGGTTGGTGGTGCGCTCCAACGTCAACCACGACATGGTCTACATCGGCGACCTGGCGGTGGGTCCGACGGGCCCTGAACCGCATACCCTGAAGCCGGGCGAATACCGGGTGCGGGTAGAGAAGGGCGGGCGCGCGCCCTGGGAGGAGCGTATTACCCTGGCGGCGGGGGAGACGCGCACCCTGCAAGCGCAACTCGGGACCGGCCCGCGACGGCAAACGGGCATCGAACCGGACATGGTGTTCATCGAGGGCGGCGCCTTCCAGATGGGCAGCCCGACGTCGGAGTCGGGACGTGATGACGACGAGCGCCGGCACCGGGTCGAGGTCAAGGGCTTTCGCATTGGAAAAACCGAGGTAACGGTGGCGGAGTTCCGCCGCTTCGTCAAGGCGACGGGCTATCGCACCGACGCCGATAAGAATGCCGGCGGTAAAGACGGTTGCTGGGCCTACGACCAGGACGACAGCGACAAGCGCTGGAACTGGCGTTCGTGGGCCAACTGGAGGAAGCCGAACAAGTCCCAGAAGAATCGCGACGACCACGCGGTGTCCTGCGTGAGCTGGAACGACGCGATGGCCTATATCGAGTGGCTGAACGGCGAGACGGGTGGAGACTATCGGTTGCCGACGGAGGCCGAGTGGGAGTACGCGGCGCGGGGTGGGACGATGACGGCCCGTTACTGGGGGGAAAATCCGGACCGGGCCTGTCAATACGCGAACGTCACGGACCAGACCAAATTGCCCAATGGGAATGTCTGGACAAACAAACACGAGTGTAAGGACGGCTATGCCTTCGTCGCGCCGGTCGCGCGGTTCCGTCCCAATGAATTCGGCCTGTACGACATGCTGGGCAACCTTTGGGAACGGACGTGCAGCAACTATGATGAGGGCTACGGGGGCAGCGAGAAGGAATGCGTAAGCAATAAACATGCCAGCGGCCGGCGCGTGGGCCGGGGCGGTTCCTGGTACGGCAGGCCGCGGGGGGGTTCGTTCGGCCACCCGCTACAGGTATACGCCGGTCAGCCGGCTCGACAAGCTGGGGTTCCGTCTCGCCCAGGACTTATGATTCTTTTCCCTTTGTTTTTTGACCCTTTGGGGGTGCAGGGGGCGACAGCCCCCGCCGGCGCGGTTTTCTGAAATGACCCGGGACGCCACGCCGCGGGCCGTGCAGGCCTGCCACGAATTGTTGTTGTGGATGGTCCCGCAACTGGACAAGTTCCCGCGCGCCCGGCGCTTCACCCTGGGGGAGCGCATCGAGAGCGGCCTGCTGGCGGCTGAAGGCGCTGCTGGAGGCCACTTGGTCGCGGGAGTGACGGGGCGCCATCCGAGGGAAGAGCAAGTCCCGGCGGGCCAGTTGGTGATGTCCGTTGCTATTATCACTACTATGCATCACGGTGCCGGACTGTGTCAGGCAAATTTTCGGCAGTTGAAGCAATCTGATTCAGAGGGTCAGCACCTCAATACCTGGCGGGGCATGCCCGCTCCGGTGCTTCTTGATCCTGATCTCAATGTCTCGATCCAGCCGCAGCATGAAATCCAGCAGCTTGGTCATAGAGAATTCCTTGAGTTGCCCCCGCAAGAGCCGGGAAACTTTGGGTTGGTCAATTCCCAGCAACTTTGCGGCTTCTGTCTGGTTGAGATGCCGATGCTTGATGATGCTGCCAACTTTTCTGGCCAATTCAGCCTTGGCAAGTGATTCAACAGGTTCAGCCATACCAATGTCCGCAAAGACATTACCACTGCTCACTTCATGTTCAATTTCACTCATATTTCACCTCGTTAATTCCTGATGCAGTAATTCCGCATCCTTTAGTCGTGCCAGGATTTTGTCCATATCAGGCTTAGGTGTTGCAATGCCTTTCTTGGATTTCTTCTGAAAACAATGTAATACGTATACATAGCCCTCAAACTTCACCGTGTAGACTGCCCGGTAGGTATCACCCTGATGATCCTCGACTACTTCAAGCGTTTTGGTACCACCAAACCCTTTCAATGGCTTCGCATCGAGATGCTTCTCTCCCTGCTGAGCCAGGTGAAGCGCATAGCCAAGGACATCCTTGACGCCTTCAGGGAAAGCCATCAGATCCTTCCTTGATGATCCAATCCAGATCAGGACCTTCTCAAGATGCAACATATGCCATTTATAGCATAATCTAACTCATCGTCCCAACCCCTAACAGTGAAAACAAACTTCAGCCTAAGCGTCGGCTAGAATCCGGCTTACTCTCCGTTCTAACATTCCAACAATCAAGCCGGGACGATCACGACTCGCCGATCGTTTCCTGTCGGCGTGGCGCTGTAGAAAAGTGGTCTGTTCTAAGGCGATTTCTGGAAAATCACATGCCAGCCTGCTTGTCTTTTCGTCCGTCTTCGGCGTTGCGGCAACGGTTGCATAGAGCGACTATGCGCCCGTTACCGCGCCTTGAAGACGAACGAAAATCCGGCGCATTCTGGCATGTTATTTTCCGGCAATCGCCTAACGACCATGGAAGTTGGCCTTTCACCCCGGAAGATGAAAAAACACCTCCATAATTGATTCCATTGCACGGAGTTTGAAAGCCAGCTCGACGCGCACCAGCCAGACGGATAGTGTGCCGGTCGCACGTCGGGTTACGATGACGCTAACCCGTACCTACGGTAACTTCTTGCCCGAAGCCAGTGTTTTTTCACGGTAACATTCCAACAATCGGTCTTGCATCGACAACGCCTGGCGGGCACGGCCCCGGAGTTTTCCGGCTCTCGATCTGGTTCCGCCGGGTACATGATGATTCCATGATCACGGCTGGATGTTCGATGTCAGGTGGTCGGCGCCCGGCATTCCGCCAGGCTATGGCATTGTAGGCCATAGCCTCTTGTGGCATGCTCGACTGCAATGAATGCTCGTCAACTGTTTCGCTACAAGGGTCGCCAGGGGACCGTGGTCGTCGAGATGGTTGTCTGGAGGTTGCCCGCTGTGTCGGCGGAGCGTCCACACGGCCTGAAATACCGGTTCTACTGCGGTCGATCCGGGGAGTGCCTGGTTCGGTATGACAACGAATCCGGCAAGGGCGACCATCGACACTATGGAGACCATGAAAAGGAATACCTGTTCGAATCCGTGGAGCAACTGCTGGCCGACTTTCGCGACGACTGTACACGCCTTGCGGGCTGGAGGTGGAAATGAACACGATTGAAATCAGCGTATTGAAACCGGACGCTGCACTGCGGGTGGTCGCCGATACGTGGCACGCCGCCGAGGCGGGCGGTGCGGTCACTCCCCGGCTCGCGTTCGGCAGCCTGCGGGAACTGTTCTCCGCCATCACTGAAAAGCGCCTGGAACTACTGCGTCACGTTGCCAGCCACGATGGCCTGAATATTCATCAGTTGTCGCAGTCCCTCGGGCGTGATTACAAGAATGTGCATACCGATGTCACCGAACTGATCGACCTTGGGTTGTTGGAGCGTAGCGATGCGGGGATGTTGTCGGCGCCGTTCGATGAGATCGTCATCCATGCCGGCATCCGGGATGTAGCTTGACCAGTATCCATTTGGTACAAGTTGCGTCGGGGGTGTAGCTACGCCCTTCCGGGACACACTGCCGGTATCGGGGAAATCATGTGAGGGGAAAGGAGTCACCATTTAGTCGGCCTTTGTCAATAATCAATCCAGGCCGAT
>JAYENI010000018.1:0-3861 GCA_034722015.1 Pseudomonadota bacterium
TGACGAACGAAAATCCTGCCCAATCTGGTATGTCATTTTCCGGCAATCGCCTTATTCGGACTACTGAATGTTAAATGTTGAGTTGCGTAGTTCGCTTCGCTCACGGAACGATCATGGGGAAAGAACCCGTCGAAATGAGCCGCGCGTGCAGCGCACACCTTCAGTTCGACACTCAAAACCTTGTTCCGACTTCGCCGGGGCAGGGTATCCGCAACGATGCCACGAGGGATTACACTTTCGGCGGCACACCGCGGGTCAGGGATTGACCTCCACCAACGGCAGGTCATTGCTGAACTGACCTTTCAGTTCGGGGTGTTGTTGTCCGTCTGTGGCGGCTGGGACCTATTCGTAGACATAGTCGAACAGTTCCCGCAGGGCGACGATCTGATCCTGGTCTGAATCGGCACGTCCCCGCAACCCGCCGATCTTGTAGTACGTGAAGACGCCTCCTCCCCAGTCTTCTCCTTCCAGGCTCATTTCATTGGAACTCGAGGCGGAAAGTACCGCGGTTCCATCCGTTGCTTGCGCGAGTCTCGAGATCAGGTTGTTCACCTCGCTGGATTTGAGCCCCCTGCGCGCCACCAGTGAACCGGCGCCTAATCCGCCCGAATGACAGGCATCCACGATGAACAGCACCTTGCTGGCCCTGGAGCGTTGAATAATCCGGTCCAGATCACTGTGCGAGAGCCCGGAGCCTACGAGATTATCGAGCGATGTGTCATGCATGATGAAGTTGATTTCCCCGGTGTCCGGATCGGGCAGGCCATGGGTTGCCAGGAATATCACGACGAGGTCATTTTCGTTCGCCTGTTTGACCATGCGGACCAGCGACTGAATGACACTTCTCCTGCTGGCTGCCTCGTTGATCAGCAATACGGCCTGGGTCTTCGGCAGCATGGCCCCGGATGCGGAACGGAAGAACTTGTAGAAGTTCCTTGCGTCCGTGGAGGCATATTGCAGTTCCAGGGTTTCATCCGTGAAATCCGAAATTCCGATGGAAAACAGCCATATTTCCGGAGGCGCCAGCGACGATACCGACGTCGTCGCTGGCGCGGGTGCCGAATACTCACCGGTCAACCGGGTCCTGACGGTCTTGTTCTCGCCGGGCGCAAGTTCCACCCAGTCCCTCAAGGCATCGTATCCGGGCGCCGAGACTTCCACGTGATAGAAACCCGGTTCAAGCAGCATCCCCTGGGAGAATCTGGGGTTGATATTCAGAACCCTGACACGGGCGTCCTTTGGTTCTGCATCCACGAACAACTGTCCGTTCGCAACTGGTTTGTCTGATCGAACTGCTGCCCCGGATTTCGCGGCCGATTCCATCCGCAACCCGTCCGGAGTCAGACGGATGACATCCGGGCCTGAAGTGCCCGCTATGGTGCTGACACCGCCCGGGCTCAGGATTCCCCGCTCGGTTGCATCACCCAGGAAACTCACAATGCACTCCTGAAGGCTGAGTGCGGTCAACTCCGGCCAGTTGAACAGGTTATTCACTGAGCTACTCGAGGAATAGGTCTGTTCGAATAGCAACTCGTCATCGGACATTGACTGGATACGAAAGGTAATGGTTGTACGGTCATATTCGTTGTCGCCGGGAATCGGTGACATTCCGAGCGCGTGAATGTCTCCGGAAACCACGATGTCCCCCCTGCCCACCAGAAAGTTTGCGTTTTTGATCTCCGCAAACAGGGCATCACGGACATACGTGGAAACTGGTCGTTCAAGATGAATCTCA
The DNA here is from genome assembly GCA_034722015.1 of Pseudomonadota bacterium. Lineage (GTDB taxonomy): Bacteria > Pseudomonadota > Gammaproteobacteria > JAJDOJ01 > JAJDOJ01 > JAJDOJ01. Next base: position 1,736 of record JAYENI010000018.1, read on the forward strand.
TCCCCCGTATGCAATATGGCAACGGCAGCATCGTTATGTAATCCCAGCTTGTTCTCGAAATTGCCGACCTGAACCTTGATCCTGTCTTCCCCCAGATTCGAGAAGATGTTGCTCGGCGTGTAGGTCTGCGGCATAGTGTGAACACAGCCGGAAAGAAGAATAAATAGCAAAATCAGGGGCAGAAGAACAACGACGTCGAGAACACAAGCTCGTCTATCAGTTCTTGTCATGGCCTATCGCCCGTCATTCCTATGAATATTTGCATGCCGGGGGCAGAAACACTCCGGTTTCCGGAATCGCACGATTAAGATCAATTTTCTATCCCATGTAATCTGTGTGTTCATTTGGCGCCGGATAGGGTGTTGTCTTGATCAGAAACTCTCTCTTTCCATTGGTCCAGGTGTATTTGGAACGCCTCCAGAATGACGCAGCGCCCCGTCGTATGACACGCAAGCCCCCTCTCATTAAACATTCTGACTTGATCTCAAGGGGGGAGCATGACGATGATCAATAAACGTGCGGTGTCCGCCCGTGCTCCTCCGCCTGGATGATGTCGGTTGATTCGATAGGCAAGCGCGGACGCATCATATGCAGAGGTCGAGTGGGGGCGATGCGGGTTGTACCAGCCCACGATACTGGCGCTGAATCACCCCCCGATTTTTGTCAGCCTGTCCCCGTCAGACGGTCGCAGCGGTTGACCTGCGAGGAATGTGATCGATACCCCCCATCCGGGGCAGGACCGATAGGGTTCTTTTGTCCGGGCATCCGGCAAGCGTTCTGACCGCTCGGGGTATCCCTGACAACGACAGGTTCTTTTTGGGTTTGCCGGGCTCGCGCGGTACACTACGCCGCCAGCTGGTCCGGTCGGGGTCGCGTTTCCGGTGCACCGACGGCCAGCCGAATGAGGGGTGGGTCGGCAGCGCTCGGTCCACCAGAAGGCCACGGCCGCCATCCCCGGAAAATGGAGTCGCGCCCACCGGAACCCGGCAGGGGCGCGGGATTGCCGATGACGAACCCCCGGAATTCCGCCGTCGTTCCCGATCGAGACTCGATCGAGCGGGCAGAGGCGGCGTCGATATACCGCCGAGTCAGACAGGCCAGCGAGACCCTGGTCGAGCCGCTCGAGATCGAGGACTACGTCGTCCAGGCCACCGTGGAGACGAGCCCGCCCAAGTGGCACCTCGCGCACGTTACCTGGTTTTTCGAGACCTTTCTGCTGACCCCGTTTCTGAAGGGGTATCAGGTCTTTCATCCGGAATTTCGCTACATTTTCAATTCCTACTACGACCAGGTCAGCGGGGGATATTTCCCGCGCCCGCAGCGCGGCTTGTTGTCCAGGCCGACCGTCGCGGAGGTGTACCGGTACCGCAGTTACGTCGACGAGCACATGGAGACGCTGATCCGCTCGGTGTCCGATGAGAACTGGCCGGCGGTGAACGAGCGCCTTCTGATCGGCGTCAACCACGAACAGCAGCACCAGGAGCTGCTGCTCACCGACATCAAGTTCAACCTGGCCTTCAACCCCCTGCGACCCGCGTACCGTACGGACCTGCCGGTGCCCGAGCCCCGCTCCGTCGCCAGCCCGGGCTGGGTATCGTTCTCCGGCGGGCAGGCGAGGGTCGGCTTCGATGGCGCGGGTTTCGCCTTCGACAACGAGGGTCCCCCGCACGACGTCGCCTTGCGGCCCTACCGGCTGTCCAGCCGACCCGTGACGAATGCCGGGTTCCGGGAGTTCATCGAGGACGGCGGATACGACAATCCCGCCCTCTGGCTCGCGGACGGCTGGAAGATCATCCGCACCGAAGGCTGGACGTCGCCCCTGTACTGGGAGCGGCGCGACGGGGAGTGGTTCAACATGACGCTTGGCGGCCTCAAACCGGTGGCTGGCACGGAACCCGTGACCCACGTGAGCTACTACGAGGCGGATGCCTACGCGACCTGGGCCGGGAAGCGTCTGCCGACCGAGGCGGAGTGGGAGAGTGCCGCCAGACCGCTGCCGATCAACGGCAATTTCGTCGAGAAAGGGTATTTGCACCCGTTGCCTGCGTCCGGCGAAGCGGGGCTGCTGCAGATGTACGGCGATGTCTGGGAATGGACACAGTCGGCCTATCTGCCGTACCCCGGGT
>JAYENI010000019.1:0-1412 GCA_034722015.1 Pseudomonadota bacterium
CGGCTATGCCCTGCGCGGACCGCAGCATTCGATCCGGCGCTACGAGTTCGACGCCTGGCTGCTGGAACGCTCGGGCGCCCCGGTGCGCACCCACGAGGTGCGCCGTATCCGGCGCGAAGACGGCTGGTACATCGTCGACGAGGCCTGGCGGTGCCGCTATCTCGTCGGCGCCGGTGGAACCCGTTGCCCGGTTTACCGGGACCTGTTTCGTGAGGCGAACCCGCGCGTGAAGGGACTACAGGCAGCCACGCTCGAGCACGAGTTCCCATGCGACTGGAAGAAAGGTGATTGCCACCTCTGGTTTTTCGACAAGGGACTCCCGGGCTACTCCTGGTACGTCCCGAAAAGCGGCGGCTACCTCAATCTCGGTATCGGCGCCATTTCAGGGAACCTGAAGCCGACGGGTCGGAATATCAAGGTGCACTGGGAAGCGTTCATCCGAAAGATGAAGCGCCGCGGCGGCATCAACGGGGCCGAGCCGAAACCCACGGGCTACAGCTATTTCCTCCGGGGACCGGTAGACGTCGTGCGCCGTGAGAATGCCTTCATTACGGGCGATGCGGCGGGTCTCGCCACTCGCGACATGTGCGAGGGGATCGGTCCCGCGGTCAAGAGCGGAATGCTTGCCGCGCGTGCCATCACCGACGGGGCCCCCTATCGCCTCGAGGGCATTGCGCCGCACAGCCTCGACAACCCCCTTGCGGCCCGTCTGCTGGACCGCGCCTTCACGAAAGGCAAGGGGTGACGTCGGTCATCCCGGCATGAAACTTCTTCGCCTGGCGGTCCTCGCCACCGCGCTGCTGTGCGGCGCGTGCGACCGCGGGCCACGAATCGCCCCCCTGAACGATGACGCGGTCATCGTCGCCTTCGGCGACAGCCTGACACGGGGTGTCGGGGCCGACGGCGGACACGCCTATCCGGACCACCTTCAGAACAGTATCGGTATCACCGTGATCAACGAAGGGATTTCCGGAGAGATTACCGCGGTCGGGCTGGCAAGGTTGCCGGGGGTACTGGACACTCACAACCCCCGCCTCGTCATCCTGTTCCACGGCGGGAACGACATCCTTCGAAAACTGCCGCGCACCGGAACACGCGAAAACCTGCAGGCGATGATCGACACGATCCTGCGCCACGGCTCGGACGTCATACTGATCGGCGTGCCCGAGTTCAATTTCTTCACCGACACCGCCCCGATCTATCGCGAGCTGGCGACAGACAACGCACTACCCGCCCAACTCGACATCGTCGGCCGGCTCGAAAGAAAGCCGCGATACAAATCCGACGGCGTGCATTTCAACAATGAGGGCTACGCCGAACTCGCCCGCGCCATCCAGGATCTGATGGACGACGCAGGCGCGCTCTGACCAGCGTAATCCGGCGCATGTCGCTCAACCGCCGCTGACGGTATA
>JAYENI010000019.1:1512-3854 GCA_034722015.1 Pseudomonadota bacterium
GAGGTCCAGAGCAGATCGGCCAGCGGCTTCGGTCTGCCGACACCGAACCCCTGCACAAAGTCGATTCCGATCCCGCGTACCGCTTCGCGGATACCCTCGGACTCGACGAACTCGGCGATCACCTTCTTGCCCATCAGGTGCCCGATATCGGTGATCGCCCTGACCAGTCCCTCGGTGACCCTGTCTTCCTCCACGCCCAGAATGAAACTGCCGTCGATCTTGATGAATTCCGCCGGCAGCGAGTCCAGGTAGTTGAACGACGACATGCCGGTTCCGAAGTCATCCAGGGAGAACTTGATGCCCTTCGAACCCAGCGACTGGATCAATGCACGCGCATTGGCCATATTCGATATCGCGGAGGTCTCGGTAATCTCGAAGCAGAATTTTTCGCCGGGCAAACCATTTTCTTCGATCCGCTCACTGATGAAATCCTGGATCGTACCGTCGCCGAGCGACTGCCCGGAAAGATTGATCGCGCAGAGATGGAGTCTTTCCAGGTGTTCAACGTGCGAAGCGAGCCACTCGCAATACCTGCGAACCACCCAACGGTCGACCGAGGGCATCAGTCCGAAACGCTCCGCCGGGGAGATGAACCCACCTGGCGGAATCAGGGCGCCGTCCTCGCCCCGCATGCGCAGCAGGATCTCGTAGTGTATCCCGGGATTCGTCCCCTTGACGAGCGATTCGATGGGCTGGCAGTGAAGTTCGAATCCGTCCCGGTCGAGCGCATCGTGGATTCTGGATACCCAGCGAACCTCGGTCTTTCGCCGGACCAGCGACTGGTCTCCAATCGAAAACATCTTTACCCGGTTGCGGCCCTCGCGTTTCGCGCTGAGACAGGCCTGGTCCGCGGCAATCATGTATTCGTCGCCCCGGTCCACTCCGGGCACCATCGGCACGAGTCCGATGCTGATTCCCATCTTGAACAGCCTGCCCTCCCACCCGAACCGATAGTCCTCGATCGCCCGACGAATGGTCTCGGCGATCTGGATCGCCTTGTCGATCGGGCAATGCTCGATCAGCAATCCGAATTCGTCCCCTCCGAGGCGTGCGACGGTATCCCGGTCCCTGACGTGCGCCACCAGCAATGCGCCGACCTGCCTCAGCAGTTCGTCACCGGCTGCGTGGCCGCAGGTATCGTTGACGATCTTGAACTGGTCCAGATCGAGAAAACAGAGCACGTTCGAAGCCCCGCTTTCCGAGGCGGCCGTCATGGCATTCGCGATTCGTTTTTCGAGTTCGCGCCGATTGACCAGTTTGGTCAGCTGATCGTAGGTCGCAAGGTCGCGCAGTTCGCTCACCATCCGGGCGTTCTCGATCGCAATGCTGACCTGATTGGCAATGATTGTCAGCAAACGCAGATCTTTGTGGTCAAAACTGCCGCCGCCCGACTTTCCCATCCCCGATATTCCGCCGAGGATTTCCCCCCTGGAGAGCAACGGCACGAGCAGGGCGGACTCCAGGCCCTTCTCCCAGGAAACGGCTTCGCCCATCGGCATGTTGTTTCCCTCGCCGAAAAGCACGGGCTCCCTGTTCCTGAGCACCCAGCCGCACATACCGGTGGACAGCGGGAGTCGTTCGTTCAGGATGGCCTGCGCATTCCTGCCCGACGCCGCCTGGTATTGATATTCCCCTTCGGTCAGGTCGATGATCGGTATCACCACGGTTTCGGCATCGATCACGTAGCGGGAAAGTTCCGCCACCCTTTCCAGCAGACGATCGAGATCGAGTTCGGTCACCACATAGCGCCCGAGCGCGAATAGCAGGTCCACGTCGGAATCAACGGCCTGAAAGATAGAGCGTATTTCCTGGTCCGGATTCACCATCCCGATGACTCAGATAACGGCGTTGTAGTGGCTGTCCCGCACGTCCAGCGTATAGCGACTGACGCCACAGACCTCGACGTCGACGACCAGGTCCTCGGAGACCTCACAGGCCATCGTGTCGACACAGGTCTGGCACACGCGGAACCGCACACCCAGGGCAGCAGCGGACCCGATCAGTCCGGGCAGCTCCGCCATCCCCTTCTTCCTCATGATCTTGCGGAGCAACCAGGGGCCCGCGCCGAGAAAATTCAGCCGCGAAAGCGGCAATCGTTTGCTGTGGTACCGATTCGCCGCCTGCAGCACCTGCTGCCAGGCCGTATCGGTCCCCGTGTTTCGCCCCGCGCCACCCACAAGTTCACCTTTGGGGACCCCGCGTCTCACCAGCGGGAATCCAGCAGACTTCCTGATGCTGTTGATCCCGAGCAGGGCAAACCACATCGTGATCTGCATCCCCATCGCCTGCATCCCGGCGGCGATTTCGAACGCGACCAGCGCGTGGTCCAGACTGCCGCTGAC
>JAYENI010000020.1:0-3843 GCA_034722015.1 Pseudomonadota bacterium
AGTGCAGGCATCTTTCTCGATGCCGAACAAACTGTCTTAGCCAGATTTCATGAAGCTCTTTGAAGCTGATTAGATGGACGTTGTCCTCCACTGCCGGCCATGGAGAGCGAACGCGAGGGCCTGCCGTAACGGGATGCAGAGAACAGCTACCAGACTTCGGACATGTTGGACGAAGATTCGCTGAAACAACTACTTGGGCATCACATCAACTACCGCATCGCACTCGGGCCACAAGCAGGGCACAAGGTGTGCCCCATGTTGATGCTGCCAACCTGTGATCTAGAGGGTGACACGGTTGGTATGGTGGCCAGGTTTAGTTTGCGTGCGGGTGTGGCCGCCAGGCGGCGGAACGCAAGAAGCTGGAACGATGGTGTCGCTACATCAGCGGTACTGCGGTGTCCGATAAACGGTTGTCACTCACGCCACATGGGAACGTCCGCTACGAATTGTATTGCTACCGTTCGACAGATTGCTACCGAAATCCCGCTTTGGGTAGGACATTCGACATCCGGGCCACCCTGCAAGATTCGATCTCATCCAGGACGATTTCTGCCGAATCCCTTACCAGCCTGCTTGTCTTCTCGTTCATCTTCGATATTGCGGCATCAGTTGCATCGTTCGGCATTGCGACCGTGGCCACGCCTTGAAGACGGTCGATAGTCCTTCACAATCAGGTATGCTGTTTCCCGACGATCGCCAGATTCGCTGAATACCTTTCATACGGAATCCCTTATCGAGTCGATGCGTGGAATGGTCCCCCCGGACCCCGAGACGGACGTGTCGGGTGTGCGATATGCCGTGGTCTACGTGCCGCGTCGCAGCCGGAAACGGTTTCCCGCCGGTTGCGTCGAGCTGCACGAATCCGATGCCGCGGCGCGCGCGTCCGCAGACCCGGCGGCGAAGCGCTACGCCGCGCGGGTCATCGGGCCATCGAAGTCGTCCGAAGGACAGTATCTCTACTACCTCCACGAGTGGTTGGACTGAGTACCGAGTCCAACTCCGCTGCCTGCCTGAATTCCCTCTGTCGATCTTTGCGCCTGTCCACGGCGCTTTCGTAACTCGTAACTCCATGATGTAAGCCACCGGCTTTGCCGGTGAGATGCGGAGAGGCTCTGCCGTTCCTGGGTAAAGGACTGAGGTAGATTCTCCTCTGAACCCGCCAAGGTAAATCAGGAGAATCCAAATGAGAGAATGGTAAGGCGATTGCCGGAAGCCAAACTCACGTACGGTGGTATTGCAGATGCCACATACCTGAATCCGTGCGTGCGGCGAACGTTCGCACTCAGCGACGCGTCTTTTGCGGCCGCTGGAATACCTTGTTGGCCATGATGTCATGCAAACCGCCAGAAACGTACTTATGCAAAACACTAGACACCAAAGTCTGATATGGAATTCCTTCTTCCAGAGCCCGTCTTTGAAGTGACTCCAGATCGCGACTCGATATTCTAATATTAATACGCTTATCCTTTTTAAAGGTTTCCTCAGCAGCGGCTTGAAGCATCTTCTTACGCTTGGGTGTGAGCACAGATTTAAGCTCGCCCGCTTCAAAAGCGTTTAGAATCTCTTTCTCCTCTTTACTAAGTTTCGGTTCACTCATTTCGCTTCTCCAAGGTATTGCTTCGTGGCTTTTCTACTGGGAATGACAGTTTTTAAAAATATTTCCTTTCGGTTTTCAACATACGGAACGAGGTAGGCATAGCCATCAATGTCGACAACGAATATGCGCTGATCAGGATACTTTCCCGCATTGGGGTGCTTGAGATCATCCAGTAACGCACCCTGCTGCAAACAGAAAACAACATCCTCAAAAGAAATGCCACGCTCCGCAACTAGTTGGTGGTTTTTCGTTGAATTCCAGTTTATTGGCTTCATGGAATGAAGCGTAGCACGAACGTGTGCCGTTTGGCATCAGCATGCTGCTTGCCTGTATATACGGTAATAACTCGGCGGGAGCAGGACTTGTCCTGTGCATCGCCAGTCAGGCTGACAAATTTTCGACTGAAAGTGACTCCGGTGGTTGCCTGCCCGGTGGACTGTGCTCCGCCTGTCCCTTTACCCGCGGTTCCGATCGCGTGTCCACGGGTTGAACGCCCCCCTCCCTTGCCGGTGGCCCCCGAAAGGGGTAAATGTCATACTGCGCCGATTCCTCTCCACCGGTCATCAGCATGGAGACAGAGTTCTGGATCGAGCGCTGGCAACGCAACCAGATCGGCTTTCATCAGGCCGAGATCAATGGCTATCTCAAGGAATTCTGGCGCACCCTGGACGTGCCGGAGAACGGCCGGGTCTTCGTACCCCTGTGCGGCAAGTCGCTGGACATGGTCTGGCTGCGCGCACAGGGACACGAGGTGCTGGGCGTGGAGGTCAGCCCCGTCGCGGTTCGCGACTTTTTCTCCGAAAACGATCTGCAACCGGAGCGCCGACCATCCGGAGAAATGGAACGCTACGACACCGATGGACTGACGATCCTTTGCGGCGACTTTTTCTCACTGTCCGCCGGGAACCTGACGGGATGTTCGAGCGTCTATGACCGGGCCTCGCTGGTTGCGTTTCCGAACACGATGCGTCGAGACTACGCCGAACATCTGATGGCCATCCTGCCTGCCCGGTCCCCTATCCTTCTCGTCACCCTGGAATACCCGCAGGCGGAGATGCAGGGACCGCCCTTCTCCGCCCCGGAAGTCGAGGTGCGGGAACTGTTCGAAAAGAAGTATGCGATACGCCGCCTCCACGCCGGCGACGTACTGGCGGATTACCCCAGGTTTCGCGACCGCGGCCTCAGTCGCCTGACAGAAAAGATCTTCACCCTCGCGCCCGGGAAAACCTGATCCCCGGCGAACTGCCAGGGCATCCCCGCACGCATCGAGGATCGCCATGACCGGACACGGCGTGGCGGAGAGGCGGGGAACGGGAGGCGCCGTGCCGCAGTGGAACCGATTGGTACACTGGCGCTGTCCGATCATCCTGTCAGGGGGCTCAATATGCCAGTGATTTTCCGCAATCAAGCCTGCGTCAGGACTTCTGATGGCCGCTGATCTCGGCGTGCAGGGGTTTAGTCTCCTCGAAGGTCTTTTTCTGATCCTCGGTGGCCTCCTTCTGGTATCTGTACTTCCACTCACCGTAGGACATACCGTAAACCGCCTCGCGGGCCTGGTCGTAGTCCATGTCCTCGCCGCGTTCCTGTGCCGCGGCGAGGTACCACTTCGACAGGCAATTGCGACAAAAACCCGCCAGATTCATCAAGTCGATGTTCTGTACGTCGGTTCGACCTCTCAGATGCCCCACCAGACCGCGAAAGGCGGCGGCCTCCAGTTCGGTACGTGTCTGCTCGTCCATCGTTTTCCCTATCAGTTATTCCCCGGAATCCCGCTCCGCGTCACGCTCGACCGGCGTGAGGACCACGCTGGGCTGGTCACCCACGCGATAGTATCCGGGTGACCGCATCATGTCGGCCATCGCCTCATCGCGTCCCGCCTCGGTGTCGTACCAGCGATAGCCCTTCCATCCCTCGCCAAGCAGGTGGGATTGCGCCATCGGGTCGTTCTCCGGCATTGTCACCTCTATTCCGTATTTCTTCATTTCCCTGTCTTTTAAGTACAAATAATGGTGTTTTCGTTACAATTCATGCCTTTTCGACCGCGCTTTTACCCGGCCGCCACGGATGCAGGATACCGGACCCCCGAACTCGCTCCATTATAGCCGGGTCGAATGTAATAAATCGGGGTTATAGGCGATGCATTGGTTTACTTTTGGAAAGCGCCCGGAAACACCTGTCACCGGCCTGATCCTGCCGGGGGGCGGGGCACGCAACGCCTACCAGGCGGGCGTGATCAAGGCCGTTGC
>JAYENI010000021.1:0-17528 GCA_034722015.1 Pseudomonadota bacterium
AATACCGGGAATTGATAGAATAGCGTTGCGATCAAGGAAACAGGTATCCTGAGAGAACGTGGCGGGACATGAACCGCGTCCCTGTGTTACTGTCTTTGTATGCAGTTAGTGACGAGGCGCTCCGCAGCACAATGCAGAACGCCTCGAGAGGGTCGCATGTCTTCCGGGGATGGCGTTTTACCCGCTTATGTCGAACTGCACTGTCTGAGCAATTTCAGCTTCCTGCGCGGGGCCTCGCATCCGGAGGAGCTGGTGGCTCGCGCGGTGCGCAACGGTTACAGCGCGCTCGCCCTGACGGACGCGTGCTCGGTCAGCGGCGCGGTGCGGGCGCACATCGCCGCCGGGCGGCACGGGTTGCCGCTGATCGTCGGCAGCGAGTTCCGGCTCGAGGACGGGACGAAGTTCGTGCTGCTGGCGACCGACAGGCAAAGTTACGGGCGTCTTTGCGCGCTGATCACACTGGCCCGGCGCGCGGCGCCCAAGGGGCAGTACCGTCTCGGACGCGAGCAGGTGGCCTCGCAACCGCCGTCCGGCTGCCTCGTCCTGTGGCTCCCGGGCGCGGAGGCCGACACGGCAGAACCGGATCCGGAACCGCTGCGCTGGCTCGCCGGTCTGTGCCCCGGCGAGACCTGGATCGGGGTGGAACTGCTGCTCAATGGCCGGGACATGGCACGGCTCGGCAACCTGCGGACCCTGGGCGAGCGTTGTGGTATCCCGCTGGCGGCCTGCGGTGATGTGCACATGCATGCCCGGGGGCGGCGCGCCCTGCAGGACACCCTCACCGCCATTCGCCTCAACAAACCCCTGGTCGAATGCGCGTTTTCCCTCTACCCGAACGGCGAGCGGCACCTGCGCACCCGGGCCGCCCTGGCCGACCTCTACCCGCCGGAACTGCTCGAGGAAACGGTACGCATCGCCGCCCGTTGCCAATTCTCACTCGACGAACTGCGTTACGAGTATCCGGGCGAGCTGGTCCCCGCGGACTTCACGCCCGACGCGTGGCTCCGGCGCCTGGTCGGGGAAGGCATGGCGCGACGATGGCCGGGCGGTGCCCCGGAGAAGGTGCGGAAACTGGTCGACCACGAACTCGCGCTGGTGGCCGAACTTTCCTACGAACCCTATTTCCTCACGGTCCACGATATCGTGCGCTTCGCACGCGAGCGGGGTATCCTCTGCCAGGGGCGCGGCTCGGCGGCCAACTCGGCCATCTGTTACTGCCTGGGGATCACCGAGGTCGACCCCTCGCGCATGAACCTGCTGTTCGAGCGGTTCATCTCGCGCGAGCGCGACGAACCCCCGGACATCGACGTCGATTTCGAACACGAGCGTCGGGAAGAGGTCATCCAGTACCTCTACGGCAAGTACGGGCGTGACCGGGCCGCGCTCGCCGCCACCGTCATCACCTATCGCTCCCGCAGCGCCATCCGCGACGTGGGCAAGGCCCTCGGTTTCAGCATCGATCAGGTGGACCGGCTGGCGAAGACCATTCAGTGGTGGGACGGCACCAGGATCCGGGACGAGCGGATCCGGGAGGCCGGATTCGCCCCCGACAACCCCATGATCCACCGGCTCACCGTACTCGTGGACACCCTGATCGGCTTTCCGCGCCACCTCTCGCAGCACGTCGGCGGGTTCGTGATCTCGCGTGGCGCCCTGTCGGAACTGGTGCCGGTAGAGAACGCCACGATGGCGGACCGCACCGTCATCCAGTGGGAGAAGGACGACCTGGAGGCCCTTGGCCTGCTGAAGGTGGACATCCTGGCGCTCGGCATGCTGAGCGCGATCCGCAAGGCGCTGTCCCTGGTCTCGGGGTACGACGATCGCGTGACGAACCTGGCCGACATCCCGCCGGAAGACCCGGCCGTGTACGACATGATCTGCAAGGCCGACACCGTCGGGGTGTTCCAGATCGAGTCACGCGCGCAGATGTCGATGCTCCCTCGCCTGCGCCCGCGGGGCTACTACGACCTGGTCATCGAGATCGCCATCGTTCGGCCCGGTCCGATCCAGGGCGAGATGGTGCACCCCTATCTCACCCGGCGCAGCGGTCGGGAACCGGTCACCTACCCCAGCGAGGCGGTGCGCACGGTACTGGAACGCACCTTGGGCGTGCCGATCTTCCAGGAACAGGTCATGCAGCTGGCCATGGTCGCCGCGGGGTTCAGCGCCGGAGAGGCCGATCAGCTGCGCCGGGCAATGGCGGCGTGGAAGCGCAAGGGCGGTCTGGAGCAATTCGAGACCCGCCTGCTCGAGGGCATGCGCGGCCGCGGCTACACGGAGGCGTTCGCACGACAGATCTTCAGTCAGATCAAGGGATTCGGGGAGTACGGGTTTCCGGAATCCCACTCGGCGAGTTTCGCCCTGCTGGCCTACGTCTCCGCCTGGCTGAAGCGCCACCACCCCGCCGCCTTCACCTGCGCCCTGCTCAACAGCCAGCCGATGGGTTTCTACGCCCCGGCGCAACTGGTTCAGGACGCGCGTCGACACGGCGTCGAGGTACGACCGGTCGATGTGCAATGCAGTGCCTGGGACTGCACCCTGGAACACCCGACGGCGCCCGAAACGCACTCCGGTTCCAGCGACTACGGCACCAGCATCGCCGGTACCGATCAGGGTCCCGGCGCAGGAACCGGGTTTCCGGGTATTCGCGAGTCTCCGGCGGCATCGGATCGTACGCGGGATGACTTGAGTCGTCACGCCCTGCGGCTCGGCCTTCGCCGGGTGAAAGGACTCTCGCGGCGCGGCGGCGAGGCGATCGTCAAGGCACGTCGCAGCGGCCCCTTTGATAACGCCAGAGATCTCGTCGCACGGACCGGACTGGACAAGCGCGATCTCGAGTGTCTCGCCGCGGCCGACGCGCTCGCCGGTCTGGAGGGCCACCGGCATAACGCCTGGTGGCAAGCAGGAGGTATCGAGCCGCCGATGCCGCTTTTCGGCGTTCCCCGGTTCGACGAAGAAGCCCCGATGCTCCGCGAGCCAGGCGAAGGGGAGGACATCGTGGCCGACTATGCCTCGACGGGCATGACCTTGCGCCGACACCCGCTGGCCCTGCTCCGGAGTCGGTTATCGGAGCGGCGTTTCCGCACCGCCGCGGAGCTGGCGACGCTGCGAAATGGCGCCGTGGCCCGGGGCGCGGGCCTGGTGCTGGTGCGTCAACGACCCGCGACCGCGTCCGGGGTCATTTTCACCACCCTGGAAGACGAGACCGGAACCATCAATGTCGTGGTCTGGCCGTCCACCGCGCAGACGCAGCGACAAGCACTACTGAAGGCGCGACTGCTCGCCGTCACGGGAACGCTGCAGCAGGAAAGCGGCGTCGTGCACCTCATCGCCGGACGGCTCGAGGACCTCACGCAATGGCTGGGTGATCTCGACGCCGCATCCAGGGATTTTCACTGAACATGGCGAAAAAAAATGTTGAATTTCGGAGTTCGCTTCGCTCACGGTACGACGATAGGTAAAGATGTCGTCGACCGGAACGATCCGCTATACCGAACGCCCGTGCTCGCGCAGGCTCTCCAGGTCTCTGACGGCAATGGTCTTTCCGGTAACGTCGATGACACCTTCCTCTACCAGATGATGAAGGGTGCGGGAAAAGGTCTCCGGCGTCAGGCTAAGACGTGACGCGATCGCCCCCTTGCTTGCCGGCAGCCTGATCGTCATGTCATCCGTACTCTTGTGGAATCGCTCCAGTTCCTGGAGCAGATATCCCGCAACACGCTGGGAAGAAGATAACAAGCAGTACGACTCGACATCGGAAATCAGGTAGTGCAGTCGCTGGCTCAGGCCAGCCAGAAGACGGCGGGTAAACTCCGGAGACCGCTGGATGGATCCCAGTATGACCTGACCGGGGATCCGGATCAGCGTGGTCCGTTCGATGGCCTGCGCCGTCACCGGACTGGCTTTGTCCAGAAACAGCAGTGCTCAGGCGCATCGTCGAACGATGTAACGGTTGTCGCAACACAGAGGAAGAACGAAAAGACAAGCAGGATGGTATGTCATCTGACAGAAATCGCCTTATTGTTCGAAAGGCGGAAATCACCGCCGAAAACCAGTTTTCCGGCGCTGGCAACTCGAGGAGACCCTATACAGGATCAACAGGTCACGAGACACATCCCGATTCCCCAAACCCGCACGACAGTCGCTGATTCCGGGACTGAACTTTATCCAGACAACGGTCAGCAACCGACAAGTTGCGCCACGGCACCCGCGCCGTTCACCCAGTCGAGGATATGTCGTGTACGCGTCCGGTTACTGTCGTACTCCACCATCATCATCATCGGATCTCTTCTCGAAAATCTCGCTGAGATGACCCCGTCGTGACTCCCCAGTTCATCCATGATGACCCGTTCGTCGAATGACTGGCCATCGTTCTTCAGCCAGATGATGGCGAAACAGGCCTGCTTGATGCTGTCGACGGCCGCGGCCGGCTCCTCTAACGTACCCTTGGTCGAGACTGCTCGCATGACATTTTCTCCGGCGATAGTTTCGTATCGATCGCGCCCCGGATATTCCAGGTGTGGGATCGATACACGGTAAGTCTCGCATTCCCTTGTGAGTTCAGTGTGTAACCCCGACGAGGCGCGCCACATCGGCCGTCGTCCTTCCGATCGGGATTCATAGCAGAGTCTAGATCAGTTCTTCGCGACCACCCGCCACCGATTGCTGGCAGGCGGTGCAACCCTTACATACGCCCCATGATAAAACATGATATATCACTTCAAACAAGATATTTATCTTCTTTATTAAATTAACTTTTTCTAGCAATAACTTACGACACATGATCGAACATAGGCCATTCTCACTGCCCCCTGTACCGCCCGGAAAATCCCGCAGGCTTTCCGCCAGGCAATCTTGATGCACGGTGTCGCGAGGACAGGTTACGGGCCGATCAGACCGATGGTCTACACTCGTTTCAGGGGACAGGCGACCGTCGAACCGGGACCGGCATCACAATGAAATACCTCGTCAGGGGTTCGGCAGGTCCGGGATTCGCGTCACCAGGTGAAGCGGCAAGATTGCTTGAAGAGAAGGTCCTTCCCACGATAGAAGCCCTGGCAAAACTGGAACAGGGAAAAAAGATCGTTGCCGGTGGCCTGCCGGTCGGGGGGCGCGGCTTCGTGTTCATCGTCGAGGCATCGTCCAACGACGAGGTGGATCGCATGCTGAGGTTCCTGCCACTATGGGGGGAACTGGAGTGGGAGGTCATGCCGCTGCAGAGTTTCTTCGGTCGGGCGGTACTGGAGCGCGCGATACTGTCGCAACTGCTGAACAGCGAGGGTTGATACAGCGTCATGCCGGACAGCCGGATTCGGCTGCCTCCCCTATCCGGCCAACTCCATCGCTACCCGTTCGAAGTCGGACTCGATCATGAGAAAGGCGGCGACCACGTCCGGGTCGAACTGGGTGCCGGCCCCGTCGACGATGGCGTCACGAGCCCGTACATGGCTCCATCCCTCCTTGTAGACCCGCTTGCTTCGCAATGCGTCGTAAACGTCGGCGAGGGACACGATCCGGGCCGACAGCGGGATGGCCTCGCCCGTCAGGCCCTGCGGATAACCACTTCCGTCCCACTTTTCATGATGCCCGCAAGCGATCTCCATGGCAGTGCGGAGAAACGGGTCGTCTCCCCAGTGATCCTGGATCTTCCGCAGCGCGTCACCACCGATGGACGCATGACGGTCCATCACAACCCGCTCGTCAGGATCCAGAGGCCCGGGCTTGTGCAGAATGGCGTCGGGCACGCCGATCTTGCCAATGTCGTGCAGGATCGACGTTGTCCTGACGATGGAAACCCAGTTCTCGTTCATCCCGGGATTTCCGTTGACGAACTGCAGGGCAAGCATCTCGGCGTAGCGGCTCATGCGATCGAGGTGCTTGCCGGTTTCGTTGTCCCGCGCCTCGGCCAGCCGGGCCAGACCGAAGATGACGGCATCGCGACCGCGCATCAACTGTTCGGTGCGGTCCCTGACCTTCTGCTCGAGGTGATCGTTGAGTTCCTGCAGGGATGCATTCGCGCCGGACAGGCTGCGCTCCAGCTGGATGACCTTCATGTGCGTGCCGACGCGGGCGACGACTTCCTCGGGCTGAAACGGCTTGGAGATGTAGTCGACGGCGCCGAGTCGCAGACCCTGGACCTTGTTCTCCGTTTCGCCAAGGGCTGACAGAAAAATCACCGCGACGCCAGCGGTTTCCGGATCCGATTTCAAATTGGCACAGACCTCGTAACCATCCATCCCGGGCATCATGATGTCGAGCAGCATCAGCTCGGGTTGCGCCTTGCGCGCGATATTCAGGGCCTGTTCGCCGCTCTTGGCGATCAGCAGCGTGTGTCCCATCCCCCCGAGGGTCTGGAACAGTACCTGCAAATTGGTGGGGTTGTCGTCCACGAGCAGGATGCGGCCTAGCGTCGCGTCCTTTTCGTCCTCTGCCATAGACTGTTTCTGTTCCATCTGCGCCGACTCCATCGCCTGTTACCTTCCCTGCGTCCATACCACCGATATTGCCCGGATTTAACTCTATTCTACGGTATCGGTCTGCGGCTCAGTCCCGCTTTTCAGGACCTGGATCGCATCTCAAGCCCCTCGACCAGCGCCTCGATCCCTTCCATATCGAGCCGATCCAGCATCGCTAGCAGACGCTCACGCACTTCCAGACCCCGGGACATGCCCCTGGCCGTGTGCGCCAGGCCCTCGACATCCCCGAGTTCCAGCGATGCACGTAGCCTGCGGCAGAGCGAGGCCGCCTCGTCTCCCCCGACCTCGAACCGGATTTCGCCTTCCGCCCGCTCCAGAGCGGTCTCCTCCGAACCCGCCGGACCGTCTCCCCGCAAGGGTTCGCGAGTCACCACGGGGTCGATCGCACCGGGACGTATCCACTTGATCAGGACCCCGTAAAGCAATCCTGGGTCGATTGGCTTGCTGACGTAGTCGTCCATACCGAACCCAATCAGCTTCTCGCGGTCGCCCTCCATCGCATGGGCCGTCATCGCAATGATCGGTAGCGCCCTTGTGCGATCGTCCGCCCTGAGTCTGGCGGTGGCCTCGATACCGTCCATGACCGGCATCTGCACGTCCATCAACACGGCATCATATTCCCCTGCCTGCGCCGCCTCCACACCGACCTCACCGTTGTCCACCGTTTCGACCTCGATCCCGACGTTCTTCAGCAATGCGGTCGCGAGTTCCCGGTTGACCACATTATCCTCCACCAGCAGGACGCGAGCCCCCGCAAGTACCGATTCGGGCGCCTGCGGTAACGGCTCACGACTCCGGCTCTGTTTTGCCTGCGCCGCCGCGTCGGTGACCGCGAACGGGATCTCGAACCAGAAACGGCTGCCCCGCCCCCGCTCGCTTTCCACCCCGATGCGCCCACCCATCAGCCCCACCAGTTCCCTGGAAATGGCCAGACCCAGCCCGGTCCCGCCATATCGTCGCGTCGTCGAGCCATCGGACTGGGTAAAAGAGTCAAACAGGGAATCCACCTGTCCCGGCGGGATACCGATCCCGGTGTCCGTCACCTCGATACGGATCCGCAGCGATTTCTCCCCGGGCTTGCAGGAGGCGACACGAAGGGTGACGTTGCCCTCGTGGGTAAACTTGACTGCATTACTGACCAGATTCATCAACACCTGACGCAGGCGCAGGGGATCCCCCGCCAGGCCGGCGGTTGCCCGTGGCGGCGGCGCCACGACGAGTTCGACGCCGTTCTCCAAGGCCGGCGCCGAAAACATGTCCTCGATATCGGCGAAGACATCCGGGAGCCGGAACGGGATGGTCTCGAGGTCCAGCCGGCCCGCTTCGATCTTGGAAAAGTCCAGGATGTCATTGATCAATACCAGCAGCACACGCGCGGAGGCCTTGATCCTGAGCAGATAGTTGCGTTGGGCCGGGGGCGGATCCGCACCCAGGGCAAGGTCGGTATAGCCGATAACACCATTCATCGGCGTGCGGATCTCATGGGACATATTGGCCAGAAAGCGCGACTTGGCCTCGACTGCCGCTTCGGCCTTCTCCCGTGCCGTGGTCAGCTCGACGTGCCGGGCGTCGAGCTGTTCGGCCATGTCGTTGAAACTCTCGACGAGTTCCTGGATCTCGCGCCCGCCCCCCGGCACGTCAATGCGACCACCAAACCCATGCGCTGACAATCGCGAGGCGCGGTTCAGCAACAGGGTCAGGGGTCGCTCGAACCATCGTGCCACGGCATGGGCAATCAGGACCAGGATGCCCAACAGCAGGCACCACCACGCCGCCTGGATCCACAGCGTCCTGTTCACGCTTGCGAGGGCCTCCTTCGCCTCGATCTCGGCCACCAGTGCATAGGTCACATCACCCGCGTGGACTGGTTGCCAGGCAGCGAATACCGGGTCGCCGCGATAGTTGACGATCTTGCCTTCACCGGTCTCCCCTGCCAGCGCGGCGCGCGTCGCCTCGTTGTCCACCCTGCGCTCGAGGACGGTACTCTCCGGGTCGAACCGCGAGTCGCTGCGCATCAGAAAGTCCGGACCGACGAGATAGGTCTCGCCGGTTTGCCCCAGTCCAGGCACGGTCATCATGAAGCGGTTCACCGCTTCGATCGAGATCCGCTCGATCATGGCGCCCGCCAGTTCCCCGTCCGGCAGGTAGACCGGGGCGGCCACGCAGGCCATCGGCGACCCGGCACCCGTACCGGGCTCGAAATCGCGGAAAACGACGTATCGATCGTCCGCAGTTCCGGGGGCATTGACTACTGCTTCGTAGCACTGAATGACGTTGGTCCCGGTATAGCTGCTCGCCCCGAGTGGCTGTTCGGTTTCCCCACCTTCGACAAGGGAATAGACCAGCGTGGGATCACCCTCGCTCTCGCTCCGGACCACGACGAGGTCCTCGTGTCCGAATCCTTCGCGAAGCTGTTTGAAGGCAGCATCGATCCGGCGCCACAGCAACGACACGAAGTCCTCGGGTGCGTTATCAACGGCGTCCCGCCTGTTGTATAAATCAAACACCTCG
The DNA here is from genome assembly GCA_034722015.1 of Pseudomonadota bacterium. GTDB lineage: Bacteria > Pseudomonadota > Gammaproteobacteria > JAJDOJ01 > JAJDOJ01 > JAJDOJ01. The sequence continues at coordinate 8,988 of JAYENI010000021.1, forward strand.
ATCACGGTGGCGAGGAACCGGGCCATGGCGATGATTTCGTTGCGATTGGCCTGGGCCTCTTCCCTGAACCTTCCCGCCTTCAGTTCGCGCGCGACGACCAGCCGCTCGTAGGTACCGGTGAGCAGCGCCGCGTAAGACTGGTGGAGGGCGATGGCCGCGGAGACCCCCACCGAAACGAGGCCTACCGACACCAGCAGCAGGAGGATCTGGTGACGAATCCGCAAACGCTTGCCCGCGGCGCCCGTCACGACGATTGCCCGGTCGTCACCAACCGGTCCACGGCCGCCTCGACCCGGGGAAAGGCGATGCGCTCCTGTTCCAGCCGCACGCGCTCGCCATGCCGGTCGTCCCGCAGTTCCAGAAATACGGTCCGTTCCGCGGGGGTCAGTCCGGGCAGATCCGAGCGGCAGCGTTTGGCGGGGTCCTCCCGGACCCAGGCCGCGCGACCGGCCAGCAGGGTCTCGCGGTCCATCAGGAACGAGCGTGCATGCGGAAGCGTCGACCGCAAGCGGGAAAGAATGCTGAAGCCGTGGGTATCCAGGTCGCCCCAGTAGAACAGTTCCCGCCGCTTCAGCCAGGGCGCCTCGCCCAGTGCGTCGATACCGTAACCCAGGCCGAAGATCACCAGACTGTCGGGGACCGCCGGAAAGCTCAGGCCGTTGACCTTGTTCTCGGTAACGAATACCCGTCGGCAGCGCGGATCGAGGTCGATGAAGTCACCGAGCGGTACGGACAGGTCGCCGAGTCCGCCATAGCGCGCGGAGAGCGCAGGGTCCAGCAATCGCAGGCGGACGAGAGGCTGGTCGTGTCGCAGGCCGTAGCGGCGCTCGAACCCCTGGCGGGCCAGGCCCGTGACCTCACGGTCCACCGCGGACGCCGGCAGGACCGGATCCAGTAGTTCGTCGAGCAGGCGCCTGCGGCCCTCGATGAATTTGCTGTCGACACCCGGGATCGGCAGTTCCCGCAGATACCGCCCGGGGCGCGGATGGGCGGCGAAGTAATCGAGTGTCGCCAGGAGTCGCGGCCAGTCCGGTCCGTGCTCCAGGACCTGAAGCGGGCGTCGGGCGATCCACGCCGTCAGGGCCGGGTAGCGGGACCGAATGCCGCGCGCGAGTTCGTCGAACCCGGTCAGCGCCCGCTGTTTGCCGATAAACCGCGCCAGGTCTTCGGGGGTATCGAACACGACCCGCTCGGGCAGTCGCTGGCGACCGAGCTGGCGATGGTCCACCTCGACATACTCGATGCGATAGCCCCGGCCCGCGCCCGTTGCGGCCTTGCGTTCCAGGGCGTCCTTCCAGGCCGCGACACGGGCGAAATCCGCCAGCAGCCGACTGCCCCGGGGCCGGGCGAGCGGGATCGACCACGGAAAGACATCATCCGCGTCGAGCCGGGCCTTCAGCACCCGGCCGCTGTCCCAGAACCTGCCCGCCTTCGCCCTGATCTCTTCCGGGGCGATCATTCGGGAAGCCCAGAACCACTGGCTGCGACGGCGCCTCGCTGCATTGCGCGGTGCTCACTCCCTCGCCTGGCTATCTGATATTTTTCGGTCGCTACGCTCCGTGCGCCTTGCGCTACATCCGTCTCGCTCATTTGTTCAGGGCTTCCCTAGCGCACCACCGTCGCGCGCCCGGGCGTCCCGGTCGCGAAGCGCTTCTTCTCCTCCCGGTACTCCTCCACCGACAGGTTGCGAATGATCGAATCGTGGCCGCCTTCGTTGTGCACGAAGTGTACGGCGTTGATGTATTCCTCGATGACGTGGATCTTCTGCAGCGGGGTCACGATCAGCAGTTGCAGGTCGAGCTTTTCGAACAGCTTCAGGGCATAGCGGGTGGATTCGTCGGACCCCCTGCCGAAGGCCTCGTCGATGACCACGAAACGAAACGAACGCGAGCGCGTCTCGCCCCATTCCAGGCCGAACTGATAGGCCAGGGCGGAGGCCAGGATGGTGTAGGCCAGTTTCTCCTTCTGACCGCCGGACTTGCCGGCGGTATCGGAGTAGAACTCCTTTTCCTGGTCGTCCTCGCGATAGCGCTCGCTGGCCGAGTACGCGAACCAGTTGCGCACGTCGGTGACCTTGCGCGTCCAGCGCCGGTCCAGGTCGACGAGGCCCTCACGGCCGTTGAAGCGGTCGATGACCGCCTTGACCTGCAGAAATTTGGCCTCGGTGTACAGGTCTTCCTCGTCTAGCGCGCCCGAGAGCACCTGCCTGAGCTGGCTCTGGAAGTCGCGGATCTCGGGGTCCTGGGTGCGATCCTGGCGCAGCCGCACGTAGGTGCCGGGGCTGTATTCGATCTCCCGCAGGGAGCGGTTGATGGTCGCGATCTTGTCGCCGATCTCGCGTTGCTCGCGGTCCAGCCGGGCCTGGAACATCGCGACCCCCTGGATGGTCTCCTCCCTGAGCATCTTGCGGAAGCGGGCCTCGTGGCGGGGCAGGCCCTCGCCCTCCAGGTCCGACAGCATGGCCGCGTATTCGGGCAGGGCCTCGACCGCGGCATCGACCTCCTGGGTCTCGGGCTTGTAATCGCGCTTGTAGTCCTGCATCGCCGAGATCAGTCGGTCGCGGACCCGATCGCGGCCCTTGGCATTCTTGTCGATATCGACCTGGATGTGCCGGCGCAGCAGCGACTGTTGCTTGTCCAGGTTCTGCAGGGTCAGTTCGGACGTCTCCGGAAATCGGGCATGCAGTTCATCGAGGGTCGCGGACGCCGCCTCCCGCCCGTCCCGCGGCCATGCGTCGAAATGCGCGGCGGCCTCCACCCGCTCGGTGCGGGCCCGCTCCAGGCGGTCCTCCAGGCGGCCCGCCTCGCGGTGGCGCTCGTCGACGATATCGCGCTTTTTCTGAATCCCGCCCTCGACGATGCGCAACTGCGCGCGCAGGCCGTGCAGCGCGTCGGAGCTTTCCTCGATCCGGCGCTTCTCGTCCTGCAGGGTCTGGATGGCCGCCGCGACCTCCTGCCAGTGGATCTCGCGGTAGTGCTGCACGTTGAGCAGATCGCGGGCGTGGTCACGCAGGCGAACGCACGCCTCGATGCGCCGGCCGAGCGTGATCGAGGCCCCGGCGCACTGCCGGATCTTTCCGGCCACCTCGTCCAGCTGGCGCTCCAGCGCGCGGACCTTGTCCTCGTTGCTCCAGCCGAGAACGTAGCGCGAGCGGTCGTGGATGTCGTGGCGGTCGTCCTTCTCGTGGCGACGGCCGCCGGTCTTGATCTGGCCCTGGAGGGTGACCGCCTTGGGCAGGCGGTGAAAGTCCTGCAGCCGTTCGCAGCAGACGTGCTCGAAGTTCCCCGCCAGCCAGGACTCCAGCCACGGGTAGAACGCGCTGTCGGGGCGGATGCGCAGCTTGCGGTACAGGGCCTTCGGTTCGCCGCCGGACGCGCGGCGTTGCTCATCCCGGACCCGGTAATAGACCAGCCGCCCGCGCAACCGCGTCTGGTCGACGTAGCGGCTGACCGCGGCGTAGTGCGCCTCCGGTACCAGCAGGCTGAGCCCGAAGTTGTGCAGCAGGCGTTCGATGGCGCCCTCCCAGCGCAGCTCGTCCCCGTCCACCTGCAGCAGCTCGCCGACGAATGGCAGCGCCTCTTCGCCCAGCCCGAGGTCTTCGGCCAGGCGAGCGCGCATCTCCAGACTGCGCCGGGGGATGTTGCTGCGCCGGCTGCGCAGCGACTCCAGCTCGTCCTCCAGTTCTGTACCCCGATCCTTGAGCCCGCGCAACTCGACGGCCAGGTCGGTCCGGCGTGCCTCGAGGTCCCTGGATTCGGCCTCGAGCGCATCGCGACGGCCGGCGGCCTGCCCCGCCGCGTCGACGAACGCCGGCTCGTCCTTGGGAACATCCATGCCAAGCGCCCCGGCATGATCGCGGTAGCGCCCCTGCTGTTCGTGTCGACGCCGGCGTTCGTCGTCGAGACGGGCGATTTCGAGGTCGATGTCGCGCAGCCGCCGGCCGCCCGAGTCGTCGATGGCCAGACGCAGACCATCCTGCCGGATCCGCAGTTCCCGGATCTCCTGCTGGAGTGTCTCGAGACGCCTGCCCAGCACTTCGGTATCACGTTCGAGCCGCGCAATGAGCCGGTCGCTCAGGCGCACCCGATGCCCGGCAAACCACGGTTCCAGCGCATCGCGGCACCCGGTCAGACGCTCGATCCCGGCGACCAGTTCAGCGTGACGGTTGCCGTCCCCGACCAGCGGTCGCAGACGCTCGATCTGCTCCCTGGCCTTGACGACCGCCTGGTGGGCGCGATTGAGGTTTTCGAAGGCGCGGCGCAGGGCCTCGATACGGGACTCGACGTCGAAACGCTCGAGCATGTGGTTGCGCACGAAGTCGGTCAGGTTGCCGACCGACTTCATCGACACGGTCTGGTAGAACAGCTCCAGCGCCTTCTCCTGCTGAATGCCGAACAGGTGGCGGAAACGGGTCGCGTAGTCCTTGAAATGGTCAAACACCTGCACCCCGGGGCGCCGGCGCAGACGCTTTTTCAGCGCCAGGATGTCGTCGCCGAAGCCGCTGAAATCGTCCTTGATGCCCAGCGGCCGCTCGGCGAAAACGAAGAACTTCTCCGGGGTGTGCTGGCCGGGCCTGAACCAGAACACCTGGGCCAGGGTCGCCTTCTGGTCGAACCCGGCGTTGTGGAATACGCCGAGCAGCACCGAGTAGCTGGACTCGTCCCGCAGCGCGACCGCCCTGGCCGACTGTGTGTCCTGGTCCTGTTCGCTCTTGAACTCGCCGCGTACGTAGGACCCGAGGTTGCGCTCCCTGCCCTCGGCGCCGGCGGCCTTGTTGTAGACGATGCGCTGATGCGGCACCAGGAGCGTGGTGACGGCATCCACCAGTGTGGACTTGCCGGAGCCGATGTCACCGGTCAGCAGGGAGTTTCGTCCACCCGGTTCGATCTGCCAGACGCGGCGATCGAAGGTGCCCCAGTTGAACACCTCGAAACGATGCAGCCGGAAACCGGTGGCGGCGTCGTCGGCGGAAAAATCGAGTTGTGCGGGTTCCATGGTGCGGCGGGTAACGCGTCGTCGGCGGTTCAGGAGTCGGTCGGTTCGGGTTCACTCGGGAGGCAGAAAATGGCCTACGGTTCATCAGGGTTCGCGGCCTCGCGGTAGGCCGCCAGCCGGGCATCGATGTCCGCCAGCCAGTCTGCGCTGACCGCCGCCTTGACGATCCGGCGCACCTCGTAGGAATCCCGTTCCCCCTTCAGCCGGTGCAGAAAACCGTAGTCCACCGCCTTGTTGATCTGGGTCCTGATGTAGTCCACGGTGCGTGCCTCGCTGCCCCGGTCCGGCAGGTACACGCGCAGCATTTCCACCAGCCGCTCCTGCTCGAGCACGACCCGGGCCTCGTCACCGCCGGCATCCTGCTCCACCAGGCGCTTGCGCAGAAGCAGCAACAGGAGGCTCAGGGGATAACTCAGCGCCCGGCGCTGCACCAGCCGAGGCAGCGGGTCCTCGTTGCCCTCTTGCGGTTCGCGCTGGCGCAGAAAGGCGTAGCCCTCCGCCTCGTCCAGGATCAGTTCCAGGCCGATGACGCCGACATAGTCCCGTACCATGGCCTGAAAATCCAGCAGGCTCTGCCACAGGAACTCGTGCCGGTCGCGGTAGAGCACGCCCCGGAACAGCTGAACCAGTACCGGGCCGGCCCCGGGTGCGTTGGGTAAGTCGGGATCCATCTGGAGAAAACCGTCCGTTGTCTCGTTAGCAGGTGTCATTGTTCATCGGCTGTCCCATTTGGCGCAAGGTAACGGCAATGGGGTGTTGATGCAGGAAGTGTACCGGTAGGGGTGACGGCAGCAAACCTGCAGGGAAGTCTTCACGGGGTCTTCCGGCACAAAGACGCCATTGCCGCGACACCCCGGTGATAGTGCCGGGTCATTGTGGACGCGCTCGACTCACTGCACGAACACCACCCGGGGCAATCGGATCCGCCGGCGACGCCCTTCATGAAATCGCTGTATTGCGGTATTGCGGTATTGCGGTATTGCGGTATTGCGGTATTGCGGTATTGCGGTATTGCGGTATTGCGGTATTGCGGCCTGCTGTCCATGGGGGTCGCCGAGTCGCGTGTTCATTACGAGTTCTTTGGTTCGGCGTCGGCGCTGACCGAGGAGGCCGAACCCCGGGGACAGGCGCCGCTACGGACCCCGGCCGAAGAATTGGGTGGCGAGTGCGAGGTTACTTTCGCCCGTTCCGGTGTAACCGCCACTTGGGACCCCGAGTGCGAGACCATCCTGGATCTGGCCGAACACCATGGGCTCAGCCCTCCCTACAGCTGTCGTTCGGGGATCTGTCGGACCTGCGTGTGCGAGTTGGTGGAGGGCGAGGTGGAAAATCTCGATGAGCCGCTCGACGCCCCGGACCCGGGCTGTACGCTCATTTGCGTGTCAAGGCCAAAGACCAAAATCATTGTGGACGTTTAAGCCAGTCAGTCGGAAAAAATTGTTCGGTGTGATCTCACGCCACGCTCCTCGACATCAACAACACGCCAGAACAAGCACGATACTTCACAAATGAGTACCGGGCTGTCTTTGGCGGATCGTCTTGGTTGTCTTCTGCTCTAATGAGGGTTCCCTTAGTGCCGAGCTGGATCAAACTCGGTGCGAGGATTTCAGTGACCGATATCGTGGTCGCCTACCTCGGCAAGCCCACTCTCGTATGCGAACACGACAGCCTGGGCACGATCGCGAAGGCCAAGTTTGGTAAGGATGCTCGACACGTGGGATTTCACGGTTGTTGCACCGATGAAGAGCTGCTCTGAGATCTCGGTGTTGTTGAGGCCGCGGGCGATCGCGGCTAACACCTCGCGTTCGCGATTGGTGAGCCGTTGGAGCCGCGAGGACACCCTGGTGTCGACGGTGAGGCGCTCGGCGAACTGGCTGATGAGGCGCCTGGTGATGGAGGGTGCTAGCAAGGCTCCTCCGTCGGCCACCGTGCGCACGGCATTGACGAGTTCCTCGGGTGGGATGTCCTTGAGCACGAAGCCGCTGGCGCCGGCGCGCAGTGCCTTGTAGACGTACTCGTCAGGGTCGAACGTCGTCAAGATCAGCACCCGCACCGGCCAGTCGGCTTCCTCAACGATTCTGGAGGTCGCGTCCAGGCCGTCCATCACCGGCATACGGATATCCATGAGAACCACGTCTGGGCGATGGGTTCGGGCCGCCTCGATCGCCTCGAGCCCGGTCCCCGCCTCGGCCACGACCTCGATGTCGTTCTGGTGCCCGAGGACCATGGCAAACCCGCCCCGCACCAAGGCCTGATCGTCGACAACGGCGACACGGATGCTCATACCAGCTGTTTTTCTCCGATGGGCAGATTGGCGACGACCTGAAACCCGCCACCCGGACGCGGCCCTGCGTTGAGGCTTCCCCCTAGCAGCTGTGCCCGTTCGCGCATGCCGGCGATCCCGTGGCCCGACCCGGGCAAGATAGTGGCACCGTGCCCGTTGTCGAGCACCTCGATAGCGACCCCATGTATTTCGGTGCTGAGCCGCACCTCGGTCCGGGCGCTAGTCCCGGCGTGCTTGAGCACGTTGGTGAGTGCCTCTTGAACGATGCGGTACGCGGATAGATCCACGTGAGCTGGGAGATCGGTCTGTACGTTGTCCGTCGTGAGCGTGACATCCAAACCCGCCTCTCGGAGATGTTCGACAAGCCGGGGAATATCTGCGATTCCGGATTGGGGACTAAGCGCATTGTCTTCGGCTTCTGGTCGTAATACTCCCATCAAGTGACGGAGCTCATCGAGCGCCAGGCGTCCCTCCTTCTCCACCGCTTCCATCGCCTGCAGGGCACCCTCCGGATCGTCTGCAGCAACGGTCTTGGCGGCGCCGGCTTGCACCGTCATCAAGCTCACCCGGTGGGCGACTACGTCGTGCAACTCGCGCGCAATGCGAGTTCGCTCCTCGGCCACCGCCCGGCGGGCTTCGCTGTCTTGTTCCCGTTCGAGTTGCACAGCCCGCTCTTGGAGCAGTCTCAGGACAGGTAGTCGCCACGAATCCGGATGCGTCTTCCGATGTACCACACCAGGAACGTCACCATGAGTGCGAGCCCGATCTCCCAAACCGGTGCAGCATCGATGAGATCGCCGATCCCTGCAAGACCGCCAGCGCCACCTACTCCGACGTAGTTCCATCGGTCGTCGGTGGCATAGCGGCCAGCGCTATACAGCACAATCGGCAGACCCCACAGGGAGTTAGGCGCTTAGCGCATATTTCGCGACGACATGTTGGTAACAACAGAGTTCGCTAATATACAGGCCTGTGCTTTTGGCTGTTCTCCGCAGGAGAACCACTTTTTCGGGCGTAGTCTCGGAAAAAGCGTAGTACCTTACCACTGAAATTTTGAACAAACGTGCAAAGAAAATTTCATGCTGTCTGTACCCCCAAGGTTGGTAGAACAACATATTCGCGAATTTTGAGAGATGCAGTCAGGACTCTGCGGCCAAACTTCGTGAGGACAGGTAGTACTTGTAACGACGACCAATCTTCTTGATCAGCCCGTGGGTACGTAGACGCTTGAGTAGATAGGAAGACTGGCTGGGGGATAGATC
>JAYENI010000022.1:0-17483 GCA_034722015.1 Pseudomonadota bacterium
GCTTCGCCTCATCGTCACCTTGAAAGAACAGGCCGGCGTTCTCGGTGAAGGCGGTAACACCTCCTCGCAGGATGCTCCTGCCGATCCGCTTGAAGAGATCTTGTCGCCGATCTGTCTCGCCCGCGCTTCCCGCCTCCTCTACCTCACCGATGACGGCCTGCGTCACGCCGCTCAGCAGCACCTGCAACCTTTCATCGTCATCGACCAGACTGACCCTGTCGTCCAGAACGTGAAGCGCCGACAGAAGCACATGTCCGACCGCCGCCCGCGGGGTACCTTCAGCGATCATCTCCACATCGAGCCGCGAGACGAAGGCCTGCACGACCTTTCGGCCGTTGTTCTGTTCACCCAGCGCTTGCGGATATCTGGAGAAATAGTCAATTCCTATGTTGACAATGGTTCCGAGCAGCTTTTGGGCAGGCGAGTCCGCCCCAAGGCCTTCCTTGAACTGCTCGAAGCGATACAGATCCTCGACAGTGTTCCTCGCTTTGGACAGCGTGCTACCTTTCGCATCAAGTCGCTCGTCAATCTCGAGAAGCGTTCTATAGGCCTTCTTGAGCTCTTCATTATCGAACCCGAAATACGGCCCGCCCTCCAGGACGAGGTGAATATTCTCGGGTTGATCGAAAAACCTGACGGCCTTGATCTCGGTGACGTCGGCGTAACTGTCCCCGAGCGGCAGCACGAGGGGGCGTTCGTGAACCTTGTCGACCAGTACCTCGTTGAGCTTGTTTCCGAGCCGGACCGCGGACTCGATAGCAAACATGACCAGAGATGGGTCCATCGCGGATCTCCCGAATCGGAAGGGGCATGAGCGCACGACCATTCGCACGCTCTCGTCAGGTCTGCCGATAAGGTCCCAATGCATACGGCGAGCGCTCAATTCAGGCGAGACCCCGAATCCGGGTGCCGCCAAAGAATCAAACGCACCGTTATTAGATGGATAATTTCAGGCGACTACTCAAGCTCTCTCCTTGCGAGTGTAGTCCAAGTTTTGGAAACGAAATCTTGCCTACGTAGTGCCACTTATGTCGGTAGGAATTTCTATCTGACAGGATCGGAGAGAACAGCATTCACTAGAGACAGACGCACACCGAAACCCGCATCCTGGCCATGCCAATTTAGAGTACATTGTCTTGACGAAAAGCAGGCTGGAAAGCCACACTGACAGGGAACCAGTATGCACCGGGTATTCATCTCCTCCACCAACCGGGACCTGGAAGACTTACGATAGGAGGCCATACTCCCGAGAGTCACGGATCTGGAGGACGCCGCCGCGGCGTAGACTCTACTTCGTGAAACACGCCGGCGGATCAAGGGGCTCGAAGCGCGCCATACAGAGAAACGGAGCTCAGCATGACTCAGGCAACACCGTTCAAGAACGACATCTTCATCAGCTATGCCCACTCTGACAACGAGCCGTTGATGGAGGGCGAGGCCGGCTGGATCAGCGAGTTTCACCAGACTCTCGAGGCCTTTATCAAGCAGATCTCCGGAGAGAACGTCCAGATATGGCGGGACCCCAAGTTGCAGGGTAATGACTTCTTCAGCGACACCCTGGTCGACTCCCTACCCGAGACCGCGCTGCTTGTCAGCATCGTTTCTCCGCGATACCTGAAGTCCGAATGGTGCCTTCGTGAACTCGAGTGTTTCGAGCAGGGCGCCCAGTCTACCGGGGGCGTCAGGGTCGAGGACAAGAGTCGAATCTTCAAGGTCGTCAAAACCAGGATTGCTCGAGACGAGCAGCCCTCCCCCCTGGATCAGCTGTTGGGTTACGAATTTTTCAGCATCGACCCTGCAACCGGAAAACCCTACGAGTTTCGCAAGGAGTTCGGGCCCGAGGCAAAACAGAGTTACCTGACCAAGACCTACGAAACCGCGTACGAGATCGCCGATCTGTTGACAACGCTGAAGGCGCTCGAAGGCAACGCGACGGCATCTGCTCCCAGGCCACCGGTGTATCTGGCTGAAACGACATCGGATCTGAGCGAGGAGCGCGACCGCGTCAAGACCGAGTTGCGTCAACTGGGTCATCCGGTGCTTCCGGATCGGCCACTGCCCCTGGATTCCGAAGGTCTGCACAAAGCCGTCGAGTCTTACCTGGAACGCAGCAGTCTTGCCATACACCTCATCGGTGAAAAGTCCGGTCTGGTTCCCGAAGGCGAGCGACGCTCGGTGATACGCATTCAGAATGCGGAAGCCGCCCGCTTCAGTCGTGAGCGGGGCCTGCCCCGACTGATCTGGATGCCGCCGGGCCTGGTGGCGACTGACCCGCGACAGGCCAAGTTTATCGAACAGATTCAGGTCGACGAAGCCGCCCAGGCGGGTGCCGATGTGTTGATGACCAGTCTGGAAGAACTCAAGACCGTCGTGCGTGATCGATTGAAGGAGAAGGAGGAGGAGAAACCCAGTACGCCGGCAGTCGAAGACGAGGACTGGCTTCAGGCCTACCTGGTCTGCGATCAATGTGATTTCGAGGCGACCCAGGCGCTGTCTGACTATCTCTACGATCGGGGTCTCGAGGTCGTGTTCCCGGCCTTCGAAGGTGACGAACACGAGGTTCGGGAGGATCACAACGACAAACTGGCCACCAGCGATCTGATCGTCCTCTACTGCGGGCAAGCCAGAGACCTCTGGCTCAGCGCCAAGCTGAAGGATCTGCGCAAGCTGCCGGGTTATGACCGCTACAAGCCGAAACTTGCCACCGTGGTCTATCTCGGTCCGCCGGATACCGTCCAGAAGCAGAGATTCCGGACCCGCGAGGCCATGGTCATCAAGGCCTTTGACGAATTTTCGGCGTCCGATCTGGAGCCCATGATGGCGACGGTGGACAAGGCACGGACGGGTAGCGCCTGATGGAGAACTTCAACCCGTTTCCCGGACTGAGACCATTCGAGGCGAGCGAGAGCCATCTCTTCTTCGGCCGGGAGAACGCTACCGACGAATTGCTCCGCAAGCTCCGGGAGAACCGGTTCATCGCCGTGGTGGGCACATCGGGAAGTGGCAAGTCGTCTCTGGTCAAGGCAGGGATGCTGCCGGACCTCTATGGTGGTTACATGGTCGGCGCCGGCTCAAGCTGGCGAGTGGCGATCATGCGCCCGGGCGACGCGCCGATCAGAGCGTTAGCGAAGGCGCTGAGTGCGCCGGATCTCTTCGGCAATGAAGACGGAGATCCGGAAATGCGTCGCGCCATTACGGAGACGGTGCTGCGCCATGGCGCCATGGGTCTGATCGACGTGACACGCCAGGCTCGAATGGCGCCGGGCGAGAATTTTCTGGTTATCGTCGATCAGTTCGAAGAACTCTTCCGAATCAATCCAACGAGCGGAAGACGCGGAACCGAAGACGAGGCGGCGGCTTTCGTCAAACTGCTGCTCGAGGCGGTGAACCAGAGTGATCTGCCGATCTACGTCATGCTCACCATGCGTTCCGAATACCTCGGCGATTGCACCCGATTTCGAGGGCTGCCGGAGGCCATCAACGCAGGGCAGTACCTGATTCCCCGCATGACCCGGGACCAACGCCGCAAGGCGATCACGGGGCCAATCGCGGTGGGTGGAGCAACCATCACACCGCCATTGGTACAAAGACTGCTCAACGACATTGGCGACAACCCGGATCAACTGCCCATCATGCAGCATGCCATGATGCGCACATACAGTATCTGGGAAGCAGGCCACAATCAGGACACACCCATTGATCTGGTTCACTACGAAGCCACCGGCGGCATGGATGAGGCCCTGTCACGCCACGCCGACGAAGCCTATGAAGCCCTGCCCGACAAGCAGAGCAGGGCAATCGCCGAGAAGATCTTCAAACGGCTGACGGGTCGTGGATCCGACAACCGGGAGATGCGTAATCCGGCGACTGTCTCGGACCTCTGCGCCACTGCTGGTGCCGCGCGCGAAAATGTTCTGCCGGTGATCGACGCGTTTCGACAGGAAGGGCGCTCGTTCCTGATGCCGTCACCTGGAGTACTGCTCAGCGACGACAGCGTGGTCGACATATCGCATGAGAGTCTGATCCGGATCTGGAAACGCCTCGGAAAATGGGTGGACGAGGAAACCCAGTCCGCCCGCACCTACAGTCGCGTGGCCGAAACTGCCGACCTGCACAAACAGGGCGCGGCGGGGCTTTGGCGCAATCCCGATCTTCAAATTGCCCTCAACTGGCGGCAACAGGCCAGGCCGAATGCCGCCTGGGCAGAGCGCTATGAACCCGGTTTCGATGAAGCCATGACTTTTCTCGACGCCAGTCGAGCGGCCTGCCGGCGCCGCACATTCCTGAGGATTTCTCTACCGATACTCGCGGTTGCTGCGCTGGTCGCCTTCCCCTATGTCCGGATGTTCGAGAGGCTGGCCGATATCGACGACGCGCTGGCGGCGGCAATCGAGCAACAGAGCGAGGCCGACGAGCAGGCTGCGATCGCGCAACAAAAGCTGATGCAGACCAAGGCGGATCTGGAGTTGACCCAGATCAGCATCAACCGGGCGCAGCAATTCTTGCAGCGCCTGAAATCGCAGGAAGAGGCGGCAAAGCAAAAGAATCAGATCGCCCAGGCGCGTGTGCAGGAGGAGATCGAGACACTCACCCGTGAGCTTCAGGACCTGGCCGTGAGTGGCGGTGACCGCACGAAGCAGAAAGAGATACAGATTGCGTTGGCAGCCGCCCAGGCTGAGGCCAGATTGCTGGAACAGCTCGGGGAGGGGCAGGAAGAGAGGGAAAGCGCGGCCAATGATGTCGCGGCCGGTGTGGAAAACCTGGAAGAGGTCGAGCGCAAGCTGGCGCAGAGTGTCGAAGAGCTCGATGTGGTGACTTCCACCGACGCTTTTCCGGTCGAAGCGACGAACCCCGCCGGACCGGGAGAGGCCGATCTGAGCGAGTTCGCCGGATTGGAAGGGAGCTTACCTGCGACAGAGGTTCCTGAGGGACGTCGGGCCGGGGATCAACTGCGGGTCGCCGCGGCCAGGGATACCTCCGCCCAGTCCACCGCCGAGTTACTGTTCCCTGACTCGGTCGAATCCGCTGTCGAGTGCATTTCGGCCGAACAGGCAGGCGACGACGTTACGGTAACGGAGAAACTCGCGCTTTGGAAGACTTGTCGGCAGGTGGGAAACCAATCGGAGAAGGCCGCCGCCGAGAAGCGACTGCGTCCTCTGGAAGCATTGGTCGTCCGCGACGCCACGGTCCGCAACTCAGACAAAAACTTCCTGACCTGCGCCGACGTCAAGCGACTCGAATGCCGAGGTGAGGCCAGTGCCTTCAAGCCCGGCAAGATCTATGTCTATGCCCGAATCAACGCACCCAGAGAGGAGACCCTGGTGTTGAAATGGCTAAAAGGTGGCAAGGAATTTCGCATCAGCAATTTGAAGGTCAAAGAAAACACCGGGAGAGGGTTTCGCACCTTTACCTGGAAGACGCTGAGCGAACCTGGTCCCTACCGGATCCGCCTCTACAACAGCGGCGACGCCCTGATTGCAAGCCGTGCGCTTTCTGTCCGGTAAACATTACCCCGGCATTCAATTTTGATGCCCGGAAATAAAATTTGAGGAGTCCCTTTCTATTGTTCCTCACAATTAAGAGTCGAGCCACCCTGTCTGCTGTTTCGTCTGATTCTCCTCGGCGAAGCCTCTCTTATGAACTACTGGAATAGAGCAGGTTACAAGAACTTTTTCACTCATGACTTGAGAAACTTTTGCGCGCTGCACCAACCCCGTTTCGAATAGAAAGTGCCGGCGTCCATTTTCTCTATACTCAATATATGCATGGAAAACTTACGCGATGTTTTTGCGGGGGTGTATTGAGGTTATCAGGAGGCCGCGGGCGATGGGATTCTGTAACGATGGCGACGATCACTATGATGTTTTCCTGAGTTATTCGCATGACGACGACAGCCGACACAATCAATGGGTCAGCGACTTCGAAAGGTACTTAAAGGACAAAATTGTCTCGCAGCTGAGAAGTACCGCCAATGCGTTTCGCGACCAGGCATCGGCGTTCCGCGTATGTCGGGACAAAACCGGTTTCCCGGTTAGTGGCGTTCTCGAGGCCGCAATTGACGAGAAGGTGCGACACTCGCACTTTCTGATCATCTTTCTCGGTCGGGGCTACTTGAACTCCACTTGGTGCCTATCCGAGCTCGACATTTTTCGCGACACTGCCGGCGCTACCTTCCAGGATGCGAAGGAGCGCCTGTACCTGATCGTGCTCGACAGCGACGCGGTCGAGAAGCTGCAGGAAGGCGACGAACCGGAACACTTACCCGAGAGGCGTCACAAACTCTGGCGGGACCTCCAGAGTCTGGCACAGCAGGTGATTCGGGTGGAGGATTTTCTGCGCGACGATAGGCTGGTCCCCGTGTACCGGGACCAGGACCAGGACCAAGACAAGGCCGACTCTTATTTTCATGAACGTTGCACGCCCCTGGTCGAGGAACTCGCGAAGAAACTGGTAGCGTGCCGGTCGCAGCGCATTGGCGCACCACCATCGATTGTGTCCAGGCATCTCTTCGCGATCGGTGCGGTTCCACCCCACCTGGAGGTGGCCAGGGACGCACTGAAAGGCGCCCTAGTCGAAGCCCTGGGCAAGACCAAAGTCGTAATCATCGAAGCGGCCGACTTGGGCGACCGCGACAAAGTCCGTGGAATGTTGAAAGGAGTCAGCACCTTGGTACTGCCGTTCGACGGTTATGCGCCGGTGGTCGAGCGAGGGGACCCACCCGGTGGGCATCTCGGGATTCAACTGCAGCTGCTGCAGGAATCCCGAGGTGTCGCGGACAGTCCTGATCTGCCGTTGATCTGGTGGCAACCGTCAGACGCCGGGGCGACTGCCGGTGATCCGATCAAAGATTTCGACCGAGTCTTCATCGATGAACTGCCCGAAAAAAAGACGCGCCGTTGCGGGGTGCGTGAAATGGCCACCGAACTTGCCGGTGAAGCCAAACTCGGCACAGCTTCTGAACATACGAATCGCATGGTCGCAAGGGTGTTGGTCGAGTGGGAGGAAACAGATCAGGACACCATCGACGAGGCAACGGACATCGTGCGTACGCGATTCGATAAATACTGTGCCGAGCAAGCGGAGGAGGATCGAGCCCTGAACGCCAGACTCAAGTTCGGAGAAGCTGACTGGGAGGTTCTGGCCGGCCAGATGAATAATGACAGCGGTGACAAGCCGCTCGGCGTGATCATCGTCTATAACGAAAACAAGGACATCAAAGCGTTCCTCGAACAGGAGCGGACGATATCTAACCTCGACAGCGTATTGCTAAAGAATACCTTTCCCGGGCTCTTCTACATGCGCAAGAAGGGAATGTACAAACCGACCGATGACTGGAGCGTGGTCCGGTTTCGGTCGATGGACCATCACCTGGATTACAAGAAGGAAGAAGTCGAGGAGTTCGTCAGACACCTGTTCGAGATCCTTTGGAAGCAACAACGTTTGTCGAGTCGAGGGGCCTAACCAATGTCCGATGACCGCGAGCGCCTGAAGCGACTGGACACTGATCTGAACGGCATACCGCCGTACCCGGGTCTGCGCCCCTTCCTGGACGATGAATCGCAGTTCTTCAAGGGACGGGAGGCCCAGGTGCGGGAGGTTGGCCGCCGCTTGGCCAACGAAAATTGCGTGACCGTGCTTGGCGGTTCAGGTTGCGGCAAATCGTCGATCGTCCGCGCCGGGGTTGTGCCAGCGTTGCGGCGCAAGCTCATCCCGGGGCGGGGGGACCTGTGGCGGGTCGCGATCTTCATGCCGGGCGCAAAACCGATCGACAATCTGGTTAGGGCGCTTGAGTTGACCCTGCGCGGGCAGCCGCAGGCTCGCGCCCCCGCCGATCGCCGCGCACGGGATATTCGCCGTGTGCTGTACGGACCGTCCGGTCTGGGGGGATTCCTGCCGGCTTTTCTGGACCAATTGGACATCGATCCGGGGCTATCGCCGCAAACCCGGGAACATGCCAATCTGCTGGTCGTGATCGACCAGTTCGAAGAGCTGTTTCGCGCCGAGGTGCACGGCAAACCCCAGGTTGCGCGCCTGGTTGCGCTGGTCATCGACTACTGGAAGCGGCGCAGCGAGTTCCCTGGGCTGTACCTCACCGTCACGATTCGCAGCGACGACCTGCACCGCTGCGCCGAATTCATCGAACTCCCGGACTTCATCAACGCGACCTCATTCTTGACGCGACGGCTCGAAGAGGTCGAACTGCGCGAAGCCATCGTCGCACCGATACGCCCCCCGATTTTTCGTGCCGGTCTGATCAAAGGTGAATTGCCGCCGGGCGAAATCGACCTGCGCCCATTCGAGGTGCGGGTCGTCACTGAACTGCTGGATGCGACCCAGGAGATCGCCTACGACCCAGACCACCTGCCGCTGCTGCAGCACCTGCTGTCGGTATTGTGGCGGCAGGTGCGGGCCCGCTGGGAACGCGAGGCGCAGGCCGGCACGTCTGAGCTGAAACCCGTCATCACCCTGGATGACCTGGCCGAAGCACTCGGTTTCGAGGACTGGGGAAAACTGGTTAACGTGCGTGACGGTGAGCACGATGATGGCTGGCTGTTGCGGTGTTGCCTGAGATATACCGCTGATCAGATGTACCAGGGCGACCGCTACGGTCCAGCGCTGACCGCTGTGCAACGGAGGGTTGCTGAGACCGCCTTGTGCCTGATGGGTGAGATCGATGACCGCGGCAACTGCAAGCGCCGCTACACGACCCGGGAAGAGATCGTCCGAGTGGCCGGCCGCACCGTAACGGACGACGACGTAGATGCCTTCGTTCGACGCTTCTACCTGGACCATCGCCTGATCTGGCTGCGCCGTGATGGCTTGATGGACGTGTCGCACGAGTCCCTGATGCGCAACTGGACCAGATTGCGCAGTTGGCTCAGACAGGACTGTGAAGCGGGTAAGGCCTACCGCGAGCTCAGCGAACACTACAAAGAATGGAGGCAAAGCCCTAGGCGACTGTTGCGGTCGTGGTTCGATGATAGCGGGGGCTTGCTCGGTCGCGACACACTCGCTCGCTTGGTCAGCCAGTTGGCGCTGGATTCTAGGCCATTTCGCGTTGTTCCACGATATACGGCGGCGTGGGCGCGGCGGTACGAACCGGCAGCGAGCACACTTGCCGCAACATCCAGCAACGCCGTATCGGGTTACGGCACGACACCGGAGGCGGCCGCGAAATCAGAGGCCGAATTCGCCCAGCGCTTCAGGCACCTCAGAAAAATGAAACGCTGGAACGAGGCTATCAAGGCACTCCCACTGGTAATCGTCATCCTGATCGCCGGGTGGGGGTGGCACGTTGCACTACAGCAACAAGAATTAGCCGAGCAGATAGCCAAAGGTAGAGCGTCCGAGCTTTGGGATGGCTTTTCCGCATATCGATTCAATTACGGTCACGAGTACGTGGACAATCTTTGGCGGTTGGTGGGTGCCGATTCCGACGTGCGCAAGTTTTTCGTCGCGCAGATGGTCGACGGAGGCAACCTCAACGAGTTGGGATCCAACCCGTTACCCATCATACGGGCGGTAGGCCTGCGCTGGCCAGAGGAAGAAAGACAGCAATTTTCCAATCGTCTCCAGCAAGAACTGTCCAAGGATAGAACCGACGTTTCCTGGTCCGAGGCCATGCTCGCGTGCGCAACCGCGGCTCTCAGCGATCGGCTCGACGAGCAATGCCGCAAGGCGGCCACTAACCGTTTCCAGCAGTTCATCGCACAACCCGAAATGGAGAAAACGGATTGGGCATTCGGGCGCGTGCTGGCGTGCGTCGGACCAGAACTGTACGCCGCTGACGAAATTGCGACAAGAAAGGTGTTCGATAGCATTTTTAGCGAGACTGCGGAGGACAACTTTGAGAGCACGTCCGGGCTGGCCGTAGCCACCAGGTTCTTCACGACTGACGGCCGTCAGTTGAGCGCCGATCAGGAGGAAACTCTAAAGAATGCAATGCCAAAGGCCATCGAAAGCCTAGAGGTAAAAGCAACCAAACCTTGGGCGATCAAAATAGCGCGATCACTGGTGTCTCTGATTGCCACCTCGCCTCGGGAGGTTCAGATTGACGTCCTGGAGAGGCTATTGTCGGTCACCAATGAGTGGCCGGCAAATGGTGATCCGGCCGTGATTCTTGCATTGGCCCAAGCTTTCGAGATCGTCGCTCGGCAGCATGCCGGCGAGGAAGGGGGGCTCGACCGGTTGGCCGATCGGGCGCATGAGCTGCTGAAAGTTGATCGAAATCCGGGCGCAGAGTCTGCCAGTTCGTCACCCGGATCGCTAGACTTTGCAGACGCGCCGGAACGTACTCCTTATCAGGCGAGAAGAAATCAAATCTTCGTCGCACGAATGCTTGCCCCCCTGGTCGAGGCGACCTGCACCCGCGGTCCAGCTCTGGAAACGCTGGCCGGCACCGCCGGGTTCAATGTGCCGCTGAACTGCCAGTCGATCCACCCGGTACGTATGGAGCAGGAGGATAATTCGAAACTCCAAACGGGCCTGAAGGCACGCGTGCTGGCACTGGCAGTCAAATGCCATTGTCAGGGAAGCCGGGAGACCGCCCGCACGACGGTTGATGGACTGTTGGGTTACTTGAGTCAGTCCAGCACGCCCAGGGACAGCCAGTACAGTTTTTCCCGTGAAGCAATAGCACGTGCTCTGGCGGCAGTGGCAGTGGATCCAGAAATCAATGAGAAACAGCGTGAAAAGGCGCTGACCGAGGCGCGGATCGCGTTGGCGGAGACATGGTCTGCCGAAGAGGCCGCAGCCTGGGCTGATGCAATCACACAGTTGTTGCGTTTCAATGAAGACGTCGATTTCGCCGAGCAACTGGTCGAAGTACTGAAATATCCGAACAGCGCCCTAACCGCACGCGAACCCAATGCGATAGAGCCCAAGAGTGCGACGGATATTTTTGTTGCGTCCCTGAAAGAACGCCTTAAGCTCGAGGAGGCTATGCAGGCTCGGCTATCCATTAACGCCTCACCTCGCATAATGAAATTCCGCCAAGTACTTGACCAATTAGTCAACGATCCACGCTTCAAACATATCCGCCTGGAAACTCGGCCCGAAGACCCACGCAGAGCAGGGGACGCGCGAGAAAAACCGAAAGCTCGATGATGCCAGCGCGTCAACCATTTCTCTACCTCCCCGTGAAGCCGAAAACCCTCTCAGGAGGGGCCGTATATCTCGAGCCGCCATATGCACTCAGAACGCCTCGCCGGCGGCCCCGCCGAATACCGCCGGTGGCGACATGCCCTTTTTCCGCGCCTTGTCTCGTGCTTTTTCATGATTCATATCGGCCGGGATAAAGCGCACGTCCTTGCCTGAGCGTCTTCCAGACAGTAGTTCATCACGAGCGACTTCACCGCCCCCGATGCCGATCAGCACATCGCTGTTCCCGACCATCGCGGACGAGGTCGGCGACAGTCTGTCGCCATCCATGAATCCTCCCCAGATCGGGTCTTCCACATAGAAAACATAGTCGACGCAGGGGGAAAGTTCCGCGTTGTACTTCTTTGCCTGCGTCGACACGATGCCCGTCGTGACGAATCCCCGGCGTTTGGCCAGCTTGTACACCGCCCCGATGCCGTCAGGCGTCGCCCCGATATTCACGATCGTCCTTGAGGAGTCAAATTCGTCCAGAACCCGCGCCGCCTTTTCGAGCATCGACGCCTCGTCTTCGTATCCCGCGCCCGAATAGCCCATAAATGTCACGACGTCCTTGTCCTGACGTTCGAAGAAGGCACCGACCTCCGCGGGCGTCGACTCGCTGACCGTAGTTTCCAGTTCGCAGGCCATGGAACGGAACGAAAGACCCCAGAACAAGACGATTCCCGCCATGAGGCACGGGAACCGGAAGGCACGCAGTAAATCAATCGTCATCCCGTCCTCTGTTTCTGATTTCAATCTCGATGCGCCTTTGGCAGTATATGTCGAATGGAAAATACGGATTGAGGTGTCCCTGGTCGGCGACAGCAAGGAATCCCGGATTGCGCTGCCGCTCCATCCAGGCTACGTGTATCTTTTGCGACACCCTCCGAAGGATCGCATGTGACGCTGGACCCAGGGGTTCTCGCCGTGGTCCCTGAATCCCTGCCGACGAAAAAAGTGGTCTGCCTGTCGAGATATCAAGCATCCCTTTTTCCCCGGAGCGGCCCGCAAATCGGGTCAACGGGCCTCGACGAACAGGTCCGATGCCAGCGACTCCCCGGGCGCCAGTGCGTAGCGGTACAGATCCGTGATGCCCTCCTCGGCGAGTACGTCCTCGTCCAGGTAGTGGTTGCCGGTGCAGGTTCGGCTGTCGCGACGCAGGATGGCGCGGGCGGCGTCGGCGACGATCCATCGGTTACTTCGGTATCGCCAGGCTGCCCTTGCTTGCCTCCTTGACGGCTTTCCAGGGGATCGAACGGTCAAACGTGGCGAGTTTCCCCTGGTGCCTGACGGCCAATCCGAGCAAATAAATATCTGTCAGCTGTTTGTGGCCGCGAATCATCGAACGGTCAAACAGAGACTCGTCCTGAAGTGATATGGAATCTTCCCAGAAGATGTGGCCCTGTTCCTCGGTGAGGAAACCATCGAGATGGTCCATGACCTCGTTCGGCATCCAGTTAATGGATGGGTAGCCTGGGTTCGAGAGAATTCTTGTCACCGCATTTTCGGTGATGGGGCAGGTTGCCCAATTCTGTTTGCGGATTCTTGCGAACCAGTGATGCGCGGCTTCATGGTTAATATGGGCGGGATCCAGCAAAGCAATCAGTACATTCACGTCGAGCAAGTACGCGCTCATCCTTCCTTGTCGCCGTCACGTAACTCGTTGACCATCTCCATGGTGATCAGCTGTGAGCCGTCCTTTACCGGTAACAACGGAACGCCGGTACGGGTAGTGACCTTGGGCCGGTGAAGCAGTGACAGGCGAGCAAGATCCGAGACCACCCGCCCGATCGTCTCATGACGCTGCCGGGCCAGGCTTCGCGCCGCAGCCATCACGTCATCGTCAATTTCCAGAGTTGTTCTCATGCCGACCGACCGTAAAGTACTCCTAATCTGATGTCAAGATGCGAGATGTTATCGCATCAATCAAGCGGTGGGGAGAATCCAGTATCCTTACATTCCCGAGCTAAGCCTGCGAATCGGGAAAAGGGGGCTCGACAAACAGATCGGACTGAAGCGGTTCCCCCGGGTCCAGCGCATAGCGATCCAGGTCCGTGATGCCCTCCTGCGCGAGCACGTCCTCGTCAAGGAAGTGGTTGCCGGTGCAGGTTCGGCTGTCGCGACGCAGGATGGCGCGGGCGGCGTCGGCGACGATTTCGGGGCTGCGGCAGTTCTGCGGTCTGACCTTGCCGCCGAGCGCCAGCAGGGCGGAGGTCGCGATGACGGAGCGGGGCCACAGAGCATTGACGGCGACGCCGGCCTCGCGAAACTCCCCGGCAAGTCCGATGACACACAGGCTCATGCCGTACTTGGACATCGTGTACGCGGTGTGGTCCCGGAACCAGCGCGGGTCCGGATCGATGGGCGGCGAGAGCATGAGGATGTGCGGATTGGACGATTTCAGCAGGTGCGGCAGGCAGGCGCGGGCACAGAGGTAGCTGCCGCGGGTGTTGACGTCCATCATCAGGTCGTAGCGCTTCATCGGAGTCTCGAGGGTCCCGGTGAGACTGATGGCGCCCGCATTGTTGACGAGCACATCGATCCCGCCGAACCGTTCCACCGCACGGATCACCGCGTTGGTGACCTGGTCCTCGTCCCGAATGTCGCACCGCACTGCGAGCGCGTTTCCGCCTTGGGACACGACGTCCTTCGCCACGCTGTGGATGGTGCCCGGAAGTTTCGGGTGCGGTCTGTCGGTCTTGGCCGCGACCACCACATTCGCCCCGTCCTTCGCGGCACGCACCGCGATCGCACGGCCGATCCCGCGGCTGGCGCCGGTCACGAAGATCGTCTTGTCTTTCAGGCTTTCCAATGACTCATCCGAAACTTGTAAAAAAACCCCGTACGAATTGGGAAAGGTAGGGTGGATCAAGCGAAGCGGATCCACCAAAACCGACGCCGTTGGTGGATTCGTCGCTAGCGCTCCTCAATCCACCCTACCAAGATGCTCGGGATGATTGAGATATTACACTCATCCGATCGGGGATAACGGGTTGGGAACAAACCCCACAAGAGGCGTGCTACCCATACGGAGGGTTTCAAAAAACGGGCGCTCCGGATCGACGGCAAAAAGTTCGTGCAGTTGATTCCGGTTCCCGCACTGGCCCGTAAGCGCCGGCTCTATTCATCACCTCAGTTCGACGTAGTACGGCCTACCGGCTAATCGCTTACACACGCTGCTGCCGTCGGCGCTCGTTGTCGTAAAGGCGGGCCAGGCGGACCGGGGCGACGCCGAGATGGAACAGGACGTGAATCCGGACCCAGCCGAGGAAAATGGCGGTTGGATGACGGCCGCGGAAGCGCCGTGACGAGCTGACCAGGGGCGGTTCGCCGAGACACAGGGTGGGTCCCGCCGCCTCCAGGCGGCGCACCAGATCATAGTCTTCCATGACCGGGATCGGTCGAATCCCGCCCAGACGCCGGAACACGTCATGGCGAACGAAGATCCCGGAATCCCCATAGTAGAAACCGCGCGACCGGATCCAGGCGTAGAAACCCTCCAGCCAGCGGTCGAAACGACGGTCGCCGTCGAACAGGATCCGGAAGTTACCCCCGGGCGCGTCGGGATGCGCATGCAGGGCGCGGGTCATTGCGCTCAACGCGCCCGACGGAAGGCGGGTATCGGCATGGAGAAACAGCAGCGTGTCGCCACGGGCTTCCACGGCCCCGGCCGCAAGCTGTTGACCGCGTCCGCGCGGCCCTCTGAGCACACGGACCCCGAGACCGCCGACGATGTCCACACTTCCGTCACTGCTGCCGCCGTCCACCACAATCACCTCGTGCGACACCGTCTCGGCATCCAGGGCGACAAGCAGCAGCGCCAGATTTCGGGCCTCGTTGAGTACCGGGATGATCACCGAGACCTCCGGGACCTTCATCGACATGTCGACCCGACATGTGCCGCTCTCCCGGCACCCGAAGGCCCGCGGTCACCGGCAACCGGGGCCCGGTCTTGCAGAATCTCCGTCACGCGGTTCACCGGAATACCGGCAACGTCACCAGACCCGAACTGGTCCCACCCCGGTTGTCGCTGTCACCGGATATCACCACAAAGCGGGGGGCGACAGCCGGAGCGCCGAAGTACTTTACATAATCGGCGTCCGGCTCGATGCGTTCGTCCTGCCAGGTATTCACCGGGGAACCCGACGGCCGGAGCACGATCACACGCCCGTCCCTCGGCCGGTAGGGACTCGGAAAGCTGGCCCCGGAATCGTGTTTGCCACCCCACACGTAGGTGATGGTCCTTCCCGGCACGGGCAGGCCCGTCCACCGAAATATGGAACGCCCGGTCTCGGTCCACCAGCTCGTCTGCGTCTCCGGCAGGTCGAACCAGAGATGCACGGCAAGAGGACGGTCGTCCGCGTCGCGCCTGGACAGGTCGGCCGGTGGCAGATCACGCGCCACCTGCCAGCGCCAGCTCATCGAGTGGGCCCTGCGTTCATCCGCGCTCAATTCCCGGAACAGGAAACCCACCGAATCATCGGTATCGACCTGAACGACGCCGTTCTCCCGCCACAGGAACCGGGTCGGCTCGTGGTCCCGGTTGGCCAGGACGCGCCAGCCGCGTTGGCGCAATTCCAGGGGAAGGTCCTGTTCGTTTCCCAATCGCCAGCCGCCCGCCAGGGCCGAACTTTCCGGAAACAGGTGGGCCAGCAACACGAGGCCAAGGAGACATTCCCGCAGGCCGGACTTGCGGCACACAAACCATGGCAGGCCCGGAAGGGGCCATGTGCACTGCACTTTGCTCCGGCCCGGGATCAGGAAGCCGGGACCATCTGGCAGACCCGAAATCCCGGTCGTGTCCGGACCATTGCAATCGTTCCCCTGGCTCGTTGCGCCAAACATTGGAATTCAGGATCCTGCGACCACAGAAACTGTAATCCTACAGGACGCTGCGTCGGTTGGCGGCGCCCTCGCCGGCGGAGGGCGTCACTAGGAGCCTGTCCGGGAATGGGGTTCGTCGCGAGGGGAAGCGCTGCCAGGGCTTGAGGGTTTCCTCCCTCACCCTGTCCCGGCCCCTCGCTTCGCTCTCCCCGCCGGGGCGAGGGAACTTTGTCCGGTCACTTCACCTTCTTGATGGAGATGTGCGCCACCGGATTCTTCCAGTCGTAGGCGGCAGGGGAGAGGTCGCCGCTTCCGTGGATACCGTTGTGTACGTGGACATGGCCCTCGCCACCGACCCCGGGAGAACCGCCCTCGCCCTCACAGCCGCCACCACCGGGAATGTTCGCGCACAGTTCGTCGTTCGGCTCCGAGCCTGCGTCGTAACCGTTTGCATGATAGGTAAGAGTGCGATTGAGCATCGGGGTGTCCACACCGTTCAGGGCGATGAACCCGTCGTTGGTGGGGAGCATCATGGCAGCCAGGCTTACCCGGCTGCGGCGTGAGGGTGCGTCGACCTTTACAGTGACGGACTCACCGGGGAGTAAAAGTCCTCCGCTGCTTGCGGAATCGACGAACCGGGAATCTTCGGCAAGTTTTTCCGCGAGTGGGCCCGTATCGCCACCCTCGGCAAGTGCCGACAGCTCGTCGCCGGCAGGCTGTCCCGGTTCGAACAGATCCAGACCCGACGAGTGGCTGACGACCAGGATCGGGGTGAATATCGTGCCGCGCGTCACATTGGTGACGGTGACCTCCAACTCGGCTGCCGAGACAGATGCAGCCCCGACCATCGAGGCCAGACCCAGACCAATCAGTTTGCTTTTCACGTGAATTCTCCTGCGATTTGATGTGTGTCCGACTGCGACATGCGCCAGACTCGGGTGTGAGTTTGGCGTACCGACCTCACAGGGATTTCACGGAGATCTCACTTTTTTGTCACAAGATCGCGGCACCGGGCGTCAAGAGGAAATTCCCCCGACAACCCCGCACGCGCACCGAAACGTCGATGGGATGAGATGAAGTCACTCAGGAGGTGGGTGCCGCGGGAAGGTTGAAAGCAAACACGGAACCGGTCCCCGCCTCACTGTCCACGGACAGTTTTCCGCCGTGGAGATCGACGATGCGATGTGCAATCGCGAGGCCCAGTCCCGCCCCGCCGTTTCGTTTGCCCCGGCTGGCGCTGCGATAGAACCGTTCGAACACGTGCGGAAGATCCTTTCCCGGGATCCCGTCCCCGGTATCTGCGACCGCCACGACACACCCGCGCGCGTCCGGGCCGACCGACAGCCTGATGCGGCCGTGTTCGGGCGTGTGCTGCAGGGCGTTTTCCAGCAGGTTGTTCAGTACCCGCTCGATCATCCCGATATCGCCGTTGACGAACGGCGCGTCGGGCGTGATGTCGACCTCGATATCGATGCCCTTCTGCCTGGCCCGCAGCTGAAACTTGAGCATCACGTCCTGAA